>NZ_JBEXXE010000063.1:0-52021 GCF_040630255.1 Streptomyces sp. NPDC005820
TTGGTGTTGCGCTGGAAGATGCCGCCATAGCCGGCGAGCGCCGAGACGCCCTCCTGGATGCGGGCGCCCGCGCCGTCGTTGAGCGACACCAGCGGCGCGCCGGCCGCGATGGCCATGTCCATGATCTTGTGGATCTTCGTGGCGTGGGCCTCGCCCAGCGCGCCGCCGAAGATACGGAAGTCATGCGCGTAGACGAAGACCGTACGGCCCTCCACCGTGCCCCAGCCGGTGATGACACCGTCGGTGTACGGCTTCTTCGTCTCCAGACCGAAACCGCTCGCCCGGTGCCGGCGCAGCTGCTCGACCTCCTGGAAGGAACCCGGGTCGACCAGCAGCTCGATCCGCTCCCGCGCGGTCAGCTTGCCCTTGGCGTGCTGTGCCTGGGTCGCCTTCTCGCTCGGGCCGGCCAGCGCCTGCGCACGGATCCCGTGCAGCTCGGCCACCCGTCCGCGAGCGTCCGTGGGCTCCGCGAGCACCGCGTCCGGTTCGCCCGTCGTCTCTTCCAAAACGGTCATGTAGCGACCTTACGAAGCCCGCCAAGGAAAGGGAGACGTCGACTCCGTACAGTCCTCGGAGCGTTTTCCTGGTACCACCGAACAGAACCATGGGGGCATGCAGGCGTTCTGACTGCTCAGGAGGCTTGTGGCTTGTAGAGGTCACACAAAGGCGGAGGATGAGACACCGTTCACACCGGGGCGCACGGCGCGCCGGGGGCGATCCGCCGTCGGGGTGACGCGGCGAGCCTAACGGGGTCCGTACCGGAATAGGTCTAGGGTTGCCCGCGTTAACGTCGTTGAAGATTCAACATAAACGATCTTCTCGTCCCCAAGGAGGCACGTCATGGGCATCTTCGGCCGCAAGGACACCGACGGGAACACCGCCGACAGCGCGGTGACGCCGGACCTCGCCGCGGTCACCGGCGACTACGCGATCGACCCGGCACACTCCACGATCGGCTTCGTCGCCCGGCACGCGATGGTCACGAACGTCAAGGGCAAGTTCAACGACTTCACCGGGTCGCTGCACCTGGACGGCACCGATCCGTCCCGGTCCACCGCCTCCATCGACGTGAAGATGGAGAGCATCGACACCGGGTCCGCCGACCGTGACGGCCACCTGAAGAGCTCGGACTTCTTCAAGACCGACGAGTTCCCGACCATGACCTTCCGCTCCACCTCCGCCGAGGCGCTGGGCGGCGAGGACTACCGGATCACCGGCGATCTGAGCATCCTCGGCGTGACCAGGTCGATCACCATCGATCTGGAGTTCAACGGCTCCGCCAAGGACCCGTTCGGCAACGAGCGCGCCGGCTTCGAGGGCAAGGCGGAGATCCTGCGCTCCGAGTGGGGGCTGACCTGGAACGCGGCGCTGGAGACCGGGGGCGTTCTGGTCTCGGACAAGATAAAGCTGAACTTCGACATCTCGGCGATCAAGAACGCCTGATCCGGCGCCCGGGGCAGGGCAGAAAACATCAGAAAACAGCAGATGGCGGCCGGAAGCGGAATGCTTCCGGCCGCCATCTGTGAGCTGTGCCACAGTCGCGGTCATGAGCACCAGGACCGGACCCCAGCACTACCCGGGCGCGAACCGCGACCACTGGTACCAGAACGAGTTCGGCGGTGACCGGATGGAGGTCAACGCCGTCGTTCTGCACACCACCGAGGGCCGTTCGCTGCCCGACTATCAGGGCGGCGCGAACGCGCCGAACCTCACCGCCGTGCCGGACTTCGGCGCCAAGCGGCTGCGGTGGTACCAGCACTTCGACATCGACATCTCCTCGCGCGCGCTGGTCAATCGGCGCGGCGGGGTGGAGACCAACACCCTGAACGTCTGCCAGGTGGAACTCGTCGGCACCTGCGACCCCGAGCGCCACGCCAAGTGGCGCACGAGCGAACCGGCGCACCTCTACTGGCCCCAGGCGCCCGAGTGGGCGCTGCGGGGCGTGGCGCGGTATCTGGCGTGGATGCACATCCACCACGACGTGCCGCTGCGCGGACCGGCGCTGTGGCCGCCGTACCCGAAATCCGCCGGGAACGGGGGCGGGCAGCGGATGGGCTTCCAGCGGTGGAACGCGTTCCGGGGGGTGTGCGGGCACATGCACGTCCCGGAGAACACGCACGGGGATCCCGGGGCGATCGACTTCGAACAACTGCTGGACTACGCCAAGTCGGCGGCACAGGACTGAGCGGAGCCCAGGGGACCCACCGCCGGCGGCCGCCGGCGGTGGGGTGGCTGAATCGGGCCTCTTGTGCGGGCGCTCGGCGGATTCTCATAATCCAGGGGACAGATTTGACCTGCCCATGCCAGTGCATGGGTGTTTCTTTGCCCTGACGTGTGTCATGAGCACGTCATTCAGGCATCTTCACCCCCCACGGAGGCAGCAACCCATGAAGAAGCTCCTCACCGCTCTCAAGAGACTCGCGGTCGCCGGCACCGCCGCACTCGCCGTCGCCAGCCTTCAGCCCGTCTCGGCCGCGCAGGCCGCCCCCTCCCCCGTCATCGGCGGCAGCCGCGCCGCGCAGGGCGAGTTCCCGTTCATGGTCCGGCTCTCGATGGGCTGCGGCGGCGCCCTCTACACCCAGCAGATCGTGCTGACCGCCGCGCACTGCGTCAGCGGCACCGGCGCCAACACCAGCATCACCGCCACCGCCGGCGTCGTGGACCTCCAGTCCACCAGCGGCCGGGTCCAGGTGCGGTCCACGTACGTCTACCGGGCCCCCGGCTACAACGGCAACGGCAAGGACTGGGCGCTGATCAAGCTCGCGCAGCCCATCAACCTGCCGACGCTGAAGATCGCCACGACCACGCAGTACAACACCGGCACCTTCACCGTCGCCGGCTGGGGCGCCGCGACCCAGGGCGGCGCCCAGCAGCGGTACCTGCTCAAGGCCACCGTGCCGTTCGTCAGCGACGCGACCTGCCGGACGTACAGCGGCTACAGCGGGCTGGTCGCGAGCGACGAGATCTGCGCCGGCTACGCCTCCGGCGGCGTCGACACCTGTCAGGGCGACTCCGGCGGCCCGATGTTCCGCCGGGACTCCGCCAACGAGTGGGTCCAGGTCGGCATCGTGAGCTGGGGCATCGGCTGCGCCCAGCCCAACGCGCCCGGTGTCTACTCCGAGGTGTCCACCTTCGCCTCGGCGATCGCGTCGGCGGCGGCTTCGCTGTAGCGCGCGTACGGGGGGCCGGATCCGGTGCCGGTGGGCGTCGGGTCCGGTCTCTTTGCGGGTGCGGGTGCGGGTGCGGGTGCGCCGTGGCTGGGCGCGCAGTTCCCCGCGCCCCTTGGGGCGCGGCCTTCGGCGCGCCTCCCCCAACGCCCTCTCAGAAGCCGCCGCCGAAGTCCCCGCCTCCCCCGAAGTCGCCGCCCCCGCCGAAGTCCCCGCCGCCGAAGCCACCGCCGAAGTCGCCCGGGTCGAAGTCGGCGCCGGAGACGTCGCCGCCCGTGTAGCCGCCGTAGTCGCCGCCCGCGAAGTCGCCGTAGCCCGTGCCGTAGTCGGTCGCGTAGGACGGGGCGGCCATCAGGCCGCCGAGCATGGTGCCGACGAGCAGGCCGGGCAGGAGGCCGCCGCCGAAGTAGCCGCCGGCCCAGGGGCCGTAGGCGGGGCCGGCCTCCCAGTAGGGGCGGCGGCCGTAGTCGCTGTCCACCTCGCGGATCACCGGATCGCGGCCGTCGGCAAGGCGGGTGGCGTCCGCCGCGCAGACCGGCACCTCGCGCGACGCGCCGCCGGGCGGGGTCCAGTCGGCGTCCTGCACGGAGGGCCCGTGCCGGGGGTCGAAGAAGCAGGGCGGCCGGCGCTCGGGCAGGGGCCGCCGCTCACGCCGGGCTCCCAGCTGGGCGAGGGAGAAGCGGCCGTCCTCCAGGGCCTGGGTGACGGCGCGCACGTCCTCCGGCCGGTCCGCCCCGGCCATCGCCGACTTCGCCTGGTCGTAGGCGTCCAGCGCCCGTTCGTAGTCGGCGCGCATCGCGTCGTCGGCGCCCGGCTCGGCCGGGTGGAAGTCCAGGCGGTCCAGTTCCTCGCCGAAGGCGGTGATGTCCTCGTCGACCACCACCCGCAGCTTCTCCAGGGCCGCCCGCCGCTCCTCCTCGTGCCGGCGCCGGTTGCGGCGGACCAGGGTGTACGCGCCCGCGCCGCCCGCGACGAGGACCACCCCGGCGGTGACCAGGGCGGCCGTCGAGACCCCGCCCCCGCCGTCCGACGAGCCCCAGCTCGCGGGCGCCGAGCCGCCCATGTTCGTCAGGGCCCGCTTGGTGAAGTCGCCCAGCTGGCCGGCCGCGTCGGGCTCGTCCTGGACACTCGCCACCAGGTTCCGGACGGCGGTGCGGGGCAGCACGGCCGAGTCGGCGCGGGCGTCGAAGCGGTCGCCGAGGCGGATCGCGTACAGGCCGGTGACCCCGGTGGCCGTGCGCAGGTCGGTGAAGAGCCGGGCGGTCGGGTAGTCGGCCGGCAGGACGGCGACGAACAGCGGTTTGTCGGCGTCCTCGATCTGCCGCCGCAGGGCGTCCGCGTCCGCCGCCGAGAGCTGGGCGGACGCGGCCGGATCGACGTAGACGGGGCTCCCGCGCAGGGCGTCGGCGATGCTCGACACGCTGGTCTCGGCCGCCGCCCGCGGTGCGAACACGGTCAGGAACGCCAGCGCCAGCGCCGCCAGCAGCACCGGGAGGCTTCGGGGCCGTACGACACCCTTCATATCTCGAAACTACCCGAAGCCTGCCAAACAGGTCACCCGGCGCGATAGGCCTCGATCAGCTTGCGCACCGCCTGTGCGTACCGCCCGGTCAGCAGCAGATGGTCGGCCTCGGCGAAGGGTTTCGCGGCGGCGGCCGTGATCCGGTCGGCGATGCGCTGCTGGACGATCCGGCGGGCCCGGTCGACGGCCCCGCGGCCCGCCTCCGCCGTGTGCGCCCGCCCGGCCGAGTCCGCCAGCCGGTACAGGGCGGCCAGTCCGCCGCCGGGCGTCTTCGTCAGGGTCGTCAGACCCCAGCCGTACGGGTACTGCGGGTCGTACGCCGGGTCGCCCACGTTGATCGGGAGCTGGGCCTCCGTGCGGGGCCAGGTCACCGGGAGCCGGCCGGTGAAGGGGCGGCGGCCGTAGAGCACGTCGGCCACGCCGTCGCCCTCCGTGCCCGGCAGCCAGGAGGCGACCAGGGCGTCGATCGGGCCGAGCCGGTCGCCGATCAGCTGGGGGCGCCCGGAGACGATCAGCACCGCGCACTTCATGGCCGCGCACACCGTGTCCACGGCCGCCCGGTCGGCGGGGCTCAGCTCCAGGTCGTTGCCGTTGCCGACATCGCCGACGCCCTCGGCGTAGGGGGTCTCGCCGACGACGACCACACCGACGTCGTAGCCGGTCAGGGGTGCGGAGGCGTCCTGGGAGTAGGTGACGGAGGCGCCCGTGCCGCGGATGCCCTCCAGGATCGTCGTGCCCGGGGTGGTGTTCCCGGACGCGCCCTGCCAGGTGACCGTCCAGCCGCCGGTCTGGTTGCCGATGTCGTCGGCGTTCGACCCGGCGACGTACACCTTCTGCGACTTCTTCAGGGGCAGCAGGCCGCCGGAGTTCTTCAGCAGCACCTGTGACTCGGCGGCGGCCTGCCGGGCGACGGCCCGGTGGGCGGCGGAGCCGATGTCCGCGGCGCCGCTCGTGTCGGCGTACGGGTGTTCGAAGAGGCCGAGCCGGAATTTCTGGGTGAGGATGCGGGAGACGGCGTCGTCGATCCGCCGCTCGGCGATCCGGCCCGCCGTGACCTCGTCGATCAGCGTCCGGGTGAAGTCCCGGTAGGCGTACGGGACCATGATCATGTCGAGGCCGGCACCGACCGATGTGCGGACGTCCGAGGCGTAGTCGCCGGGGAGCTGGTCGATGGCCGCCCAGTCGCTGATGACGAACCCGTCGAAGCCCATACGGCCCTTCAGCACACCGTTGATCATGTCGGCGCGGGCGTGCATCTTCACCGGGCCCTGCCCGTCCCCCGCTATGTCGAGGGAGGAGTACGAGGGCATGACCGTGCCGACGCCCCGGTCGACCGCCTCCTGGTACGGCGCGAGATGGACGGCCTCCAGCTGCTTGCGGGTGACCTCGGTGACGCCCTGGTCGATGGTGTAGCTGCCCGTGGTGGAGGAGCCGTAGGTGGTGCCGCCGTCGCCGACGAAGTGCTTGGCGGTGGCCAGGACCCTGTCGCCGTCCTTCAAGTCCCGTCCGTCGGGGGCGCCTTGAAGGCCCTGGATCACCGTCTCCATGGACTCCACGAGCGCCGGGTCCTCGCCGAAGGACTCGTAGGAGCGGCCCCAGCGTTCGTCACGGGTGACACAGAGGCAGGGGGCGAAGTCCCAGGGGATTCCGGTGGCGCGGACCTCGGCGGCGGTCACCTCTCCCGTGCGGTGGGCGAGTTGGGGATTCCTCGTCGCCCCGATACCGATGTTGTGCGGCATGACCGTGGCGCCGACCAGGTTGTTGTGGCCGTGCACGGCGTCCACGCCGTAGATCAGCGGGATCTGGAACCTGGTGGCCTGCGCCCGGAGCTGGAAGCCGTCGATCATCTTCGCCCAGGCCTCGGGGGTGTTGGGCGTGGGGGTCGAGCCGCCGCCGGAGAGCAGCGAGCCGAGGCCGTACGCGGCGATGTCGCCCGGCGCGGTCAGGGCGCCGCGCTCGGCCTGGGTCATCTGGCCGGCCTTCTCCGCCAGGGACATCCGGGAGAGTAGATCGGCGACCCGCTTCCGCACCGGCAACTTGCTGTTCAGATACGGCAGTCCGTGCGCGTCGACCACGATCTGCGGGGTCTCGGCGGGGGCCCTGGCGCCGGTGACCGTCAGGTGCAGGGGGATGGTCTCGGCGGCTTCGGCGGTGCGGTCCCTCAGGGTCGGGATCCGGACCGTGGCGGAGGTCCCGGAGGGGGTGCCCGCGGGGAAGGTGAGGGTGCCGGTGACCGGGGTGTAGTCGCGGCCGGGCTCGGCGGTGCCGCCGGCCGTCCCGTAGGTCACCGTGACGGGCTCGTCGACGGGGGCTGAGCCGGTAGTGGCGAGGGTGACCCGGACGGTCGCCGCGCCGCCCTCCCGTACCGGATACACGGCCGCGTCGGTGGTGACGGAGGCGCGCAGGGACTGGTCGGCGCGGCCGTAGAGCTCGACGCCGTCCATGGCGAAGTCGCCGCGGGTGCCGGCGGGGAGCGTGACCGCGTACCCCCACATCTGTGTCAGCCCGAGCACGTGGTCGATGCCGCCGACCGGCTGGTAGTCGGTGCGGTACCGGAAGTCGCTGAAGGGGATCTCGACACGCCTCCAGCCGGTGAAGTCGTCGGTGAAGGACGTCGTCCACAGTTCGGAGGCCTCGCCGTGGGCGCCGCCGTCCTTGATCTCGAAGGCGATCCCGCGGCCGTCGCCGCGCCCCTCCCACCAGAACCGGATGCCCTGGCGGGCGGACCAGTCGTGGGCGGGTTCGGCGGCGGCGAAGTCATGGGTGAAGCCGCCCCAGCCGCTGATGTCGTAGTCACCGGCGAGAACCCGCTCGCCCTCGGGGGCGTCGGCGCGCTCGGCCAGCCGCAGCGCGGGCGGGTCGTCGGCGTCGCTGCCCCAGGTGAAGAGCCCCTCGGCGGGCTGGGCGGCGAAGGGGACCTCGCCCTCGAAGCGGTCGACGGGGGTCGGGGCCGGGTCGGCGGCGGCGCGGACGGCGGCCGGGGAGAGCAGAGCGGCGAACAGGGCGGTGGAGACGAGCAGGGCGGTTCTCTGCATGGACCTTCCCTAGGCTCTCGGAGTTCACTCAGGACTTAGCTCACGCCGTGAGTGAACTCATGCCAGGTCGGCGCGTCAAGGCTGTGGGAGCCGTTCGACGCGCAGGGGTGGACCATGAAGGAAAACGATCTGGAGTCCGCCATGACCACTGCGTACGATCTGCTGCTCGTCTCCCTCGACGTCCCGTCCGCGCGGCCCGTCGAGCGGGGCGATCTCTCGCTGGCTCTCGCGGGGGCCGAGCTGGCCGACCTGCTCGCCGCCGAGGCGGTCACGCTGGACGACGACCGCATCGTGCCCGGGCTGCCGCCGGCCACGGACGACCGGCTGCTGACCGAGGCAGGGGCGGCCCTGGTCCGGCAGCCGCCGCACGAGTCCGTCGAGGACTGGCTGTGGCGCCGGGGGGACGGGCTGGCGCAGGCCTACGCCGACGAGCTGGAGACGCAGGAGCGGGCCGGCCGGCCCCGGTACCGGCTGCTGGCGCCGAGGAACGGCCGCGAGGTCGCCGCCGAGGCGCCGGACCGGGCCCGCGCGACCGAGCGCTGGACCTCCCGCGAGCCCGTCCTCGCCTCGCTCGCCGCCGCCCTGGGCATCCCCGAGGGAGCGGCGGACGAGCCGCCGGTGCCGGCCGACGAGGCGGTGGTGACGGTGCTCGCGGCGGTCAACGGCGCGCTGACCGAGCTGGAGGCCGTACGGCAGCGGCGGCGGGTCGAGGACGCGGCCTTCGACAACGTGTGGCGGGGGTTCTGACCCGGTCGACGTGTCCTACTCGGCGGGCTGCACGCCGGCCCGCAGCAGGCCGTACGTGTAGGCGTCCTCCAGGGCCTGCCAGGAGGCCGCGATGACGTTCTCCGCGACGCCGACCGTGGACCACTCGCCGGTCCCGTCGGTCGTGGAGATCAGGACCCGGGTGGTGGACTCGGTGCCGTGGACGCCCTCGAGGATACGGACCTTGTAGTCGACCAGGTCGAGCTTGGCGAGCTGGGGGTAGATCTTCTCCAGCGCGACCCGCAGGGCCCGGTCGAGGGCGTTCACCGGGCCGTTGCCCTCGGCGGTGGCGACGATCCGCTCGCCCTTGGCCCACAGCTTGACGGTGGCCTCGTTGGCGTGGGTGCCGTCGGGGCGGTCCTCGACGATGGCCCGCCAGGACTCGGTCTCGAAGTAGCGCAGCGGCTTGCCGCCCTGGACCTCGGTGCGCAGCAGCAGTTCGAAGGACGCGTCGGCGGCCTCGTACGTGTAGCCCCTGAGCTCGCGCTCCTTGACCCGCTCCACGACCCGGCCGACCAGCTCGCGGTCGCCGCCGAGGTCGACGCCGAGTTCCTTGCCCTTGAGCTCGACGGAGGCGCGGCCGGCCATGTCGGAGACCAGCATGCGCATGGTGTTGCCGACCAGCTCGGGGTCGATGTGCTGGTACAGGTCGGGGTCGACCTTGATGGCGGAGGCGTGCAGTCCGGCCTTGTGGGCGAAGGCGGAGACACCCACATAGGGCTGGTGGGTGGAGGGCGTGAGGTTGACGACCTCGGCGATGGCGTGCGAGATCCGGGTCATCTCGCGCAGCCGGCCCTCGGGGAGGACCTTCTTGCCGTACTTCAGCTCCAGGGCGGCGACGACCGGGAAGAGGTTGGCGTTGCCGACGCGCTCGCCGTAGCCGTTCGCCGTGCACTGGACGTGGGTGGCGCCCGCGTCGACGGCGGCGAGGGTGTTGGCGACCGCGCAGCCGGTGTCGTCCTGGGCGTGGATGCCGAGGCGGGCGCCGGTGTCGGCGAGGACGGTGGAGACGACCGCCTGGACCTGGGCGGGGAGCATGCCGCCGTTGGTGTCGCAGAGGACGACGACGTCGGCGCCGGCCTCCGAGGCGGCGCGCACGACGGCCTTGGCGTACTCGGGGTTGGCGCGGTAGCCGTCGAAGAAGTGCTCGCAGTCGACGAAGACCCGGCGGCCCTGGTCCTTGAGGAAGGACACGGTGTCGCCGACCATCGCCAGGTTCTCGTCGAGGGTGGTGCGCAGAGCCAGCTCGACATGCCGGTCGTGGGACTTGGCGACCAGGGTGACCACCCCGGCGCCCGAGTCCAGGAGCGCCTTGACCTGCGGATCCTCGGACGCCTTGGCACCCGCGCGGCGGGTCGCGCCGAAGGCGACCAGCTGGGCGTGCTTGAAGTCGATCTCCTGCTGGGCGCGGGCGAAGAACTCGGTGTCGCGCGGGTTGGCGCCGGGCCAGCCGCCCTCGATGAAGCCGACGCCGAAGTCGTCCAGGTGCCGTGCGATCGCGAGCTTGTCGGCGACGGTGAGGTTGATGCCCTCGCGCTGCGCGCCGTCGCGCAGGGTGGTGTCGAAGACGTGGAACGAGTCGTCGAGTTCGCTGGTTGCCGTCTCGGTCATGATCTCAAGGCTCCTGTTGTGGATCTTCGGTCTTACCGGAATGACCGGCTCCACCGTCCCCATGGTCCCTCGTGCGCTCGCTCCCGGCTGTGGGTGGGCCAGAAAAGCGAAAAACCTCTCGCGGGTGCGAGAGGTCTGCGCGCGGGTCGAGGACGACGGTGGCCACCCGTACCTGGTCGTACGTGGTGGTCACTGCGGACCGGCGCGCCTGCTGCCAATAATCGTGGCGAACGAGAGCACGGGGGCAGTCTGGCACAAGCCGGACCGGCGCGAGCCGGGCGTCTCAGGATGCGAGCAGCGAGGCGTCCAGGAACTCCCGCACATGCGCCAGCACCTGCTGCCGGTCCGTGCCGCGCAGTCCGATCGCCACATGGATGGAGAAGCCGTCCAGCAGCGCCCGCAGCCGGGTGGCGTACCGGTCGGGGTCGACCGGGCGGAACTCGCCGCGCGACACGCCTTCCGCGAGAAGGGCCACCAGGTCGCGGTGCCAGGCGCCCTCAATGGCCGCCTGCCGGTCGCGGGCGGCGTCGTCGGCGTTCTGCGAGCGGTTCCAGACCTCCAGCCAGAGGGTCCAGTGCGGATCGCGGTGTCCGTCGGGGACGTACAGGTCGACGTACGCGTCGAGCCGGTCCCGCGCGCTCTCGGGCGCGGTCAGCAGCCGCGCCCGCTCGGCGCCCAGCCGCCCCTCGCTCCACTCCAGCGTCTGCAGCAGCAGCTCGTCCTTGGATTGACATCCTCCCCCTCCTAAAAGAGGGGGATTCCAACCCAGTTGGGTTGAGGTTCACGGGCGTTCGAACGGCTGGTGGCCGCTGTCACCCCTCCGGCACCGGCTGAGCGCCGGGGGCGGGGGATCCCGCCCTGTCCTGCCGCGACGTTGTTTGCTGCGTTCTCATCCGCGTTGCAGATGAAGCCGCAGGACACACACTCGAAGTCGGCTTGGCTCTTGCGCGACTTCTTCTCGATCCAGCCGCAGGCGCTGCACCGCAGGCTGGTGTAGGGGGCGGGAACGTCCTCGACCCGGCCGGGGGCCTTGTCCTCGGTGCGCTGCCGGAGCAGGCCCCAGCCCTGGGCGAGGATGCCCCGGTTCAGGCCGGACTTCTGCGCCACGTTCCTGCCGGGCTGCTCCACAGTTCCCTTCGCGGAGCGGGTCATGTTCTTGATGTTCAGCTTCTCGAACCGGATGAGGTCGAAGCCACGGGCGAGCAGGGTGCTGATCTTCTCGCACCAGTCCTTGCGCCGGTTCACCTCCCGCGCCTTCAGCCGGGCGGCCTTCGCATACCCGGCCCTTTTCTCGGGGCTGCCCTTCTTCGCTCTGGCCGCCCGCCGCTCGTGCTTTCGGATGCGGGCGCGTTCCTTGACGGTGAGTTGCGGGCAGTTCAGTTTCCGGCCGTCGGAAAGGGCGGCGGTGATCGTGACACCGCGGTCAATGCCGATCACCTCACCCGTGCCGGGCGCCGGGACCGGCTCGGGGACGACCGCGAACGCGATGTGCCACTGACCGTTGCGGTAGGTGACCGGAACGTCTTCGCGGCGGGCAGCTCGGCGCCCTTGCCCCCGGCGCTGAGACGGAGGCGGACCCAGCCGCAGCCGGGCACCTTCACCTGCGCCCACCGCCGGTTCAGCCTCCGTAGGACCACCGAGCGGCCCATGACCTGCTTGCCGGTCTTCGCGTTCAGCTTCGGCGACCCGTCCGCGTCGTACTCGGGGACGCGGTCGGTACCAATGACCCTGAAGCCCTCATGCACGTGCTTCCTGCGCCAGGTCGGCTCACCGAACCCGGACGTGAAGCGGGCGTTCCTGGCATGCGTGAAATCCTTCAGCGCCTGCTGCTGCACGTCCGCGTTCCCAGCGGCGAGCCACTCGTTCTCCCGCCGCGCTTCGGTCAGCTGACGGCACTGCTCCACGAAACCGGGCGCGCTCCTGCGCCACCGGCGCCAGTGCGCGTGCTGCTCGACGGCAAGGTTCCAGACGTACCGCGCGTGCGCACAGTGCGTGAGCATCTGCTCGGCCTGCGCGGGCGTCGGATACAGCCGGAAACGTGACATGCCACGAAACTAGCCACCCCGTTCCCCTCCCGCCCACACCTTCGATCACCATCACCCGTGAGAGTGACCGACACGCACCGCATCACAGGGCAACCCCCGATCACAGGACCTTGCCCCGCAGACACCACGAACGGCTTGAGGCCGGCCTTACGGGTGGATGCCTCCACCGCCCGCGAAGATCGTAAGGGCGTCGACCAGGGTGACCGCCCGCTCGGAAAAGAGCCGACGGAGGATCTCGGCGGCCCAGGGTGTCGCGGGTCGTCGACGGCGCAGAGGACGACTCCGCCGTTGCTGAGGTAGTGGTTGGTGTAGGAGTAGTCGGTCCAGTGGCCGTCGGCTTCCGGGACTGTGGGGGGGGCGGCGACGTCGACGCCCTCCAGGCGGCGGCCCCGGGCGTCGGTCGCGGCCCGGCTTGACATGAAGATCGTAAGGCCCTGGCACGACCTGTTCGAGTGACGCTCAATACGGAGTGATCCACCCGGAAACGCGGCAGGGCCGCCCCCGGATGTCGGGAGCGGCCCTGTACAAGGGTGCGGTGGCTCAGCCCAGCGGGTGCATCCAGCCG
Organism: Streptomyces sp. NPDC005820; assembly: GCF_040630255.1. Lineage (NCBI taxonomy): Bacteria > Bacillati > Actinomycetota > Actinomycetes > Kitasatosporales > Streptomycetaceae > Streptomyces > Streptomyces sp. NPDC005820. The sequence goes on from NZ_JBEXXE010000063.1 coordinate 12,711, forward strand.
TGCCGGTCCTCGGCCGTGCCGCGCTGGATGTCCAGCAGGGCCTGGCGGAGCTTCAGGGTGACCTCGCCGGGCTCGCCGCCCGACTGCTGCCACTCGGCGCCGGTGCGCTTGACCGTGCCGACCGGGGTAATCACGGCGGCGGTGCCGCAGGCGAAGACCTCGGTCAGGGTGCCGTTCTCGGAGTCGCGCTGCCACTGGTCGACGGAGATGCGGCCCTCCTCGGCCTCGTAGCCGAGGTCGCGGGCGACGGTGAGCAGGGAGTCACGGGTGACGCCCTCGAGGATGGACCCGGTCAGCGACGGCGTGATGATCTTGTTGCCGTAGACGAAGTACAGGTTCATGCCGCCGAGCTCCTCGACCCACTTGCGCTCGACCGCGTCGAGGTAGCAGACCTGGGCGCAGCCCTGTGCGGCGGCCTCGGCCTGGGCGAGGAGGGAGGCGGCGTAGTTGCCGCCGGTCTTGGCGTCGCCCATGCCGCCGGGGACGGCGCGGACGTGGTCCTCGGAGACCCAGATGGAGACGGGCTTCACGCCGCCGGGGAAGTAGGCGCCGGCCGGGGAGGCGATGACGAGGAAGAGGTACTCGTTGGCCGGCTTCACACCCAGCCCGACCTCGGTGGCGATCATGAAGGGGCGCAGGTAGAGGGAGTCCTCGCCGCCGTGCGCGGGCACCCAGTCCTTGTCCTGGGCGACCAGGACGTCACAGGCCTCGATGAAGGTCTCGACCGGCAGCTCGGGCATGGCGAGACGGCGGGCGGAGGCCTGGAAGCGCTTGGCGTTCTTGTCCGGGCGGAAGGTGGCGACGGAGCCGTCGGGGCGGCGGTAGGCCTTGAGGCCCTCGAAGATCTCCTGGGCGTAGTGCAGGACGTTGGTCGCCGGGTCGAGCGGGATCGGCGCGTACGGGACGAGCTGGCCGTCGTGCCAGCCGCGGCCCTCGGTCCACTTGATCGTCACCATGTGGTCGGTGAAGTGGCGGCCGAACCCGGGGTTCGCCAGGACCGCCTCGCGCTCGGCGGCGGAGGTGGGGCTGGCGGAGGGCTTGAGCTCGATCGTGGGCGTCGTCATGAATGGTTGTCCTTCACCGGTTGTAGTGACGGGCCGCGCTCACGTCCGTACGGCCGGTGGCCAGTGGTAGGACGTCCGAGCATTGCCTCATTCCGCGGCTCCGCGTTCGATTATCGCAAGCGGGGCGGCCGGAAGAAAACGGCGTGAATGCGACCCGGGGCTGATGGTTTCACCCGGCGGGGACATGCGGAAGCCGCCGGGTGCGGATGCGACCCGGCGGCTTCGAAGGATTCGAGTGGCGGCGGGGTCAGCCGGCTACTCGTACGGAGAGCGCGTCGCCGATCTCGGACGTGCTGCGGGCGGGCTTGCCGGTGCGCTCCGCGAGGTCGGCGGAGACGGCCTCGTCGATGCGCGCGGCCTCGGTCTCGTAGCCGAGGTGGCGCAGCAGGAGGGCGACGGACAGGACCGTGGCGGTGGGGTCGGCCTTGCCCTGGCCGGCGATGTCGGGGGCCGAGCCGTGGACGGGCTCGAACATCGACGGGAACGCGCCGGACGGGTTGATGTTGCCGGAGGCCGCGACGCCGATGCCGCCGGAGACGGCCGCGGCGAGGTCGGTGATGATGTCGCCGAAGAGGTTGTCGGTGACGATGACGTCGAACCGGCCCGGGTCGGTGACCAGGTAGATGGTGGCCGCGTCGACGTGGATGTAGTCGGTGCCGACCTCGGGGAACTCCGCGGCGACCTTGGTGAAGATGTTCGTCCACAGGTGACCGGCGAAGGTCAGCACGTTGTTCTTGTGGACGAGGGTGAGCTTCTTGCGCGGGCGGGCCTGGGCGCGGGCGAAGGCGTCCCGCACGACACGCTCGACGCCGAACGCGGTGTTCACCGAGACCTCGGTGGCGACCTCGTGCTCGGTGCCCTTGCGGATGGTGCCGCCGTTGCCGGTGTACGGGCCCTCGGTGCCCTCGCGGACCACGACGAAGTCGATGGCCGGCTGGCCCTTGAGGGGGGTGTCGACGCCAGGCAGCAGCTTTGAGGGCCGCAGGTTGACGTGGTGGTCGAAGGCGAAGCGGAGCTTGAGCAGGAAGCCGCGCTCCAGGACGCCGGAGGGGACCGACGGGTCGCCGATCGCGCCGAGCAGGATCGCGTCGTGCTGCTTGAGCGCGTCGAGGTCGGCGTCGGTGAGGGTCTCACCGGTGTCGTGGTAGCGCTTGGCGCCGAAGTCGTACTCCTTGGTCTCCAGCTTCACATCCTGCGGAAGGACGGCGGAGAGGACCTTCAGACCTTCGGCCACGACCTCCTGGCCGATGCCGTCACCGGGGATCACTGCGAGATTGAGGCTGCGAGACATGTCGGCACCGTACTCCTTGTCCCATGGGATGACACGCATAGTCCGCCATGCGGACACCCGGACGGGCGAGGGCGGGGTTCCCTTCGGACGGCGTTCACCCGTACGCAGGACGGGCGTTGAGAGAACAGGGAAGCTTCGGACGCATGGAGACACCGGATGTCGGCATTCCGCCCCGCCTCGCCCACGGGATGAGCATGGCGGAGCAGTACGAGTACCTGCGCACGAAGCTGACCAGGCGCCGCACACTGGTGTCGGCGGGCGCGGTGGCGGCGGGCGCGCTGCTGACCGGCTGCGGGGGCGACTCCGCCGGACCGAAGGCGTCGGCGACCCCCTCGCCCTCCGCGCCGAGTTCCACCGGGCGCTCCTCGGCCGTCCCCTTCGGCCGTCATCTCGCCTTCGGCGCGGACCCGCGCACCGGGATGCGGATCTCCTGGCAGGTCCCGGCCGCCGTGCGCGAGCCGTACGTCCGGATCGGCACCCGCCCCGACGACCTCGGCGGCAAGGTGCAGGCCGAGGTGCGCGCGCTGCACACGCCGGGCGTGGAGGGCGTGCGCACAGCGCTCGACCAGTACTACGTGCACGCCTCGGTGACCGACCTGCTGCCGGGGACGACGTACTACTACGGCGTCGGCCACGACGGCTTCGACCCGGCCGACGCGCAGCACCGCGCCACGATCACCTCGTTCCGTACGGCACCGGCGGGCGCCGAGCGGTTCGTGTTCACCGCGTTCGGCGACCAGGGCGTGGGCCGCTCGGCCGCCGCGGTCGACCGGCTGCTGCTGAAGGCGGCCCCCGCCTTCCACCTGCACGCCGGTGACATCTGCTACGCCGACGGGACCGGCAAGGGCGAGAAGACGGACGGCTACGACCCGGCCGCCTGGGACGCGTTCCTGAAGCAGAGCGAGCCGGTGGCGCGGTCGGTGCCGTGGATGGTGACGACCGGCAACCACGACATGGAGGCCTGGTACTCCCCCGACGGCTACGGCGGCCAGCTCGCCCGCTTCTCCCTCCCCGACACCGGCTTCGACCCGCGCACCGCCCCGGGCGTGTACACGTTCACCTACGGCAACGTGGGCGTGGTGGCGCTGGACGCGAACGACGTGTCGTACGAGATCCCCGCGAACCAGGGGTACACCCAGGGCCGGCAGACGGCGTGGCTGAAGCGCACGCTGGCCGGTCTGCGGACGTCGTCGGCCGTCGATTTCGTCGTCGTCTTCTTCCACCACTGCGCCTACTCGACCTCGGCGCACGCCTCGGACGGCGGGGTGCGCGCGGAGTGGCTGCCGCTGTTCGACCGGTACCAGGTGGATCTGGTGGTCAATGGCCACAACCACGTCTACGAGCGGACGGACGCCCTGAAGGGCGGACGGGTGGGCCGGAAGGTTCCGGTGGGCGGGTCGGCGGATCCGACGCGGGACGGGACGGTGTACGTCACGGCGGGCGGCGGCGGCCGTGATCTGTACGGCTTCCCGGCGGACGCGCCGGAGAGCTACGAGGGGCAGGTCCGCGACCGCGACTCGGTGGACTCCTTCCACTGGACGCGCTCGCGCGAGAACGCGGCGGAGACCGTGGAGTGGTCGCGGGTGCGCTACCGGGGTTTCTCGTTCCTGTCGGTGGAGGCGACGGGCGGGTCGTCGGCGCGGCTGACGGTGTCGGCGCTCGCGGAGGACGGCCGGCGCATCGACCGGTTCGAGGTGCGGCGCGGGGCCTGAAGTCCCGTTCAGGACCCGCACCGCGCCCCGTGCGGGTGCGGCTCCCGGAATGCGGCGGTGGTGCTTACCGGTGGCGGGGCGTGCTTACAGGTGGCCGGTCTCGCCGCCGTTGTCGCGGCGGTCGAGGGCGCGCTGGAGGGCGGCGGCGGCCTGCTTGCGGTCGGACTCGCTCGTACGCGAGGTGTGGCGGACTCGGCGGCGGACGGTCGTCTCGGCCATGGGGAATCGACTCCTTCGAAGGAACCAGGGAGTGCGGAAAGGTGTACGAGACGCCGGGGCAGGGAGCTGCGGACCGCAGGGGTTGCCTGCGCGGGGCCCGGCTCGCGACCGCCCTTCGCTTGATCGAGCGAGACGTTCGGCTCCTACAAAGTTAAGCGAGGAGCGCGCCGCTGTCTGCACAATTACTCGGACTTCCTACTATCTGAGACGGCGGATCCGGTCACACCTGTCTGACCTGCGGTGATCGCCCACACGGCTGATCCTGGGCAGCGAGGCGACACCGCCTTTCCGGCAACGGGAACGGTGAGGTCATGAGCGACACGGCCACAGTGGTTCTCGAGGGCGGTCCACGGGACCTCACCGAACGGATCGTCCCGGTCCCGCCCCCCGGCAGCGATGTGAAGATCGAGTTCCGCAACGGGTACGAGCACTTCCGGGCGACCCCGCGGCACGCGGACACCCCGGAGGGCAGACTGCCCGTCTACGAGTGGTGGGAGCGCACGGAGATGCCCGGCTAGGGGAGGGCGGCCGGGTCCCCGAACATGTCCCGGAGTCCGGGACCGCCGTCTCCACGGGCGTCAGTGTGCCGGAACGGGCCGGGTCCCCGACAGACCCGGCCCGTTCCGTGCGCGGGGGCGGTCAGCCCATGTGCGGGTAGGTGTGGTCGGTCGGGGCGACCAGGGTCTCCTTGATGGCGCGGGTCAGCGTCCAGCGCATGAGGTTCTGCGGGGCGCCGGCCTTGTCGTCGGTGCCGGAGGCGCGGCCGCCGCCGAAGGGCTGCTGGCCGACGACGGCGCCGGTCGACTTGTCGTTGATGTAGAAGTTGCCGGCCGCGTAGCGCAGCTTCTCCATGGTGTACGCGGTCGCCGCGCGGTCGCCGGAGATCACCGAGCCGGTCAGGGCGTAGTCGGAGACCGACTCCATCTGGGTGAGCATCTCGTCGTACGCGTCGTCCTCGTAGACGTGGACGGCGAGGAACGGGCCGAAGTACTCGGTGGTGAACACCTCGTTGGCGGGGTCGGTGCACTCGACGACGGTCGGGCGGACGAAGTAGCCGACCGAGTCGTCGTAGGTGCCGCCGGCGACGATCGTGCAGGTCGGATCGGCCTTGGCGCGGTCGATGGCGGCCTTGTTCTTGGCGAAGGCGCGCTCGTCGATGACGGCGCCGATGAAGTGCGACAGGTCGGTGACGTCACCCATGGTGAGGTGGTCGACCTCGGCGGCGAACTCCTCCCTGAAGCCCGCGTTCCAGATCGACGCCGGGATGTAGGCGCGGGAGGTCGCGGAGCACTTCTGGCCCTGGTACTCGAAGGCGCCGCGGGTGAGGGCGGTCTTGAGGACCGCGCGGTCGGCGCTCGGGTGGGCGACGACGAAGTCCTTGCCGCCGGTCTCGCCGACGAGCCGCGGGTAGGAGCGGTACGTCTCGATGTTGGCGCCGACCGTCTTCCACAGGTACTGGAAGGTCTTGGTGGAGCCGGTGAAGTGGATGCCGGCGAGGTCGCGGTGGGCGAGGGCGACCTCGGAGACGGCGATGCCGTCACCGGTGACGAGGTTGATGACGCCCTTGGGCAGACCGGCCTCCTCCAGCAGCCGCATGAGGAGCACGGCGGCGTGGGTCTGGGTCGGCGACGGCTTCCAGACGACGACGTTGCCCATGAGCGCGGGGGCGGTGGGCAGGTTGCCGGCGATCGCGCTGAAGTTGAACGGCGTGATCGCGTAGACGAAGCCCTCCAGCGGGCGGTGGTCGAGCCGGTTCCACACGCCCGGGGAGTTGGCCGGGGGCTGCTCGGCCAGGATCTGGCGGGCGTAGTGGACGTTGAAGCGCCAGAAGTCGACGAGCTCGCAGGGGGTGTCGATCTCGGCCTGCTGCACGGTCTTGGACTGGCCCAGCATGGTGGAGGCGGCGATGGTCTCGCGCCAGGGACCGGCGAGCAGTTCGGCGGCGCGCAGGATGATCGCGGCGCGGTCGTCGAAGGACATCGCGCGCCAGGCGGGCGCGGCGGCGAGGGCCGCGTCGATGGCGTCCCGGGCGTCCGCCCGGGTGGCGTTGCGACAGGTGCCGATCACGGCGCGGTGGTTGTGCGGCTGGACCACGTCGAACGCGTCACCGCCGCCCATCCGCCGCTCGCCGCCGATGGTGCAGGTCAGGTCGAGGGGGTTGTCGGCCAGTTCCTTGAGCTTGGCCTCCAGCCGGGCCCGCTCGGGCGAGCCGGGGGCGTAGCCGCGCACCGGCTCGTTGACGGGGGCGGGGACCTGGGTCACAGCGTCCATGGGTACCTCTTCCGAGTGATTCCCGGGCTTCAGCCGGAGGGAGCCGAAGCGGTTGCGTATGGTGAGCGGCGGTCAGGGCTTGACCGTCACGGACTCGTTGCGGCGAGTTCGTGAGAAGCCCCCTCGGGGGCGGAGTCACGAGATCCGTAACTCCTTTCCACGGATCTGAGTCCGGCTCAGCCGGCCACGGGGCCGCGGCTCATCCAGCACATCAGCCCTTGCTGATCATGCTGCGGGCGAAGAAGCGCAGGTTGGCCGGCTTCTCCGCGAGACGGCGCATGAAGTAGCCGTACCAGTCGGTGCCGTAGGCGGTGTAGACCCGCATGCGGTGGCCCTCGGCGGCGAGCCGCAGATGCTCGTCGCCGCGGATGCCGTACAGCATCTGGAACTCGTACTCGTCGAGCTTGCGGCCGGCCTTGCGGGCGAGTTCCTGGGCGATGGAGATCAGCCGCGGGTCGTGGGAGCCGACCATCGGATACCCCTCGCCGTCCATCAGGGTCCGCAGGATCCGGACGTACGCCTTGTCGATCTCGCGCTTCTGCTGGTACGCGACCTCGGCGGGCTCCTTGTAGGCGCCCTTGACGAGCCGTACGCGGCTGCCGCTCGCGGCGAGTCGGCGGGCGTCGGCCTCGGTGCGGAAGAGGTAGGCCTGGATCACGCATCCGGTCTGCGGGAAGTCCTTCCGCAGCTCGTCGTGGATCGCGAACATCGAGTCGAGGGTGGTGTGGTCCTCGGCGTCCAGCGTGACCGTCGTGCCGATCCCGGCCGCCGCCTCGACGACCGGGCGCACGTTGGCGAGCGCCGGCTCGTGGCCGCCGGGGAGGGCCTGGCCGAACATCGAGAGCTTCACGGACATCTCGACGCGCTCGCCTAGGTCGAGTGCGCGCAGGCGGTCGATCAGGGCGAGGTAGGCGTCGCGGGCGGCGGCCGCCTGCTCGGGGGTGGTGATGTCCTCGCCGACGACGTCCATCGTCAGCTCCAGACCCTTGCCGGTGAGCTCCTCGACGACCGGCACGATGTCGTCGACGGTCTCCCCCGGAATGAAGCGGTCGACGACCTGCCTGGTCACCGGGGCCGCCGAGATCAGGCGTCGCATCCGGTCGCTGCGCGACGCGGCGAGAATCACGGGACCCAGCACGGGGCACCTCCACAAACCAGCAGACAGGACCACCGCGAAACCTAAGGATCCCTCCGATCGTCGGCCATCGACAGCTGTCACGCATCCGTGCCATGGATCTCAGACAGATGTATGAAGGCCTGCGGGACTGAGGGAGAATGCCCAGGTGACCGCCGAATACCAAGGTGACTACCAGGACCTGGTCGATGAGATCTCGGAGCTGCTGGGCGTCCCCGCGACCCTGGAGAACCGGGACTTCGAGCTGATCGCGTTCGGCGCGTACGACAGCGAGGACGAGCTGGACGCGTCGGCGCTGGACCCGGTGCGGGCCCGCTCGATCCTGACCCGGCGGTCGACGGCGGCCGTGCGCACCTGGTTCGAGGGCTTCGGCATCACCCGCGCCACCGGGCCGGTCCGGATCCCGCCGACCCCGGAGGCGGGCGTGCACCGGGGCCGGATCTGTCTTCCCGTACGGCATCGGGGGGTCGTCCTCGGTTACGTCTGGCTCCTCGCCGACGACCCCGGGCCCTCGGAGCGGCAGCTGGCGGCGGCGATGGAGGTGACCGTGCGGATCGGCGCGCTGCTCGCGGACGAGGCCCAGCACGGCGCCGACCTCACCCGGGAGCTGCGGGCCGTCCTGACCGCCGAGCCCGGCTGGCCACGGGACGCGGCGCTGGCGGAACTCCGCACCGCCCTCGGCGGCCGGGCGGACGTCCCGCACACCCTGATCTGTGTGGCCCCCTGGCCCGCGGCCACCCCCGACGACGCCCCGTCCCTGCGCACCCTCCCGGGCGCGACCGCCCTGTGCACGGCCCCCTGGACCACGACGACCCACTGCCTGGCGGTACTGGTACGCCTCCGCTCCCCCGACGTCCTGACCCCGGCGACCTCGGTGGCGGGACGCCTGCTGGAGCGGGCGGGGGACGCGGCGGGCCGGGGCGGCGCTTCCGGGGGTGGGGCGACGGGTCGGGGCGGCGGCTCGGGGGGCGGGACCGGCGGACGTGCCGGCGGCTCGGAGGGCGGGGCGGGGAGCCGCATCGGCGGCCCCGGGGGCGGAACCGGCGGACGTGCCGGCGGCTCGGAGGGCGGGGCGGGGAGCCGCATCAGCGGGACCGGCGGACGTGCCGGTGGCTCGGAGGGCGGGGCGGGGAGCCGCATCGGCGGCCCCGGGGGCGGGACCGGCGGACGTGCCGGCGGCTCGGAGGGCGGGGCGGGGAGCCGCATCGGCGGCCCCGGGGGCGGGACCGGCGGACGTGCCGGTGGCTCGGAGGGCGGGGCGGGGAGCCGTATCGGCGGCCCCGGGGGCGGGACCGGCGGACGTGTCGGTGACACCGGGGGCCGGACGGTGAGTGGCGCCGGTGAGACGGGGGGTCGGGGCGGCGACTCCGGGAGCGGGGTCGTGGCCGGGGTCGCGGTGGGGCGGGGTGGGTTGGGGGAGCTCGGGGAGGCGTGGAGGGAGGCCGTGGGGGCGGCGCGGGCGGCGCTGGCGGAGTCCCGGCTCGGGCCGGTGGCCCGGTGGGCGGAGATCGGTCCCTTCCGGCTGCTGACGTCGCTGCCCCGGGACACCGCCCAGGACCCCGCCGTACGGTCCCTGCTGACCCCCGCCCACCGGGAACTCGCCCGCACCGCCGAGGTCTTCCTCGACTGCGCGGGCCAGGCGAGCCGCACGGCGGCCCGGCTCGGCATCCACCGCCAGACCCTGTACTACCGGCTGTCCCGCGTGGAGCAGCTGACGGGCCTCGACCTGGCCGACGGCGAGGACCGGCTGCTGCTGCACATGACGCTGAAGGCTGCCCGGCTGCCCTGAAGGATGCCGCACGACGGCCGAGATATTGAAAACGATTATCATCATGCTAGGGTCGGCGCACTCGCCCTTGACCACCCCTTTACCCGGAGGGCCCCGGGCGCCTGCCCGCCCGCCGTCTACTCCCCCTCGCCGCTCTCACGGCCACCTCCACCCTGCTCACCGGCTGTTTCACCGGCGACGACACCGGCGGCACGGACCGCACCCGCGTCCGGGGCGCGATGATGCAGCCACCGCGTTCCGCGCTGTCGCCGCTGTCCGACGACGCCTTCAAGCTCTCGCGCTGGTCCACCGCCGAGACCCTCGTGAAACTGGACGCGGAGGGCGACGCCGAGCCCGCGCTCGCCACCTCCTGGCGGCAGAACGGCCGTACCTGGACCTTCGAGATACGCGACGGCGTGACCTTCCACGACGGGACCGGACTGGACGCCGACGCCGTGGTGCGCTCGCTCACCCGGGCCGCGACCGCCGCCCCCAAACCCCGCATCCTGGACGGCGCCGACCTCACCGCGAAGGCCGCGGGCCCCCGCACGGTCACCGTCACCACCGCCGCCGAGGACCCTCTGGTCCCGCAGCGGCTCAGCTCGCCGCAGCTGTCGATCCTCGCGGCGCGGGCGTACCGGGGGAAGACGGTGAACCCGGTCGGCGCCGGCACCGGCCCCTTCGAGCTGACGAAGGTGAACGGCACCTCCTCCGCCGCCCTCGACCGCTACGACGCCTACTGGGGCGGCCGGGCCAAGGCCCCCGGCATCGACGTCCGGTTCGTACCGGACGGCACCGCCCGCGCGGCGGCCCTGCGCAGCGGCGAGGCCGACATCGTCGAGGCGGTCCCCGTCTCACAGGCCGCCCTGCTCGACGCGGACCTCGTCACCGAGGTGCCGATGCCCCGCACCAACACCCTCTACCTCAACACCGGGAAGGGCGCCTTCAAGGACGCCGCCCTGCGCGCCGCCGCCCGGGAGGCCGTGGACGCCGCGTCGATCGTGCGGGGCGTGTACGAGGGGCGCGCGGACCGTGCCGAGGGGCTGCTCGGGCCCGCGCTGCCCTGGGCGGCCGGGCTGCGCGAGCCCGTGACCCGCGCGAAGGCGGGCAACCCGGCCGGCCGGTCGATCACCCTCGGCACCTTCACCGACCGCGCCGAACTCCCCGAGGTGGCCGCGGCCCTCCAACAGCAGCTCCAGAAGGCCGGGTTCACGGTCAGGCTGGAGGTGCGCGAGTACGCCGCCATCGAGGCGGACGCGCTGTCCGGCGCCTTCGACGCCTTCCTGCTCTCACGGGCCACCGTGCTGGACTCCGGTGACCCGGCCGCCTATCTCTACAGCGACTTCGCCTCCGACGGCTCCTTCAACCTCTCCCGGTTCGCCGACCGTTCGGTGGACGCGGCCCTGAGGAAGGCGGGCGCCACGCCCACCGGCGAGGCCCGGCGCGCGGCCGTGATCGCCGCCGAGGCCGCCGTCCTCGCCGCCGACGCCGCCGTACCCCTGCTGCACGAGCGGGTGATCCAGGGCGACGCGGCCGGGGTGGTCGGCGCCGCGCACGACCCGCGCGAGCGGGAACTGGTCACGGCCGACACGTACGTCAGGTGAGGGCCGCCGCCGCGACCCGCTCGGTCGGCCTCCTCGGGGTCGTCGCCGCCGTGGGCCTGCCGCCCTGGCTCTCCGGCCGCGACCCCGCGCTGACCGTGCTGCGCGCCCGGTCCGCCGAGCAGGAGCCGACCCGGGAGGCCCTGGCGGCCGTCCGCCGCGACCTCGGCCTCGACGCGGGACCCCTTGCCCTGCTGGGGAGTTGGGCCGCCGATCTCGGGCGCGGCGACCTCGGCGCCTCCTGGGTGTCGGGCACCGAGGTGCTGCCCTCCGTGCTCGCCGGGTTCCAGGTGTCGCTCGCGCTGATGGGCGCGGCCCTCGTTGTCGCGCTGCTGCTGACCGTCGTCCTGGTCGCGCCCGTGCTGGTGCGGGGACGGGCCTCGGCCGGGGCGGGCGCCGCGACGCCGGCCGCCGTACCGGAGTTCCTGCTGGCCACGGCGGGGCTGCTGGTGTGCGGGGTGTGGCTGGGGTGGCTGCCGACGTCGGGGTGGGCCGGGCCGGAGTACCTGGTCCTGCCCGCCGTCGCGCTCGGCGTCCCGGCCGGCGGGCTGCTCGGCCGGCTGGTCGCGGACGCGCTGCCCGCCGTACTGGACGAGCGGTGGGTGGAGCTGTGGCGGGGCGCGGGGGTGAGCCGGGCGCGGATCACGGCCGCCGCCCTCCGGCGCGTACTCCCGCCGCTGGTACCGCAGTTCGGGATGGTGGCCGTGGGGCTCACGGGCGGCGCGGTCGCCGTGGAGCACGTGTGCAGCCGGTCTTCCAGGACCCGTACGGCTCCCTCGGCCCCCGGCACCGGATCCGGGACGCGGTGGCGGAACCGCTGCGCGTGCGGGGCCGCCGGCCGACCCGTACGCAGGTGGCCGAGCTGCTGGAACGGGTCGGCCTGGACCCGTCGTACGGCGACCGCCGGCCGCATGAACTCTCCGGCGGCCAGTGCCAACGCGTCGGGATCGCCCGGGCGTTGGCCTGCGAGCCGCGTCTGCTGGTGCTGGACGAACCGGTGGCGGCGCTCGACCCGTCGGTCCGGGCCGGGGTGCTGAACCTGCTGGCCGACCTCCGGGACGAGCTGGGACTCGGCTATCTGTTCATCTGCCACGACCGGGACGTCGTACGGCACTTCGCGGACCGGGTGGTGGAGCTGCGGGAGGGCCGGGTCACGTCCGAGTGGCGCCCTCGACGATCTGCCGCAGCCCCTCGGTGAGCACGTCCCCGTCGGGAGCGGTCTTCGGGTCGAAGGTCCACTGCGAGATCAGGCCCGACATCAGGGTCATGTAGAAGCGGCCGAGGGTGTCCGCGGTCTCGTCGGACACCTCCTCCTCCGGCACACCCGTCATCAGCGAGACCAGACCCCGGCCGCCCTCGCGCTGGGCGCGCGACAACTGGTCGCGTACCTCGGGCAGTTGGTCGCCCATCGCCATGATCTCCACGCCGAGCCGCCACATCGCACCGGACTCACGCATGCTGTCGACGATGTGCGACCACACCTCGCGGAACCGCTCCAGCGAGCCGGGCGCGCCGGCGATCCCCCCGCCGCCGTCGAAGGACATCTCGTCCACCAGGGCGATGTAGGCCTGCGCGAGCAGGGCGTCCTTCGAGCCGTAGTGGTAGCCGATGGAGGCGAGGTTGGTCCCCGACTCCTTCACGATGTCGCGCGCGGTGGTGCGGGCGAAGCCCTTCTCCAGCAGGCAGCGCTTGGCGCCTTCGAGCAGATCCTCACGGTGTCCCATGGGCGCCACCCTACCGCCGCCCCATACAGACGTCCCATACGAACGTCCCATACACATGACTTATACATTCGTTCTAGACAAGCGTTTAAGACGCCCGTACATTTCTTGGCATGACGAACTCGACGACGCACTCGACGAGCACCACCACACCCCCGCCCGGACGGGCCGGCCGCCGGGAATGGACCGCCCTCGGCGTTCTGATGCTTCCGCTGCTGCTGGTCTCGATGGACGTCTCGGTCCTCTACTTCGCGATCCCCGCGATCAACGCGGACCTGGAGCCGAGCGGCACCCAGCAGCTGTGGATCTTCGACATCTACGCGTTCGTCCTGGCCGGCCTGCTGATGACGATGGGCTCGCTCGGCGACCGTATCGGCCGCCGCAGGCTCCTGCTCGCCGGCGCCACCGCCTTCGGCGCCGCCTCACTGCTCGCGGCCTACGCAGACAGCGCCGAGACCCTGATCGCCGCCCGCGCGCTCCTCGGCGTCGGCGGGGCGACCCTGATGCCGTCGACGATGGCCCTGATCCGCACGATGTTCACCGACCCGGCGCAGCGCGCGAAGGCGATCGGCCTGTGGTCGGGGGTCATGACCGCCGGGGTGGCGCTCGGCTCGGTGATGAGCGGGATCCTCGTCGAGTACTTCTGGTGGGGCTCCGTCTTCCTGGTGAACCTGCCCGCGATGGCCCTGCTGCTGGTCCTCGGCCCGGTCCTGCTGCCCGAGTCCAGGGACCCGAACCCCGGCCGCTTCGACTGGCCGAGCGTCCCGCTGTCGATGGCCGCCGTGCTCCCCGTCGTCTACGGCCTCAAGGAGATCCCCTCCGAGGGCTGGCACGCGCCGTACGTCGTCTCGATCACCGTCGGCCTGCTCTTCGCCGCCCTCTTCGTCCACCGCCAGCGCACCGCCGCGGACCCGATGATCTCCCCGGCCCTGTTCCGCGGCCCCGGCTTCGCCCCCGCGGTCGTCCTGAACCTGGTCTCCTCGTTCGGGATGATGGGCTCGGCCTTCTTCACCACGCAGTATCTGCAGTCGGTGCTCGGCAAGAGCGCCCTGGAGGCCGCGCTGTGGGCGCTGCTCCCGTCGGTGCCGATCGGCATGGCCGCCCCGCTGGCGACCGCACTGGTCCAGAAGGGCGTCAACCGGGCCTACGTCGTGACGGCGGGCTTCGCGATCGCCGCGGCCGGTTACGCCCTGCTCGCCCTCGCCGGCACCGACTCGATGTGGCTCGTGCTGGCCGCCTGCGGGGTCCTCGCCTCCGGGATCGTCATGGTGATCTCCCAGATGACGGACCTGGCGATGGGCGCGGCCCCGGCCGAGCGGGCCGGCTCCGCCTCCTCCCTGCTGGAGACCGGCGCCGAGTTCGGCGGCGCCCTCGGCATGGCGGTCCTCGGCTCCATCGGCACGGCGATCTACCGCCACGAGATCCCGTCCTCGGCGCCCGCCCCGGCCCGGGAGACCCTGGGCGGCGCGCTGGCGGTCGCCGACCGGGTCCCCGGACTGGCCACGGCGGCACGGGAGGCGTTCACCAGCGGGATGCAGGGCGCGGCGATCGCCGGGGCGGTGCTGCTGGCGGGGGCGGCGGTGGCGGCGACGGTGAGCCTGCGGCGGATCCACGTGAAGTGAGGCGACGGGCACACACGAACGCCGGACGGGCTGTTTCAGCCCGTCCGGCGTTCGTGTGTGAGGACTACCGGCCGCTAGGCCAGGTTCACCGCGCGAGCGGACGTGGCGCCGATCTCCGTGGCGACCTCGGTCAGCACGGCGGCCGGCACCGTGTCGTCGACGGTCAGGACGGCCAGCGCCTCGCCGCCCGCCGCCGCACGGGCGACCTGCATACCGGCGATGTTGATGCCCGCCTCGCCGAAGATCCGGCCGACGGTGCCGACGACACCGGGACGGTCCTCGTACTTGAGGACGACCATGTGGTCGGCGAGGGCCAGGTCGACGTCGTAGTCGCCGACCGCGACGATCTTCTGCAGGTGCTTCGGACCGGCCAGCGTGCCGGAGACCGACACCTCCTCGCCGTCCGAGAGCGTGCCACGCACCGTCACGACATTGCGGTGGTCGGCCGACTCGGAGCTGGTGGTGAGGCGCACCTCGACACCGCGCTCCTGGGCGAACAGCGGCGCGTTGACGTAGGAGACCGTCTCCTCGACGACGTCCTCGAAGACGCCCTTGAGGGCGGACAGCTCCAGCACCTTCACGTCGTGCTGGGTGATCTCGCCGTAGACCTCGACGTCGAGGCGGACCGCGACCTCGCCGGCGAGCGCGGTGAAGATGCGGCCGAGGCGCTCGGCGAGCGGCAGGCCCGGCTTGACGTCCTCGGCGATGACACCGCCCTGGACGTTGACCGCGTCCGGCACGAGCTCACCGGCGAGCGCGAGGCGCACCGAGCGGGCGACGGCGATACCGGCCTTCTCCTGGGCCTCGTCGGTGGAGGCGCCGAGGTGCGGGGTGGAGATGACCTGGTCGAACTCGAACAGCGGGGAGTCCGTGCAGGGCTCCTTCGCGTACACGTCGAGGCCGGCACCGGCGACCCGGCCCTCCTTGAGGGCGGAGTACAGCGCCTGCTCGTCGACGATCCCGCCGCGTGCGGCGTTGACGATCCGCACGGTCGGCTTGACCTTGCGCAGCGCCTCGTCCCCGATCAGACCGACCGTCTCGGGGGTCTTCGGCAGGTGCACGGTGATGAAGTCGGAGACCTCGAGCAGCTCGTCCAGCGAGAGCACCTTCACGCCCATCTGGGCGGCGCGGGCGGGCTGGATGTAGGGGTCGTAGGCGACGACCTTCATCCCGAAGGCGGACATGCGCTGCGCGACGAGGGCGCCGATCCGGCCCAGACCCACGACACCGAGGGTCTTCTCGGCCAGCTCCACGCCGGTGTACTTGCTGCGCTTCCACTCGCCGTTCTTCAGCGCGGCGTTGGCCTGCGGAATGTGGCGGGCGGTGGCGAGGAGGAGACCGCAGGCCAGCTCGGCGGCGGTCACGATGTTGGAGGTGGGGGCGTTGACGACCATCACGCCGGCCTTGGTGGCGGCGGAGACGTCGACGTTGTCCAGGCCGACGCCGGCGCGCGCGACCACCTTCAGCTTGCCGGCGGCGGCGATCGCCTCGGCGTCCACCTTGGTGGCCGAGCGGATCAGGATCGCGTCGACGTCGGCGATGGCGGGGAGCAGCTCGGCTCGGTCCGCTCCGTTGCAGTGCCGGATCTCGAAGTCCGGGCCAAGTGCGTCCACGGTCGCGGGCGACAGCTCTTCAGCGATGAGTACGACGGGTTTCGAGCTCACGTGAGTCCTCACAAGTCCAAAGCATGCGGACGGCCGTCCCGACGGCCGCAGGCGGAGGAGGGGCTAGCCGCGTGAAGCGCACGACGCTGTGGGCCTGAACGCGTATATAGGCAGCAGTGTAGTGCTGCCACGGAGGTCGCCTCACGCCTCCGCGGAAGGATCACCCGTCCGGGGTCGGACGGGATGGCCAAAAGGGCCGGAGCAGCGTGCCCCGGCCCTCTCGCGTGAGGCTTACGCCTCCTCGTTCACCCAGCTCATCAGCTTGCGGAGCTGCTTGCCGGTGGTCTCCAGCAGGTGCTCGGAGTCGGCCGTCTTGTACTCGTTGTACTTCTTCAGACCGCCGTGGTACTCGTCCATCCAGTTCTGGGCGAAGGTGCCGTCCTGGATCTCGGCGAGGACCTGCTTCATCTCGGCCTTGGTGGCGTCGGTGATGATGCGCGGGCCGGTGATGTAGTCGCCCCACTCGGCGGTCTCGGAGACGCTCCAGCGCATCTTCTCGAGGCCGCCCTCGTACATGAGGTCCACGATCAGCTTCAGCTCGTGCAGGCACTCGAAGTAGGCGATCTCCGGCTGGTAGCCGGCCTCGACCAGGGTCTCGAAGCCCGCCTTGACCAGGGCCGAGGTGCCACCGCAGAGAACGGCCTGTTCACCGAACAGGTCGGTCTCGGTCTCCTCGGTGAAGGTGGTCTTGATGACACCGGCGCGGGTGCCGCCGATGGCCTTGGCGTACGACAGGGCGAGCGCGAAGGCGCCTCCGGTCGCGTCCTGCTCGACGGCGGCGATCGCGGGGACGCCGCGGCCCTCCTCGTACTGGCGGCGGACCAGGTGACCCGGGCCCTTCGGGGCGACCAGGGCGACGTCGACGCCGGCCGGGGCCTTGATGAAGCCGAAGCGGACGTTGAAGCCGTGCGCGAAGAACAGCGCGTCGCCGTCGTTCAGGTTCGGGGCGATGGACTCCTCGTAGACCTGGGCCTGGATCGGGTCCGGGATGAGGATCATGATGACGTCGGCCTCGGCGGCGGCCTCGGCGGGGGTCACCACGCGCAGGCCCTGCTCCTCGGCCTTGGCCTTGGACTTGGAGCCCTCGTGCAGACCGACGCGGACGTCGACACCCGAGTCACGGAGCGACAGCGCGTGGGCGTGGCCCTGGCTGCCGTACCCGATGACCGCAACCTTGCGGCCCTGGATGATGGACAGGTCGGCGTCGGCGTCGTAGAACAGCTCGGCCACTTTGGGTTCTCTCCTTGTGTGCAGGTGTTGCGTCCCACCGTATGACGGCGGGCGGAAGTGAAGTTTCGGGGTCTCGGTATACGGGCGGCCGGGGTCACCCGACCGCCCGCTTCCAGCCTTACGGATCCAGTCTTATGCCGACCGGTCGAGCGCGCGCAGCGAGCGGTCCGTGATCGAACGGGCGCCGCGGCCGATCGCGATCGTGCCGGACTGGACCAGCTCCTTGATGCCGTACGGTTCCAGCATCTTGAGCATGGCGGACAGCTTGTCGCTGCTGCCGGTGGCCTCGATGGTCACGGCCTCCGGGGAGACGTCCACGGTCTTGGCGCGGAACAGCTGGACGATCTCGACGATCTGGGAGCGCGTCTCGTTGTCGGCGCGGACCTTCACCAGAACGAGTTCACGGTGGACGGCCTGGCCCGGCTCCAGCTCGACGATCTTCAGCACCTCGACGAGCTTGTTGAGCTGCTTGGTGACCTGCTCCAGCGGCAGTGCCTCGACGCTCACCACGATGGTGATGCGGGAGATGTCGGGGTGCTCGGTGACGCCGACGGCGAGCGAGTCGATGTTGAAGCCTCGGCGGGAGAACAGGGCGGCGATCCGGGCCAGGATGCCCGGCTTGTTCTCCACCAGGACGGAGAGCGTGTGCTTGGACATGTTCGTTGCGTCTCTCTCTGCGTCTTCGCGGCTCAGTCGTCTTCGTTGTCGCCGAAGTCGGGGCGGACGTCCCGGGCGGCCATGATCTCGTCGTTGGAGGTGCCGGCGGCGACCATCGGCCAGACCATCGCGTCCTCGTGGACGATGAAGTCGATGACGACGGGGCGGTCGTTGATGGAGTTCGCCTCCTCGATGACCTTGTCGAGGTCGTCGGGGGACTCGCAGCGGATCGCGTGGCAGCCCATGGCCTCCGACAGCTTCACGAAGTCGGGGACGCGGGTGCCGCGGGCGTCCGGGTTGACGTCGTTCGGCCCGGAGTGCAGCACGGTGTTGGAGTACCGCTGGTTGTAGAACAGGGTCTGCCACTGGCGGACCATCCCGAGGGCGCCGTTGTTGATGATGGCGACCTTGATCGGGATGTTGTTCAGGGCGCAGGTGGTGAGTTCCTGGTTGGTCATCTGGAAGCAGCCGTCGCCGTCGATCGCCCAGACGGTCCTGTCCGGCGCGCCGGCCTTGGCGCCCATCGCGGCCGGGACCGCGTAGCCCATGGTGCCCGCGCCGCCGGAGTTCAGCCAGGTGGCGGGCTTGTCGTACTGGATGAAGTGGGCGGCCCACATCTGGTGCTGGCCGACGCCCGCCGCGAAGATCGTGCCCTCGGGGGCGAGCCGGCCGATGCGCTCGATGACCTGCTGCGGGGAGAGCGAGCCGTCGGCGGGCTGGTCGTAGCCGAGCGGGTAGGTCTCGCGCCAGCGGTCGAGGTCCTTCCACCAGGCGGTGTAGTCGCCGGGCTGGCCCTCGCTGTGCTCCTTCTGGACCGCCTGGATCAGATCGGCGATGACCTCGCGGGCGTCGCCCACGATCGGCACGTCGGCGGTGCGGTTCTTGCCGATCTCGGCCGGGTCGATGTCCGCGTGGACGATCTTGGCGTACGGCGCGAAGCTGTCGAGCTTGCCGGTCACGCGGTCGTCGAAGCGGGCGCCGAGGGCGACGATCAGGTCGGCCTTCTGCAGACCGGTGACCGCGGCCACCGAGCCGTGCATGCCGGGCATGCCCAGGTGCTGCGGGTGGCTGTCGGGGAACGCGCCCAGCGCCATCAGCGTGGTGGTGACGGGCGCGCCGGTCAGCTCGGCGAGGACCTTCAGCTCGGCGGTGGCGCCGGCCTTGAGGACACCGCCGCCGACGTACAGGATCGGCCGCTTGGCGGCGGTGATCAGCTTGGCGGCCTCGCGGATCTGCTTGGCGTGCGGCTTGGTCACCGGGCGGTAGCCGGGCAGGTCCATGGTGGGCGGCCAGGAGAAGGTGGTCTTCGCCTGGAGGATGTCCTTGGGGATGTCGACCAGGACCGGGCCGGGGCGGCCGGTGGAGGCGATGTGGAAGGCCTGCGCGATCACCCGCGGGATGTCCTCGGCCTTGGTGACCAGGAAGCTGTGCTTGGTGATCGGCATGGTGATGCCGACGATGTCCGCCTCCTGGAAGGCGTCCGTGCCGATCGCCTTGGACACGACCTGCCCGGTGATCGCCACGAGCGGCACCGAGTCCATGTTCGCGTCGGCGATGGGCGTGACCAGGTTGGTGGCGCCGGGGCCGCTCGTCGCCATGCAGACGCCGACCTTGCCGGTGGCCTGCGCGTAGCCGGTGGCCGCGTGGCCGGCGCCCTGCTCGTGGCGGACCAGGACGTGACGGACCCGGGTGGAGTCCATCATCGGGTCGTAGGCGGGAAGGATCGTGCCGCCCGGAATGCCGAATACCGTCTCGGCGCCGACCTCCTCGAGGGAGCGGATGAGGGACTGCGCGCCCGTGACGTGCTCGACGGTGGCGGAGTGTCCTCCGGATCGGGGCCGGGGCTGGGGATGAGCCCCGGTGGCCTGCTCGGTCATCGGCATTCTCTTCTCGATGCTGAGGGTTTCACTGCGGGTTCTACTGCGGGTTCTACTGCGGGTTCACTGCGTTTTGTGCAACAAAAAACCCCTCGTGCCGAAAGGCAAGCGAGGGGAGCGCGCCGGGTGTGGGTCGCTGGGAGTCCGGGTCCTTCCGGGCGTCACCAGCTTCAGCCGACGCGCTTTCCAAGTACGAGAATTCGGGTGCGCATGGCATTGACCCTCCCCCTGGCGCGCACCGACTGTCAAGTGGGTGGGACAGGAGTCTCAGTATGTGAGCGATGGGCACTTCCGCTCCCCAGAACGGCGGTTACCCCACTGGTGTACACCCCTGGGGCGCCGCCCGCGAACGCGGGTTCCACGGGGCCGTGCGGCACCGAGTAGCGGCCCGTCGCGAGCGCCCGGCGCAGCCGGTACTCGTCGAGCGGCCCGGAGAACGCCATGCCCTGGCCGTGTGTGCAGCCCATCGCGCGCAGGGCCACGACCTGCTCGGGCAGGTCCACGCCGTCGGCCACGGACTGCAGCCCGAGGTCGCAGGCGATCCGCAGCAGCCCACTGGTGATCTTGTGCAGTCGCGCGGACTCCACGACCCCCTCGACCAGGGAGCGGTCGAGTTTGAGGACGTCGACGGGGAGCCGGCGCAGCGCGGTGAGGGCGCCGTAGCCGCCGCCGAAGCCGTCGAGGGCGATCCGGACGCCGAGCCGGCGCAGCGCGCCCAGACGGCGCTCCAGTTCGTCCAGGGACACCTTCTGGTCCAGGTCGGCCAGTTCGATCACCAGTGATCCGGAGGGCAGCCCGTGCCGGGTGAGCAGGGCCTCCACGGAGCCCAGCGGCATCGACCGGTCCAGCAGCCGCCGGGCGCTCATGCGCACGGCGACGGGGACGGTGAGTCCGCTCGCGGTCCGGTCGGCGGCCTGTTCCACGGCCTCCTCCAGGATCCAGCGGCCGAGTTCGGCGGTTCTGTCGCTGTCCTCGGCGACCCGCAGGAACTCTGCGGGCGTGAACAGCACCCCTTGGGAGGAGCGCCAGCGCGCCTGGGCGGCGACCGAGGAGATCCGGCCGTCGTCGAGGCGGACCACGGGCTGGTGCAGCAGGGCGAACTCGCCGTCGTGCAGTGCGGCCCGCAGCCGTGTGGCGAGCTCCGCCTTGCGTACGACGTCCTGCTGCATCTGTGGCTTGTACAGCTCGACCCGGCCCTTGCCGCCCGCCTTGGCGCGGTACATCGCGAGGTCGGCGTTGCGCAGGATCTCGCCCGCGCCGAGGCCCGGTTCGGCGAAGGCGACCCCGATGGAGGCGGCCACCCTGACGTCGTTGCCATCGATCAGATAGGGCTGGGAGAGGGTGATCCTGAGGCGGTCGGCGAGCTCCAGGATGTGCCGCTCCCGTGCGGCCCGGTCGCGGGTGGTGTCGCCGACGATCAGCGCGGCGAACTCGTCGCCACCCAGCCGGGACGCGGTGTCGCCCTTGCGGACGGCGTCCTGGAGCCGGCGGGCGGCCTGGACGAGGAGCGCGTCCCCGGCCTGGTGCCCGATGGTGTCGTTGACCGCCTTGAAGCCGTCGAGGTCGATGAAGAGGACGGCGGTGTTGCGCAGGGCGGCGCCCCGGTCGGAGCTGCGGCGGCCGGACAGGGCCTGCTGGACGCGCCGGGTGAACAGGGCGCGGTTGGGCAGGTCGGTGAGCGGGTCGTGCTCGGCGTTGTGCTGGAGCTGGGCCTGCAGGCGGACCCGTTCGGTGACGTCCCGGCTGTTGAAGATCAGGCCGCCGTGGTGGCGGTTGACCGTGGACTCGACGTTGAGCCAGCCTCCCCCGCCGCCGGAGCGGAAGCGGCACTCGATGCGGGTGGTGGGCTCGTCCTGGGGGCTGGCGGCGAGGAAGCGGCGCACCTCGTGCACCACGCAGCCCAGGTCCTCGGGGTGGATGAGGTCGGCCAGCTCGGTGCCCACCAGGGCTTCGGCGGGCCGTCCGTAGACCCCGGCGGCGGCCGGGGAGACGTATCGCAGGATGCCGCTGGGGGCGGCGATCATGATGACGTCGCTGGAGCCCTGCACCAGGGAGCGGAAGTGGTTCTCCTTCTGCGCCAGCTCCTGGGTGAGGGTGATGTTGTCCAGCAGCATGATCCCCTGGCGCACCACGAGGGCGAGCACGACCGCGCCACCGGTCAGCAGCACCACGCGGTCGACGCTGCGGCCGTTGAGGACGTTGTAGAGGATCCCCAGGGTGCAGACGGCGGCGGCGAGGTACGGGGTGAGGGCGGCGAGGGAACCGGTGATGGGCCGGTTGGCCGGGTAACGGGCGTGGTCACCGCCCTGCGGGGGTGCCTGCGCGGCGGGTGGGTGCGGGTTCGCGGAGGGGTGCGGGGCCGCGTGCGGGTGTCCGCCGGGGCGGTGTCTCGGTACGTGTTCGTGGACCACGCGTGTGTGTCCCTCGTCGGCGGGGCGCTGCTGCCGGGAGGCGGCCCAGGGGGCGTACGCCAGGAGCAGGGAACCCGCGAACCAGCCGGCGTCGAGGAGCTGGCCCGAGTGGTAGTTGTTGTGCATGAGGGGTGAGGTGAACAGGGCGTCGCACATCACGGTCAGCGCGAGCGCGCCGACGGCCGTGTTGACCGCCGTGCGGTTCACGTAGGCCCTTCTGAAGTGCAGGACGAGCACCATGCTCACCAGGGCGATGTCGAGCAGCGGGTACGCCAGCGACAGCGCCGCGTGCGCCACGCTCGGTCCGTCGAACTTCGCGGCCTGCGCGAGGGCGAGGCTCCAGGAGAGCGTGAGCAGCGAGCCGGCGATCAGCCAGGCGTCCAGCACCAGGCAGACCCAGCCGGCCTTGGTGACGGGCCGGGCGGCCAGCACCAGCAGCCCCACGATCGCGGGGGGCGCGAAGCACAGGAAGAACAGGTCGGCGTAGCTGGGGCTGGGCACGGGACGCCCGAGGACGACCTCGTACCACCCCCAGACCAGATTGCCCAGGGCGGCCATCGCCGAGGAGAGCCCGAAGAGCAGCCAGGCGGGTCGAAAGCGGACGCGGCGGGTGCGCGCGTAGAGGAAGCAGGAGACGGCGGCGGCGCCCGCCGCGGCGGTCAGTCCGAAGTCGCCCATGATCAGGGCGAGTTCGTCGGAGCCCCAGCCGAGCGCGGAACCGACGGCGTATCCCGCGCAGACGAGGGCCAGCACCAGTTGGTGGACCAGGTTCGGGCCGGCTCCGAAGAACGGGCGCCCGGTCGGCGGCGTCTTCGCCGGGGACCGGTCGCGTGGTGCCGGGTCGACTCCGTCGAGGAGGGTC
Organism: Streptomyces sp. NPDC005820; assembly: GCF_040630255.1. Lineage (NCBI taxonomy): Bacteria > Bacillati > Actinomycetota > Actinomycetes > Kitasatosporales > Streptomycetaceae > Streptomyces > Streptomyces sp. NPDC005820. The sequence continues at coordinate 35,816 of NZ_JBEXXE010000063.1, forward strand.
GTGGAGGTCGTCGGGGTACTCACCGGTGCCCCCACGTCCGCGGCGCCGGGTCCCTCGGGGCCCGGTGCGCCTGCTTCCTGCGGCCGCTGTGCCTGCGGTGGTGATGGCCGGGGTGAGTGTCGTGACCGCGTCCGCGCGCGGCCGTGCGCCAGGGCCGCCGCCGGCGGCTCCGCCGCGTCGGATCGTTCGTCCATAGGCCGTGCATCGCCCGTCGCCCCCCTCACAAGTCTGAAATGTCCGTCCCAGGCGCCGAAAGGTCGCGGCGCAGCCCCTGTCGGGACGATACACCAGTCTCGTCACTCAGGGACATAGGTTCTCTACGCTCCGTGACGATCATCGGCATATGCGTACGGACCGCGCCCGGGGGACTGCGGAGGGTGCCGGAACCGGACTACACGGCTGCCGTACCCGTCGTGAGGATCACGTGGCGCAAAGGCTCCTGGTTCACGAAGCGTCCCAACTGGTCCACCAGCAGCCGCTTGGCGCGGGGCAGGAAGGCGGAGGTGGGGCCGCCGACGTGGGGACTGATCAGCACGCCGGGCGCGCGCCACAACGGGTGGGCGGGGGGCAGGGGTTCGGGGTCGGTGACATCCAGGGCGGCGGTGATCCGTCCGGTCTCCACCTCGGCGAGCAGTGCCTTGGTCTCGACGACCGGGCCGCGGGCGACGTTGACCAGCAGTGCGCCGTCCTTCATCCAGGCCAGGAACTCGGTGTCGACCAGGCCTCGGGTGGTCTCGGTGAGGGGGGTGGACAGGATGACGACGTCCGCCTCGGGCAGGAGGGCGGGCAGTTCGGTGAAGGGATGCACAAGACCGCGCGCCGTCGTGCGCTGGGAGCGCGCGACGCGCGCCACCCGCGCCACCTCGAACGGAACGAGCCGGTCCTCGATGGCGGCGCCGATGGCCCCGTACCCGACGATGAGCACGTTCTTGTCGGCGAGCGCCGGATGGAAGCCGCCCTCCCAGTGCCCCCGCTCCTGCGCCCGCACGAACTGCGGGATGCCCCGCAGCGCGGCGAGCGTCAGCGTGAGCGCCAGCTCGGCGGTGCTCGCCTCGTGCACCCCGCGCGCGTTGCAGAGCCGCACACCGGAGGGCAGGTCCGCCAGCCGTGCGGTGATGTCGTCCACCCCGGCGGTGAGCGTCTGCACGACCCGCACCCGCCGCATCTCGGCCAGCGGTCCCACCCGCACCCGCTGCGCCTTCATGTACGGCACGACGTACACCACGCAGTCCGCGGGGTCCCCGGGATACGGCTGATCGCCGTCCTCTCCCCCGTCCCAGAAGAGGTAGTCGAACCCTTCGGGGAGACCGTCGATCTCCTCCGGGGGGATGGGCAGCCATACGTCACGGGGTGTGTCGATGCTCATGCCAGGAGGCTAGGGCCTCCCCGGCGGATCTGGCCGGAGAAAATAGACGGCAGCCGATCAGCTCGGGTGAGCGGGGGCTGGGGCGTGCAGCTGCAAGGCGGAGGAGGGCGTCGACGCGATGGGGGTCCCCCGCTCGAGCGCAGCCGAGAGTGGGGGAGTCGACAACCGACGACAACGCGGCAGATGCGCGTGCCGGCCCCCGCGTCTCCGGCAAGATCCGCCGGGGAGGCCCTAATTCAGGTACGCGCGTGTGCAGAGGTTAGGTTGGGGGGTCGGGTCAAGGGAGGGTCGCGGGCAGGTGGAGCGCAGGACGATCGGCGCGGGGGCGCTCTCGGTGGGGGCCGTCGGACTCGGGTGCATGCCGATGAGCTGGGGTTACAGCGGGTCCCGGCGGCGGGGCGAGGAGTCGGTGAGGGCGGTGCACCGGGCACTGGACCTGGGCTCGACGCTGTTGGACACGGCCGACATGTACGGCCCGTTCACCAACGAGCTGTTACTGGGGCGGGTGTTGAAGGAGCGGCGCGGGGACGCGTTCGTGTCGACGAAGGTCGGTCTGCTCGTGGGCGAGCAGCACATCGTGGCCAACGGCCGCCCCGCGTACGTGAGACGGGCCTGCGACGCCTCGCTGCGGCGGCTGCAGACGGAGGTCATCGACCTGTACCAGCTGCACCGCGCCGACCCCGAGGTCCCCGTCGAGGAGACCTGGGGCGCGATGGCGGAGCTCGTCCGGGCGGGCAAGGTCAGGGCGTTGGGGCTGTGCGCGGTGGGCGCGCGGGGCGGCCGGCGTCAGGGCGGGCGGCTGCACGACGCGACGATCGGGCAGTTGCGGCGGCTGCAGCAGGTGTTCCCGGTGAGCGCGGTGGAGGCGGAGCTGTCGGTGTGGTCGCCGGAGGCCCTGGACACCCTGCTGCCGTGGTGCGAGGAGCGCGGGGTCGGTTTTCTGGCCGCGATGCCGCTGGGGAATGGTTTCCTCACCGGCACGCTGACCCCGGGCGAGGGTTTCGAACCGGACGACATGCGGGCCCGGCACCCCCGTTTCACCGCCGAGATGATGGCCGCGAACCAGCCCGTGGTCGCCGGTCTGCGCCGGGTGGCCGCGCGGCACGGGGACGGGGTGACGGCGGCGCAGGTCGCGCTGGCGTGGGTGCTGGCGCAGGGGCGGCACGTGGTCCCGGTGCCGGGGGCCAAGCAGGAGCGATGGGTGGCGGAGAACGCCGGGGCGGCCGGGCTGCGGCTCACCCCCCGGGATCTGACCGAGGTGGCGGAGCTGCCCGCCGCGCAGGGATCGTGGGAGTGAGCGCCGCCGGGTTCCGGTGCCGCTTTCGGGTGGGACCGGCGGGGATCGGGAACCTGTGGGGCGGGTTCCGCGTAGGGACAGGTGGAAGCTGCCGCAGGACCGCCGGGGCGAAGGGAGCGGGATCGTGCGACGTCGAGTGGTGACGGCCGGGCTGGCCGCGGGTGCGCTGCTGTGGACGGCCGGCTGCTCCTCGGGCGACGGAGGGTCGTCCGGGGCCGGCCCGAGCGCGTCCGCGAGCCGTACGACGGTCCAGGGTTCCTCCGCCCCGAGCGCCGAGGAGACCCCGCCCGCGAAGGGCACGGTCAAGGTCGTGCGGACGGTCGCCGAGGGCCTGAACTCGCCGTGGGGCCTCGCCCCGCTCCCCGAGGGCGGACTCCTGGTGGCCTCCCGCGACGAGGGCACGATCACACACGTGGACGAGTCGAGCGGCAAGAAGACCGAGGTCGGCGAGGTCCCGGGGGTCTCCGCGGCCGGCGAGGGCGGGCTGCTCGGCCTCGCCCTCTCCCCCGACTACGCCTCGGACCACATGGTCTACGCGTACTTCACCTCGGTCTCGGACAACCGGATCGTCCGGATGATCTACGACCCGAAGCGGCCCGCCGGGGATCAGCTGGGGGCGCCGGACACGGTCTTCAAGGGCATCCCCAAGGGCGTGATCCACAACGGCGGCCGGATCGCCTTCGGCCCCGACGGGATGCTGTACGCCGGCACGGGCGAGAGCGGCGACCGGGGGCTGGCCCAGGACAAGGAGTCCCTGGGCGGCAAGATCCTGCGGCTGACCCCCGAGGGCGAGCCGGCTCCCGGGAACCCCTTCCCCGACTCCCCGGTGTACTCGTACGGCCACCGGAACGTGCAGGGACTGGCCTGGGACTCCAGGCAGCGGCTGTTCGCCTCGGAGTTCGGCCAGGACACCTGGGACGAGCTGAACGCGATCGAGCCGGGCGGCGACTACGGCTGGCCGGCGGCCGAGGGCGAGTCGGACGACGCGCGGTACGTGAACCCGATCGCCGAGTGGCACACCGACGACGCCTCCCCCAGCGGCATCGCCTACGCGGAGGGCTCGGTCTGGATGGCCGGTCTGAAGGGACAGCGCCTGTGGCGCATACCCCTCAAGGGCACCGAGGCCTCGGCCGACCCCCAGTCCTTCCTCCAGGGCGACTACGGCCGGCTGCGCACGGTGGTCGCGGCGGGCGGCGACAAGCTCTGGGTCACCACCAGCAACACGGACGGCCGCGGCGCCCCGAAGCAGGGCGACGACCGGATCCTGGAGCTGGAGGTGAGCTGAGCGCCGCTCACCGTCATACGAGCGCCCGCTCCCCCGGCTCCGGCAGGAACAGCCCCAGCCGGTGGGCCAGGGCCGCCGCCTCTCCCCGGCCCGAGACCTCCAGCTTGGCGAGGATGTGGGAGACGTGGACGCTGGCCGTCTTCGGGGAGATGAAGAGCTCGGCGGCGATCTGGCGGTTGGTGCGGCCGGCGCAGACCAGACGCAGGACGTCGCGTTCACGGGAGGTGAGGCCGAGGGCGTCGGCGGGGTCCGCGGAGCTGTGCGGGGTGAGGGGGATACGGGCCCGCTGGGCCAGGGCCGTGACCGTGTCGGTGAGCGGGCGGGCGCCGAGGTGGGCGGCGACGGCGTGGGCGAGGCGCAGGAGTTCCGCCGCGCGGTCACGGTCCTCGTCGCCCGCCGCCAGCAGGGCCTCGGCGAGGCGGTGCCGGGTGCGGGCGAGGTCGTAGGGGCGTTCCAGCTGCTCGAAGGCGGTGACCACCTCGGACCAGGCGGCCGGGTCGGTACGGCCCTCGGCGCGCCGCAGTTCGGCGCGGAGCCAGGTTGCGTGCGCCTGCCAGACCGGGGCGAGCGCCGCGACCGGCCTGGCGGCCTCGCGGAGGGTGTCCAGGAGATCGGGGCCGGCCTCGGCGGCGGTGATCAGCAGGGGCCAGGCGTAGCGCTGGGCGCCGGGCGGGAAGCCGGGTTCCAGGGCGCGTTCGAGGTGGGCGCGGGCGTCGGCGGGGCGGCCCTCGGTGACGGCCAGGGCGACGGCGATCCGGGTGAGCGGGAGGTGGTGCTGGGCGGCGCGTTCATGGGCACCGAAGAAGCCCTGGGCGGCGGCGAGTTGGCGTTCGACCTCGGCGAAGTCGCCTCGGGCCAGGGAGAGTTCCGCGCGGCGGGTGGCGTGGATGCCCTGCGCCGACACGCCCTGCCCGACCCGGTCGTCGACCGCGGCGGAGGCGGCCGCGGACTCGTCCCAACGGCCCAGGGAGAACAGGGACTCGGCGAGGTTTCCGCACACCCAGGCCATGGTGTCGTTCAGTCCGTGCCGTCCGGCGAAGGCGACGCCCTCCTCGAGGAGCGTCACCGCGTCCCGGGAGCGGCCGACCGCCTCCAGTTCCGAGGGGAGGTTGATGTAGACGCTGAGCGCGACGGACGTGATGTCCTCGGCCAGGGCCCGCTCCTTCACCTCGTACATCTCGGCCAGCCCGGTCTCGATGTCGCCGGCGTCGACCCTGAGGGTGCCGAGGACCTGGCGGGCGTCGAGCTCGGTCTCGCGGGCGCCGACCATCCGGGCGTACGCGACCGCGCGCTCGGCGTCGTCGTACGCCTCGGGCCCGGGTGAGTGGATCATGGACCAGTTGGCGGCGCGGGTGAGGACCTGGGCGTGCACCTCGCTGGGCGGCAGGCCGCGGACCAGGTCCTGGGCGCGGGCCAGTTCCTCGCGGCCGCTGCCCCGGCCCAGGGAGCGCACCAGACGGGAGCGCTGGACCCAGAACCAGGCGGAGCGCAGGGGGTCGTTCTCGTCGTCGAGGAGCCGCAGCGCCCGCTTGGTGATCTTGAAGGCGCGTTCGCGTTCCCCGCAGAAACGGCCGGCGACGGCGGCCTCGGCCATGAGGTCGAGGTAGCGCAGCGGGGTGGTGGCGGGGTCGCAGCCACAGGGAGGGTAGGCCTCGGTGTAGTCGACGGGGCGCAGCTTGGACCGTACGTCCTCGGGGGCCGTGTCCCACAGCTCCATGGCCCTTTCCAGAAGCCGCAGTTGCTCGCTGTAGGCGCTCCGGGAGCGGGCCTCGACGGAGGCGTCCAGGACGGCGGGCAGGGCCTTGGCCGGTTCATGGGCGTGGTACCAGTAGCTGGCCAGCCGCATCACGCGCTCGTCAGCGGGGACCAGCGTCGGGTGGGCTTCGAGGGCCTCGGCGTAGCGGCGGTTGAGGCGGGAGCGTTCGCCGGGGAGCAGGTCGTCGCCGACGGCCTCGCGGACGAGGGAGTGCCGGAAGCGGTAGCCGTCGCCCTCGGGGGTGGCGAGCAGGAGGTTGGCGTCCACGGCGGCCCGCAGCGCCGCGATCAGCTCGTCCTCGGAGAGCCGGGCGACGGCCTCCAGCAGCCGGTACTCGACGGTGGAGCCGCCCTCGGCGACGAGCCGGGTGACGAGCTGGGCGGTCTCGGGCAGTGCCTCGACCCGGACCAGGAGCAGATCGCGCAGGGAGTCGGTGAGGCCGGTGCAGCAGCCCTCGTGGGCGGCGACGGCGAGTTCCTCGACGAAGAAGGCGTTGCCGTCGGAGCGTTCGAAGATGTCGTCGACCTGGGCCGGGTCGGGTTCCTGGGCGATGATGCCGGCGATCTGACGGCCCGTCTCCTCGCGGGTGAGACGGCCGAGTTCGAGGCGGCGCAGGGTGCGCAGCCGGTCGAGTTCGGCGAGCAGGGGGCGCAGCGGGTGGCGTCGGTGGATGTCGTCGGCGCGGTAGGTGGCGAGGACGACGAGGCGGCCGGTGCGCAGGGTGCGCAGCAGGTAGGAGAGCAGATGGCGGGTGGAGGCGTCGGCCCAGTGCAGGTCCTCCAGGGCGAGCACGACCGTGCGGTCGGCGGTGACGCGTTCCAGCAGGCGGGCGGTGAGCTCGAACAGGCGGGCCATGCCCTCCTCGTCGTGCCGCCCCGGCCGGGTCTCCCCCATCTCGGGCAGCAGCCGGGCGAGTTCCGTCTCCTGCCCGGCCGCCGCGGCGGCCAGTTCGTCCGGCAGGGCGCGGCGCAGGGCGCGCAGCGCGGTGGAGAAGGGGGCGAAGGGCAGCCCGTCGGCGCCGATCTCGACACAGCCGCCGAGCGCGACGACGGCGCCCCGGCCCGCCGCGGCGGCCGTGTACTCCTCGACGAGGCGGGTCTTGCCGACCCCGGCCTCACCGCCGATCAGGAACGCCTGCGGCTCCCCCGCGGCGGCACGGGTGAGCGCGTCGTCGAGGATGCCGAGCTCGTCGCGGCGGCCGACGAAGACGGGACTGACGGACCTGGTCTCCACGGGGCCGAGCATCGCACGCGAGTACGACACCGGCCCACTCGTTATCGGCGTGGGGCCCTTCGTCGTCGGCACGGGCCCTGTCCTCGCCGGTGCCCGAGTCGGTGTCCTCATCGGTGTCCTCTTCGGTGCCGGAGGGCGGCCGACCCCTGTGCGGCCGCCCTCCGGACCGACCACGGCGGTCATGCCGGGCGGGCGGACCGGGGCCTTCGGGGCCGGGCGCCGGGGGACACGGCTGCGCCGTCGCCGTCGGCCTCGCCGTCCCGAGCGGCACCAGCGGCACCAGCGGCACGGGCGGCGCCTTCGGTGCGCTCGGCGGTCTCGCGGCGGGCCGCGCGACGGGCGGCGCGGCGGCCGCGGGCGGCCTCGCGGGCCAGCCGCTCGTGCGCGGCCCGGCGGTGCAGCTCGGCGGCACGGGCCTGCTGGATCTCGTACTCGTACATGGCGGTTCCCCCTCGGGACGGCGGGCCGGCGCGGTGCCTGCCGCGTTGCCTCAACCCTCGTCGCCGAGGGGGGTCCGCCACATCGGGAGAGTTCCGCATCTTCGGCGGTGGGCGGGGGCCTTAGACGTGCGTGAGGGGCCCCAGGGCCGCCGTAAGGTGCTTACGACGGCCCTGAGGCCCCTCGTGACGTGCGCGGACTCAGCTTGCGGAGGGCAGGCCGAGCAGGGCGTCGGTGTACTTGAGGACGGCCAGCAGCAGGCCGATCACGCCGAGCACCACGCCGGCCCAGGAGACCGACTTGATCCAGGGGGCCTGCGGGCCGGCGTTGCCGAACGCGGGGCGGGCCAGCACGACGACACCGGTGACCAGGGCGACCAGCGCGAACACGCCGGCCCACAGGGCGGTGGCCTGCCAGGCGTCGCCGTAGACGGCCTGGATCTGGTTGGCGACGCTCGCGGTCGACGAGGTCTGCAGCTGGCCGACCAGGGTCTGGCGGGCGCCCGCGATCGTGCCGATCCAGCCGCCGCTGAGCGACACGAGGCCGAGCACCGCGGAGACGACGGCGCCCGCGCCCTGGCCGACGCCGGTGGCGCCCTCCTTGGCGACGGCGTCGTCGAGGCCGGTGTCGAGGTCGGCGTCGAGGCCGTCCTCGAGGACCTCGTGGTCGTCCGTGGCGTCCGCGTCGGTCACGGTCACGTCGTCGGACGCGTCGGTCTTGGTGAGGTCCGCCGTCTGCTCGTCGGCGGCCTCGTCAACAGTCTTGGTTCCCATAACCTCGCACCGTACGGACGCTCTCTGAGAGGTCCCTTAATGATCGTTGTGAGCGGCACGCGCGTGTGCGGCACGCCACTCCCGGGCCAGCACGGACCACACTTCGAGGTCGTGCCGCACCCCACGATAGGGGTAGGCCTCGCGGCGGACGCCGTCGCGGGTGAACCCCAGCCGCCGTGCCACGTTCAGACTGTTGGTGTTGCCCGCCGAGGCGACCCACTCGACGCGCTGGATCCCGCGCCGCTCCACGGCGAAGTCGATCAGCACCCGCATGGCCCGGGTGACCAGGCCGCGCCCGGTGCCGGCGGGCTCCAGCCAGCAGCCGACCTCGCAGTTCCCGCTCTCCGCGTCGAAGTTCAGGAACAGCACCCCGCCGACGAGCTTGCCCTCCAGCCACAGCCCGTGCAGGGAGCCGGTGTCGTCGGCGCGCATCTGGGCGTACCGCTGGAGCACCTCGCGCGCTCCGGCCACGTCGGTGGCCTGCGAGCCGAACGGGACGTACTCGTTGATGAACTCCCGGCCCCGGTCGAGGTGCGCCAGGAGCTCCTCGGCGTGCCAGGGCTCCAGGGGGCGCAGTTCGGCTCCGTCGTCACCCAGCGATATCGCGTACATCCGGCTCCCGCTCCTTCTCCAGCGCCTCGACCACCTCGATGAGCCTCTCATGGGCGGCGCGGCACTCGGGTGGTTCGATGCTGATCCGGGGCAGGCGCCGGTCGAGCCAGCGCGGCAGCCACCAGTTGGCGCCGCCGAGCAGATGCATCAGCGCCGGCACCAGCAGGGTGCGCAGGACGAAGGCGTCGAGGGCGACGGCGGCGGCGAGCGCGATGCCGAACATGGCGATCACCCGGTCGCCGCTGAGGACGAACGCGAGGAACACCGAGATCATGATGACCGCGGCGGAGTTGATCACGCGGCTGGTCTCGGCGAGGCCGACCCGTACGGCCCGCCGGTTGTCGCCGGTCTCCAGCCACTCCTCGTACATGCGGCTGACCAGGAACACCTGGTAGTCCATGGAGAGGCCGAAGAGGACGGACACCATGATGACCGGGAGGAAGGGCTCGATCGGCCCGGCCCGGCCGAGGCCCAGCAGCTCGCTCCCCCAGCCCCACTGGAAGATCGCGACGACGACCCCGAAGGCGGCGGCGACGGCGGCCACGTTCATCGCGGCGGCCTTGAGCGGGATGCCGACGGACCGGAAGGCGAGCAGGAGCAGCAGACAGCCGAGCCCGATGACGACGCCGACGAAGAGCGGCAGCTTGCCGACGATGACCCCGGCGAAGTCGTCGTAGCCCGCCGTGACGCCGCCCACCTGGACGTCGAGGGAGGTCCCGGCCTCGGCCCGGGGCAGCACCTCCTCGCGCAGCCGGTCGACGAGCTCGCTGGTCTTCCCGGACTGCGGGGCGGACTCCGGTACGACGGTGAGATAGGCGAGGTGCCCGCCGGAGTCGAAGGTCACCGGGGTCACCGAGGCCACGCCCTCGGTGGCGCGCAGGGTGGTGTCGAGGTTGTCGAGGGCGAGCCTGTCCTCGGCGCCGCCGACCCGGGTCACCAGGGTCAGCGGGCCGTTCACGCCCGGCCCGAATCCGTCGGCCACGAGGTCGTAGGCCTGGCGGGTGGTGGCGGTCTTCGGGTCGTTGCCCTGGTCGGAGGTGCCGAGGCGCAGGGAGAACGTCGGCAGCGCGAGGACGGCGATGACGACGACGGCCAGCGCCCCGAGGAGCTTGGGGTGGCGCTCGACGAACGCCGACCAGCGGGCGGCGAACCCGGTGGGCAGCTCCGGCTCGGGCCCGTGCTCGGCGAGCCGGCGGCGTTCGCGGCGGCTGAGGGCGCGCGGGCCGATCCACGCCAGCAGGGCGGGCAGCAGGGTCACGGAGGCGGCGACGGTGAGGACGACGGTCAGGGAGGCCGCTATCGCGACGCCGTTCAGGAAGTTCAGGCGCAGGATCAGCATGCCCAGCAGGGCTATGCAGACCGTGGCGCCCGCGAAGACGACCGCGCGTCCGGTCGTCGCCACGGCGTCGGTGGCGGCCTCGGTGACGGTGAGGCCGCGTTTCAGACCGCGCCGGTGGCGGGTCACGATGAACAGCGCGTAGTCGATGCCGACGCCGAGCCCGACCAGCATGCCGAGCATCGGCGCGAAGTCGGCGACCGTCATGGCGTGCCCGAGGAGCTGGATGCCGGCGTAGGCGGTGCCGACGCCGACCAGGGCGGTGGCGATGGGCAGCAGCGAGGCGGCGAGCGAGCCGAAGGCGAGGAACAGCACGACGGCGGCCACGGCCACGCCGACGATCTCGGCGAGATGTCCTCCGGAGGACTCGGTGAGGGCGATCGCGCTGCCGCCCAGCTCGACCTGGAGTCCGTCGCTCTCGGCGGCCTTGGCGGCCTTGACGACAGCCCGCGCCTCGGAGGCGTCGATGTCCTCGGCGCGGTCGGCGAAGGTGACGGTGGCGTACGCCGTGTGCCCGTCCTTGCTGATCTGCGCGGCGCCCTGGTCGCCGTAGGGGCCGGCGACGGAGGCCACCCCGGGCAGGTCGGCGATCTTCTCCAGCGTGCGGGTCATGCTCTGTTCGACGTCGGCGGCGCGGACGGTGCCGGACGTGGTGTGCCAGACGACGGTGTCGCTGTCGCCGCCCAGGGTGGGGAAGCCCTCGGCGAGCAGCTGGGTGGCGCGGCCGGACTCGGTGCCGGGGACCTCGTAGTCGTTGGAGTAGGCGGAGCCGGTGGCGACGGCGGCGGTGGCCGTGCCGACGAGAGCGAGAAGCCAGAGCAGCACCGCGACGAGGCGGTTGCGGACACACCAACCTGCGAGGGCTGCCACTGATGTGCTCCCGGGGTGAATTGTGGATCTTTGACCGGGAAACAGCCCGCAAAGAACGTATGAGCAATGCGAGGCCACTCTTGCAGGCGATGAAGATCCTTTGATGCGTTCGTGTGTCTTTTCACAAGAGTGGGAGGCAGATCACAGGACAATAACGACGGCGGTGTCAGCCCACGTCAGTCCGCCGCGTCAGTCGGCCTGGTCGCCGAACGCCATCACCATCACGCCGGCGATGAGCAGCCACAGCGCGCGCCGGGTACGGCCCCGGGAGCCCAGGAAGGCCGCGCCGGCGCAGACGACGGCGCCCAGGGCGTAGGCGGCCGGGACGAAGGCCGGGGCGGTGCCGCCCAGGCGCATGAGGGACGCGGCGAGGCCGGCGAGGGTGAGGAGGGCTCCGGTGGCGGTCGCCGTCCAGCGGGCACGGCGGGCTTCCTCGTAGTCGTACTCGTCGTCGGCGTCGTCGAAGTCGTCGGCGTCGTCGAAGTCGTCGGCGTCGGCGTCGGCCGCCTGATCGGAATCGTCGGAGCCGGTTGCCTCGTCCGCGTCACCCGTGGCATCCGGGTCATCCGTGGCATCCGTGGCATCCGTGGCGTCTATGTCGCCCTGTGGCTCTGAGTCGGTTCGTGCACTCATGGCGCGCGAGCGTAGCGGTTCCGGCTGAGAGCGCGAGAGGGGGTGCGCCCTGAGCGGACGCACCCCCTCTCCGGGGTTACCCGAGGTCAGCCCTCGCTGACCCCCAGCTTCTCCAGGATCAGCTCCTTCACGCGGGCCGCGTCGGCCTGCCCGCGCGTGGCCTTCATCACGGCGCCGACCAGGGCACCGGCCGCGGCCACCTTGCCGCCGCGGATCTTGTCGGCGATGCCCGGGTTGCCGGCGATGGCCTCCTCGACGGCGGCGGTCAGCGCGCCCTCGTCGGAGACGACCTTCAGCCCGCGCTTGTCGACGACCTCGTCCGGGGTGCCCTCGCCCGCGAGGACGCCCTCGATGACCTGACGGGCCAGCTTGTCGTTCAGGTCACCCTTGGAGACGAGCTCGGTGACCCGGGCGACCTGCTCCGGGGTGATGGCCAGCTCGTCCAGCGACGTGCCCGCCTCGTTGGCGCTGCGCGCCAGTTCGCCCATCCACCACTTGCGGGCGGAGGCCGCGTCGGCACCGGCGTCGATCGTGGCGACGATCGGGTCCAGGGCGCCGGCGTTGAGGATCGCCTGCATGTCGGTGGCGGAGATGCCCCACTCGGCGAGCAGCCGGGTACGGCGGACCAGCGGCAGCTCGGGGAGCGCCGCCCGGATCTCCTCGACCCACTCACGGGAGGGGGCCACCGGCACCAGGTCCGGCTCGGGGAAGTACCGGTAGTCCTCGGCCTCCTCCTTCACGCGGCCCGAGGTCGTCGACCCGGTGTCCTCGTGGAAGTGGCGGGTCTCCTGGATGATCGTGCCGCCGCCGTCGAGAACGGCCGCGTGCCGCTGGATCTCGAAGCGGGCCGCGCGCTCCACGGACCGCAGCGAGTTCACGTTCTTGGTCTCGGAACGCGTGCCGAACTTCTCGGTGCCGTTGGGGCGCAGCGACAGGTTCACGTCGCAGCGCATCTGGCCCATCTCCATGCGGGCTTCCGACACGCCGAGCGCCTTGATGACCTCGCGCAGCTCACGGACGTACGCCCGCGCGACCTCGGGAGCGCGTTCGCCCGCGCCCTCGATCGGCTTGGTGACGATCTCGATCAGCGGGATGCCGGCGCGGTTGTAGTCGAGCAGCGAGTGCGAGGCGCCGTGGATGCGGCCGGTCGCGCCGCCCACGTGGGTCGACTTGCCGGTGTCCTCCTCCATGTGGGCGCGCTCGATCTGCACCCGGAAGACCTCCCCGTCCTCCAGCTGGACGTCGAGATAGCCGTTGAAGGCGATCGGCTCGTCGTACTGGGAGGTCTGGAAGTTCTTCGGCATGTCCGGATAGAAGTAGTTCTTCCGGGCGAAGCGGCACCACTCGGCGATCTCACAGTTCAGCGCGAGACCGATCCTGATCGCGGACTCGACGCCGGTCGCGTTGACGACCGGGAGCGAGCCCGGCAGGCCGAGGCAGGTGGGACAGGTCTGCGTGTTGGCGTCCTGACCGAGCTCGGTCGAACAGCCGCAGAACATCTTGGTCTTGGTGCCGAGTTCGACATGGACTTCGAGGCCCATGACAGGGTCGTACGACGCAAGAGCGTCCTCGTACGACACCAGGTCGGTCGTGGTGGTCACGGTGAAACTTCCCTCTCAGCCCAGCAGGACGTCGTCGTCGCCCAGCCGCTTCAGCTCGCGGTACAGGATGGCGAGCCCGGTGACGATCGCGACCGCGGAGACGGTGGCGTCAATGAGCCGCAGCGTGTCGTGCTCGGCGCGGGCCTTCTTGATCTGCTTGGCCACGCCGATCGCGCCGAAGGCCGTCCCGGCCATGGACAGATACGTACCGGACTTGGACTTCTTGAAGCCCTTGGCCTTGTTCAGTGCACTCACAGCGACGGAGCCTCCTCGAGGAGCGGGTGACCCCACTTTTCCACGAAGGCGGCCTCGACGGCGGCGCCGACCTTGTACAGCCGGTCGTCCTTCAGCGCCGGGGCGATGATCTGCAGACCCACGGGGAGGTTGTCCTCGGGGGCGAGACCGCACGGCAGCGACATCGCCGCGTTGCCCGCGAGGTTGGTCGGGATGGTGCACAGGTCGGCCAGGTACATCGCCATCGGGTCGTCGGCGCGCTCGCCGATCGGGAAGGCGGTGGTGGGCGTGGTCGGCGAGACGATCACGTCGACCTGCTCGAAGGCCTTCTCGAAGTCGCGTGTGATGAGCGTGCGGACCTTCTGGGCGGAGCCGTAGTAGGCGTCGTAGTAGCCGCTCGACAGCGCGTACGTGCCGAGCATGATCCGGCGCTTGACCTCGGGCCCGAAGCCCTCCGCCCGGGTGAGGGAGGTGACCTCCTCGGCCGAGTGGTCGCCGTCGTCGCCCGTACGGAGCCCGTAGCGCAGCCCGTCGAAACGGGCGAGGTTGCTGGAGCACTCGGACGGCGCGATGAGGTAGTACGCCGACAGGGCGAGGTCGAAGGACGGGCAGTCCAGCTCGACGATCTCCGCGCCCAGGTCCTTCAGCAGCGCGACGGACTCGTCGAACCGCTGGATGACGCCGGCCTGGTAGCCCTCGCCGCGGAACTGCTTGACGACGCCGACGCGCATACCGGCGACGCTGCCGTTGCGGGCGGCCTCGACGACCGGCGGGACCGGGGTGTCGATCGAGGTGGAGTCGAGCGGGTCGTGCCCGGCGATCACCTCGTGCAGCAGCGCCGCGTCCAGGACCGTACGGGCGCAGGGCCCGCCCTGGTCGAGGGAGGACGAGAACGCCACCATGCCGTACCGCGAGACGGCCCCGTACGTCGGCTTCACGCCGACCGTGCCGGTGACGGCGGCCGGCTGGCGGATGGAGCCGCCGGTGTCGGTGCCGATGGCGAGGGGCGCCTGGAAGGAGGCGAGCGCGGCGGACGAACCGCCACCCGAGCCACCGGGGATCCTGGTGAGATCCCAGGGGTTGCCGGTCGGCCCGTAGGCGCTGTTCTCCGTGCTCGACCCCATGGCGAACTCGTCCATGTTGGTCTTGCCGAGGATGACGACGTCGGCGGCCTTCAGCTTCTTGGTGAGGGTCGCGTCGTACGGCGGGATCCAGCCCTCGAGGATCTTCGAACCGACGGTCGTGGGCACGCCCTCGGTGGTGAAGATGTCCTTGAGCGCGAGCGGGACGCCGGCCAGCGGACCGAGCTTCTCGCCCCGCTCCCGCTTCTCATCCACGGCACGGGCCTGGGCGAGGGCGCCCTCGCGGTCGACGTACAGGAAGGCGTGCACCTTCTCGTCGACGGCCTCGATACGGGCCAGGTGGGCCTCGGCGACCTGGACGGCGGTGAGCTCGCCGGAGGCGATCCTCGCGGCGGTCTCGGCGGCGGTGAGCTTGATGATGTTGACGTTGTCCGTCATGGCGGTTAGTCCTCCCCCAGGATCTGCGGCACCTTGAAACGCTGCTGCTCCTGGGCCGGGGCGCCGGAGAGCGCCTGCTCGGGGGTGAGCGACGGACGGACCTCGTCCGCACGCATGACGTTGGTCAGCGGGAGCGGGTGCGAGGTCGGCGGTACGTCTTGGTCGGAGACCTCGCTGACGCGGGCGACCGCGCCGATGATGTCGTCCAGCTGTCCCGCGAAGTGGTCGAGCTCTTCGGGCTTCAGCTCCAGACGCGCCAGCCGGGCGAGGTGGGCGACCTCCTCGCGCGTGATGCCAGGCATGCAGCGTTCCTCTGGGGTGAGTGAAATGTGATGTGGGGCCAATCCTAGGGGGCGGTGGCCCATGGCCGTGAAACGGTTTGCCTGCCGGGGGGCCGGGTCAGCGTCGGCCGTCCCAGGTCTCGCTGCGCAGGAAGTGGTTGTCGTAGAGCTCCTGCACCTCCAGGAGGCTCTCCGGGGTGGCCTCGCCGAGGCGGATGCGCTGGAGGTGACGGAAGTAGCCGAAGCGCTCCACGCCGGGTGCGATCACGATCAGGAGGTCGGCGGCGCTCCCGGGGGCGGCGGCGAAGGCGTGTGGGCGGCCCGGCGGGACGATGACGAGGTCGCCGCGTCCGGCGGTGACGACGTCGTCGCCGGAGAGGACCTCCAGCTCGCCGTCGAGCAGGTAGAACATCTCGGCGGAGTTGCGGTGCAGATGGGGGCGGGCCCCGTCGGCGCCCTCCCCGAGGGTGACGCGCACGGTGGACAGCGCGCCGCCGCTGGCACTGCTGTCGGCGAGCAGCTTCACCGTTCCTAATCAGTGAGTAGGAGTGAGTCTTGGACCCATGCCTGGTCACTGCGGACGTCCCGAACGGTTCTGGGTGTCCTGGTCGCCCGTGTACTCGCCGCGTCCGGCGGCACGGATCGGGTCCGTGGTCCGGGGATGCGGGGGCGGGGTCCCTCACGCCCGGGGGCACGCCGGTCGGCCTGGACGGTCCGATGCCCGTGCACATCGCTCTGGTGTGCACGGGGCGGTGTCGTCCGTCGCCGGATCGGGTACCCCTGGGCGCGCCGCCCGATCGCGATGCCTGCGGCATCGTGACGGGTCGTCTTGCGCGTCTTGCCGGTGAGGGGCTTTTGCCAGTGCTGGGCGCCCCACTTGCTGGTGTAGGCCGGGTCCACGGCGATGACCGTGATACCGGTGGTATCGGCCATGGAGGTCAGGCGGGCGCGGAGCCTGCCGGTCGGCATGC
>NZ_JBEXXE010000064.1:0-47827 GCF_040630255.1 Streptomyces sp. NPDC005820
ACGCCCAAGGCCCTGCGCGAGCAGTACGAGTCCGGTGCCACGGTCGACGAACTCGTCGCCGCCAGCGGCCTGTCCTACGGCACCGTCCTCAACCGGCTCCACGACGCCGGGACCGTCATGCGTACCTCCTGGCAGACCCGCCGGATGCGTCAGGACCCCCAAGCCCGCCAGCGTCTCGCCGCCCACCTCCGCATCCTCTACGAGCAGCAGGGCGCAACCCTCACCGAACTCGCCGCAGGCGCCGGAGAGACCAGGCGTGCTGCCCGGCGTCTGCTGATCGAGGCCGGCGGCACCGTACGCACCACCCAGCAGACGGTACGGATGCGCGCCGCAGCCCGGGCCGCCGAGCGGCACAAGCTCGCCCTGTCCCTGCGCACCCGGTACGAAGCCGGAGCCACGGTCCCGGAACTCGCCGAGCAGTGCAACTACTCCCCCGCCACGGTCTATCGCCTCCTGCACCAGGTAGGCACCCGTATGCGTCCGCAGCACCACCACGGCCCCACTCGCCGTGAGGAGGAACGGCCATGAGCGCACCCAACCGCGACGATCTCAATCGCTCCGACGGCCGTGCCCGCCAGCCGCAGCACCTGCCCGAAGGCCATCCCCACCCCAGCCACAGTGCACGGGCGCCTCCCGGTACCCCCAGTGCCACCCAACCGCACGAGTCAACATCGCTTCCACTTCAGGAGATCAAGCACACGTGAACGAGAACACCCGCCACAAGACCCTGGCCGCGGCCACCCAACACGTCTGGGACGCCTTCGTCATCGTCGTCGGCATGCTCAAGGGCGGCACCGGCAAAACCACCTCCGCCTGGTTCATCGCCCTCTACTACGCCGTCGTCCTCGGCGTCCCGACGCTGCTGCTGGACGCCGACGCCACCAGCCAGTCCGCCTACGACTGGTTCAAGGTCGCCCAGGCCGCCGGCTTCGACATCCCCGCCAACCTGATCGTCGAGCGGTACCCGTTCGACGACATCGCCGAGTACATCCGCACCAAGCGCGCCGAGTTCGGCGCGATCGTGGTCGACGCCGGCGGCGGCAGCGCCCGCATCTTCCACGAAGCCGTCACCGAGGCGAACCTGCTCCTCGTCCCGGTCGCCCCCACCAAGATCGAGCGCCGCAAGCTCGTAGCCACCTTCGACGAGGCCGAGCGCGCCGCCGCCCGCAACGACCACGGCGTCACCGCACACGTCGTCATGGTCAAGGCCGACGACCGCACCAGCCTGCCCGGTCGCGCGAAGGGCCAGCTCCTCGACCCCGCCGAGGGCGAGGGCATCGGCCCGGACCGCGACGAGCCCTTCCCGCTCGCCGAGACCACCATCCACTCCTGGGTGCACTACATGGAGGCCTTCGGCGAGATCCCGACCGAGCTGAGCGAGTACGCCAACCTGATGAAGGAGCTGACCGAGGCATGAGCGAGAAGAACGACAGGCCGAAGCCGCCGGCCCGCCGCACCGGCGGTCGTACCCTGGGCGGAGCCAGGAAGACGACCCCGCCGCCCCCTCCCCCAGCCGCCGAACTCACCCCCGAGCAGTACGCCGCCGAACAAGCCACGCCCCGGGGCCCAGGCCGTCCCACCATCGAACCGCCGAAGGGTGAGCCCGCTCCTTCCACCGTCCCTGTGGAGGCCTTGGAGCAGGGCCGAAGCGAGGTGGTGCCCGAAGCGGCGCAGACCTCCACCCAGCCGAGCGTCGAGGTGGTACCGAGCGGGCCGGTGCCGGAGCCGGTCACCAGTCAGCCCGTGACCCCCGCCTTCGACGCCACCGAGGTGGGGATGGAATCCGCTGGAGAACGTGGGAGGCGACAGGTGCAGCATGAGCCCCCGGCTGCCGTACCTGCAGCTCCTGCGGTGCGACCCGCGCCGCCGACCGAACCCGCTGCGCGACACGGCCTCTCCCCCATCACGCCCGCGGCTCCTGGTGCGGCCCCGGCCGCCGAGGTGGCGGTTCGTCCCGCGGCTTCTCCGGCCACAGGCGGTTCCGCGTTCCCGGTGAGGACCGATGCTCCGGGCTCTCACCAGGAGCAGTACGTGCAACCGGAGGCAGCACCCAGCGAGGGAACGCCGTGGGCTCACGGTCCCGGCCGTCCCAAGGACATCCCCGAGACCGCCGTGATCCTCAACCAGCGCATGATCACGCGCGAGAGCCTCGACTCGTCGGTCCCCGCGGCGCTGAAGCTGAAGAAGCGGCTCAAGCGCTTCGCGCTGGACAACGAACTCGACCACCTGCCCATCGGCGACATCGTCTCGGTTGCACTGGACGAGTGGCTCACCACCCGCGGGTTCTGATCCGACCGCAAGGCACGGGGCGGCCACCCTCACGCAGCTGCCCCGTGCCGACTATTCCAATAGACCAATAGGCGGATAGCTATCGGCCTATCCGGACCGACCGGAGCAGCTCGCGTGCCTGATCACTCCCTCTATGCCCGCCGACTACGTGAAATCGCCGACGCGCTCGACGCCGAGCCCCAGCAGACCGATGACGTTCTCATGCCGCACCCGGACACCCTGGACGTCATCAGCAACCGGCACACCAAACGCGGACAGTTCAACCACGCCATCCCCGAAGCCCTCCAGCTCCAGCGCCGGATCCGCCGCTACAACGCCGACACTGGCGTACCGCACGGAGACATCGTCGCTCTCGCCCTCGACACCTGGCTCCGCGCAAAGGGCTACCCGCCCGACCTCACGCCACGAGAGACAGACGTTTCCTGACGGCTGTCTCGGCCGTTCCTTCGACCTGGTCGCGCAGCATGTCTTGGGCACGGAGGCTGCGGTCACGATGCCGACTGGACGGCGAGCGCCGTGCTTGGGTCACATTGGGCCGTCGTCGAGGTGTGCTGCCGGCGAAGATGACCGCTCCCAGCAATGACGGGCATCGTTTTACCTCGCTCCGGAGAAGAGGTAACGGCAAATCCTTCCCTGAGTAGGTGCGGCATCACTCGGTCATGGCAGCGGCCGCCGGGGCGTCACTGTCAGTAACGGCTGTGCCTGCGGCGCTACCGGCCAGGGAGGGAAACCTCCTCGACACCCACCGACAATCCGGATCCTGTCGAAGATCACAAGCTTGGACGACGCAGCCAGCGAATCCTGAGAGTCTCCAAACTAAGAAGGCACCCGGCGAATCGATGGCTGTCCCTGGCCTCAGCTGGACCGATCATCCGTTAACTGTCCGGCACGTTCAATAGGTAATTGAGGACGAATCGATTGCTTCAATGATGCAATGAGGGCGAGTAATGGAGTGGAGGCGAGTGCGCCATTACCCCTGATGCGTATCCGACGCGGCAACCGGGCCCTCAGTAGCCGAAGCCCCTATGAAGGAATGACGTAGAACGCATTTCGAAAAGGAGAAATCGCGAACAAAGTCGGGTTATTTCGCGAGGTGACGACCGAAAGACGAAAGACCCCTCATCAACGAAACCTATGCAGAATCAGAGATGGTGACCCAAATCCGTTGATGCATTATTCCGGCACGCCAATCACGCCTACAGGGAAAGTTCGCCAGGTCCATCGTCACCGAGCACCGGACCGTGCAGTCGGACCGTGACGATAACATCATGGGTGCACGACTACGCATGCCCTGGAGCCAAGCCGAGTTCGGCATGGCCACTGCCTCGGAAGGATCCCGGATATGGCTCGCGGTGCCACCCTTGTGTCGAAGGTCTCGACGGACCTTCGCCGCGCCATATCGGTCGGCGAGTACGCGCCCGGAGACCGCCTGCCCATCGAGGCGGACCTGGCGAGGACCTACGGGGTTTCCAGGGCCACGGTACGTGCGGCACTGCGCCAGCTCGAAGCGACGTCCCTCGTTCGAACTCAGCACGGTGTGGGGACGTTCGTCGCGGACACTCCTGCGGTGCGGGCAGGGCTGGAGCGCCTGGACTCGATCTCCGGCTCGATCCGCGCCAGCGGACGAGAGGCCGGCATGGTCTACCGCAGCCGCACCGTGCGCCCGCTGCTGCCGGACGAGGCCGCCAAGATGGGGCTGTCGGCCGAGAGCAGCGCTCTGGAGGTGCGGCGTTCGATCCTGGCCGACGGGGAGGTCGTAGCTTACTCGTACGACCTGCTGCCGATCTCGCTCCTCCCGGAGGACTTCCCTGTCGAGGAACTAGACGGCTCGATCTTCACGTTCCTTCGCGAACGTCTGGACATCATTCCCGAGCGCGCGATCGCGGAAATTCACGCAGTGTCCTCCCAGCACATCGGCTGGGGTCCGGATGCGTCGAGCAACTCGCTCTACGTATTGCTCGACCAACTGCATTACGGAGCTGGCGACCGCCTTCTTCTCTATTCCCGCACATATTTCATCGAGGGTCGGTACGCGTTCACCATCGTCCGCTCCACCTGACCGTCAACGGGGGCGGCGGCGTCAGGAGCACAGGTCACGCAGCATCACCCACATCGAGCTCAGGGGCCCCTGCCGAGTCTCCGACTCGCTACGGGCGCTCCCCTATCTGCTGGCTACGCTCCCGTCTCCGTCAAGTCACCGACACGGAACGTTGGCGCCTCCGCCGCACACATGGAAAACATCTCCGGCTTTCTAGCCGGCTCCTGACGGACGGCTGGATGTCTCAGGGCGGGAGCGGCGCGGATCAGCTCGTCCGGTCGGCGAGGTCGAGATCTCGGGCCATCCCGCGCAGGAGTGGCCCGTACTCGGGGTGGGCCAGCGCGTGGGCGAACTGCGCGACGAGGTAGTCGCCGGGGTTGCCGGTGTCGTACCAACGGCCTTGGATCACCTGGCCGAACACGGGTCGTCTGGCGGCGTAGGCGTTGATGGCGTCGGTGAGGTAGACCTCGCCCGTGCGGTGCTGGTACCAGCGCCTGGTCTGCTCGCGCAGCTCCTCGACGACACCGGTAGTGATCACGTAGCCGCCGAAGGCTCCGAACTGGGACAGGGCGTCCTCGGGTTCGGGCTTCTCCACCAGGCCGGTAACCCGCAGGAGGCCGTCGCCGAGCTCCTCCTTCACCTGTGGCACACCGTAGCGGGCGGCCTCGGACGGGTCGATCGGCAGCAGCGCCAACACCGGGCATCCGGTCCGCTCGTAGGCGCGTACCAGCTGCTGCGCGCGGGGCACCTCGGCGACGAACACGTCGTCGGGCCAGAGCACCAGAACCGGTTCCTCGCCGAAGTTCCTCACCGCGTTCAGCACTGGGGTGCCATTGCCGTAGGGGCCCTGTTGGTACAGGTAGGTGATGTGGCCTCGGCGGGCGAGGTCCGCCACCTCCTCGACCGCGTCGGCGAACACGGTCTTGCCATCGGCACGCAACTGCTCGACCAGGGCCGGGTTGGGTCGAAAGTGTTCCTGTATCAGGCTTTTGTCGCCGCTGACGACGATCGTGATGTCGGTGATCCCGGAGGCCACCAGCTCGCGCACCGTGTGTTCGATGACGGGCTTGTCGCCGATCGGCAGCATCTCCTTCGGAGTCGCCTTGGTCAGCGGCAGCAGCCGCGATCCCAGTCCGGCGGCGGGTATGACAGCCCTGCGGATCGTCGCGCTCATCGGCTCCTCCGTGAGCGGGCAGAGTCGGCAGGGGGAGGATGGGGGTCGTGTGTCATGGTGACGTGTCCTGGGCGGAGGTGGGCGAGGTCAGAAGGGCTGGTTGGCGGTGACTCCCCCGTCGACGCGAAGGGTGGCGGCGGTTACCCACCGGGAGGCGTCGGAGAGCAGGAAGAGGCACGCATCGGCGACATCCTCGCCCGTTCCCAGGCGGCCAAGAGGTGCGGCGTCGTGCCAACGCCGGACGCCGTCGGGCCACGCCTGTTCGATGCCGGGACGGTGGATCACTCCGGGGAGCACCGCGTTGACGCGGACACCGACGGAGCCCAGTTCCAGGGCGGCGGCGCGGGTGTGCATGATGACGGCGGCCTTGGAAGCCGCGTAGTGGCTGTGCAGCGGCGCGGGAACCTCGCCCTCGATGGACGAGATGTTGACGACGCTCAGAGGATGCCCCTGTGCGGCCGCGCGGTTGCCGAAGCTCTGGGTGAGCAGGAAGACGGCTCGTACGTTGACGTCGAAGACGTCGTCGAACTCCGTGATGTTCATGTCCGTCAGGGACGACAGCGGCTGCAGGGCGGCGTTGTTGACCAGGCCGTGGACGTCGCCCGCGAGGCGGACGGTCTCCTCGGTGACGTGCCGCACGCCCTCAGGAGTCGCGAGGTCGCCGGTGACGGCGTGGGCCGGGGCGCCCCATCCGCGGCAGCCGGCCACGACGGCGTCGAGACGGCCCGGGTTGTCTCGGGCATGAGCGACGACGGTGGCGCCGGCCTCGGCGAGACGTACGGCGATGGCGGCACCGATGCCACCGCTTGCCCCGGTGACCAGGACGGTGCGTCCACGGAGGTCGAGGAGGTCACGGACGGCCGGAGCCTGAGGTAGGTCGGACACGGGAGTACCCCTTTCGGTGACGGGCAGGCCGCGGCTCGCTGCACGGTTCGGTCACTGGCGGGTGAGGGCGCCTATGCGGGCGGCGGCGTCGGGATACCGCGCGCTCAGTTCCTCGCGATGGGCGAAGCGGACGCCTTCGTCACGGTAGGGCGGTGCCATGGTCGTACCGACCAGGGTCCAGTCACCCGTCGACGACGAGCCCTGCCACACTCCGGCGGGCACCAGGAGTTGGGGAACCTGGCCTGCCAGGACGTCCGGCCCCAGCACGGGTTGCTCGATCGAGCCGTCCGGCAGGAGCAGCAGGAGCGAGAGCGGTGCCCCCGAGTAGTAGTGGTAGACCTCTGCCGAATCGAGCACGTGCATGGCCGAGAAGTCGGGGTTTTCCAGCAGGTAGTAGATACCGTTCGAATGCTCGTCGCGGTAGCTCACGGTGTAGAGGCCGCCCTCGACCGGCAGCGGCTCCAGGTTCAACGCACGGCGTACGACGTCAGCGTTCATGGGGATGAGGTTTCCTTTTCCCGGACATCAGCTTCGCAGCTCGGCGAAGCCCGCCTGTGCCGCTCCTCGGCCGCGGTTGAACCCGGCGGCTATGGTCACCGCGATCAGCGTCAACACGTACGGCAGCATCATGATGATCTCGGTCGGAACCGACCACCTTTCCAGCTGAGCCTGGATGCCGATCGCGTTGGCGATCCCGAAGCCGATGCCGGCGGCGGCAACACCGAGCGGCGCCACGGCGCCGAACACCACCGCGGTGAAAGCGACGTAGCCAAGCCCATTGGTGAGGTTGGGAGTGAACGAGTCCAGATTGCCGAGCGAGAGTTCGGACCCGGCCAGCCCGCACAGGACGCCGCCGCCGATGAGGGCCAGGAGCCTTGCCCGGCGGGGAGCGATGCCGGCACTGCGTGCGGCGAACGGGAACTCGCCGACCGCCGTCAGGGCGAGTCCGCTGAAGGAGCGCCGCACCAGGACCCATATCAGGAAGACGACGACAGGCAGACACCACGTCAGTATCGAGAGACCGTTCAGGACCGACAGGGGGCCGCGAGCATGCCCGACGACGGGATGGTAGAGGCCGTTCGCGGTCTGTATGGCGCCTTGTGTGTTGAAGACGACCTGCAGGAGATAGCTCGAGCCGGCCACGCCTATCCCGGTGATTCCCAGACCGACGATGATCACGTTTCCGTTCATGACGTCGATGAGGAACCAGTAGAGGACCGACAGCAGGACGGCACTCGCGATGGCCGCGAGGACGCCGAACGTCGCGCTGCCGGTTTCCTTCGAAACGGCGACTGCGGTGAAGGACGCCATACAGACGAGCCCTTCGAGGCCGAGATGGAATATCCCGGCTCTGAAGGCGAGGAGTCCACCCAGCGCGGCGAACAGGATCGGACTCGTGTCCTGAAGCGAGTTTGCCAGGAATTGCCACATTGCTAAGCAACCTCACTTTTCACGCTTGCCGAGCTCTCGGATGAGGATTTGGCGGGCCGGGCCAGGTTCGGCCGACGGATACGCTTCCGAAGGAGACTGCCGCTCCGCGCGGTGACCAGCGCGGTGATGACGGCCTGCAGGAGGTCGAACGCGGCAGGCGGGAGATTGGTGCTGATCGGCAGGAACTGGATGGTCGCGGTGAGCGCACCGAAGAAGACGGCTGCCAGTACCGCGCCCGTGACGGACAGAATGCCTACCAACGCCACGGTCACCGCGGTGAAACCGACGTTCGGCGCGAAACCCGCAAACAGCTGGCCGTCAGGACCGAGGATGTCGAGCGCGCCGGCGAGCCCGGAAAGCACACCAGTGGCGACGAAAGCGGTGATCGCCGTCCTGCGGCTGTTCCCGCCCTGCCAGCGCACCATTTCCGCGTTCCGCCCGGCGAGGGTCGCGACGAGACCGAACCTCGTACGGTTGAGCGTGATCCACACCAGGACGAGCGCGACGACCGTGATCACCATGATGGTGGCCGACACTCCGCTGGTGTCACTGATCCGGACCTCTTCGGGCAGGGGAGCCGACTGCGACGCCTGGCCGCTGCCGGACGTGTCCTTGAGTGGTCCGTTGACCATGTACTGCAACAGGAGAACGCCGACGAAGTTGAGCATGAGCGTGGCGAGGGTTTCGTCGGTGCCGAAGAAGATCTTGAGCACTGCGGCTATTCCCGACCAGGCCGCTCCGGCGATCACACCGGCGAGCACCGCGGCCGACTGCACCACCCAGGAGGGCCCGGAGAGGTTGTCCGCGACCACGAAGGCGGCGATCGATCCCAGATAGAACTGGCCCTGGGCGCCCACGTTGTAGTAGCCGGCACGGAAGCTGATGACGGTTCCGGTGCCCAGCAGGGCGAGCGGCACGAACCAGCGCACGGTGTTCTGCCAGGCTCCGGGGCCCGTTATGGCGGCGTCGATGGCGTTGGAGACGATTCCGCCGGTCGAATAGCCCGAGAGCGAGAAGGTGATCGCCGCGATCGCGAAGGCGACGACGATCATCATGATGACGCGGGCGACTGCCGTCACGTTGTCACGCATCGCCACCTCCTACCATTGCTTCACCGATCCGGGCGCGGCTTGCGTCGGCCGGTAGATCAGCAGCTATCCGCCCGCCGCGCAGGACGACGATGCGGTCGCTGTTCGTTCTCAGTTCGTCCAGGTCGGCCGAGACGAGGAGTACTCCGGCGCCGTCGGACGCGAGCTGACGCAGCGTTCGGTGAACGAACGCCGTCGCGCCCAGGTCAAGACCGCGCGTCGGCTGAGCGGCCACGACCAGCCGGCTGTCGGCCGTCGCTTCCCGGGCGAAGATGGCGCGCTGCACATTGCCGCCGGAAAGCTCACCGATGGGCTGCGAGAGTGCCCGGTGCTTCACGCTCCACCGACTTACGCTCTCGGCCACCTTGGCCCGCAACCGCCGTGGCGAGAACCACGCCCGCGGCGACATCAGGACGTCAGCGATCCCGACATTGAGCCAGATGGCACTCGAGAGACTGACACCCTGGGTGTTGCGGTCGAACGGGATCACCCGCAGCCCCAGTCGTCGCCGGCGAAGCAACGAGGCATGCGTGACGACCGTGTCGTCCAACTCGATGCTGCCTGCATCGACGCGCGTGAGTCCGGCGACGGCCTCGACGAGCGACTGCTGCCCGTTGCCGTCGACCCCCGCCACGCCCACCACCTCGCCTCGGCGTACGGTCAGGCTGACGTTGTGCAGGGCGGCGTCGCCCTGGCGCCGCGCGGTGCTGACGTCGGTCAGAGTCAGTACACCGGCAGCGACCTTCCCGGGCGCCGCCGGGCGGACGTGTTCGTCGCCCGGCAACACCGTGTGCCCTGGCTCGAGTTCGTGCAGCAGGTCGTCGGCGCTGACGTCCGCCCCCACCGACGTCGACGCGGGGGTCGACGACGCGGAAAGTTCCTCGCCGATGATCGCGACCGTGACCTCTTTGTGGGTGACGTCGGCCAGTTCCTTCTTCGGCATCGCCACCCGGCCGTCGCGCAGCACCGTGATGGTGTCCGCGACGGCCCAGACCTCGTCGAGCTTGTGCAGCACGACAAGGATCGTGACGCCCTGCGCCGCGAGCTCGCGCAGTCGGGCGAACAGCTCCTCCACGGCACCGGGCGACAGCGCCGCCGTCGGTTCGTCCAGGATGAGCACCCGTGTGTCACCGGACAGCGCACGGGTGATCTCGACGCCCTGCCGGAGCTGGACGGAAAGGTCCCGAATCCGTGCGCCGGGATCGACGGCGGGTCCGAACCGGGCGAGCTTCTGCTCGCACGCCCGACGGATGGTCGCGCGCCGGTACGGCCGGTGCGACCGGTTGACGTCCAGCAGGTGCAACGCCTCGGCCACGGTGAACGACCCCGGCAGGGAGAAGTTCTGGTGGACCATGTCGATCCCCTGCCGGCGGGCCGCCACGACGCCGCCCGCCAGCTTCTGGGCGTCGATCGCGATATGACCCTCGGTGGGCTGGTACAGGCCGGTGACCACCCGTGAGAAGGTCGTCTTGCCGGCGCCGTTCTGTCCGACGACCGCGTGAACCCGTCCGGGCTCGAACGACGCTGAGACATTCGAGAGGGCCGCGAAGTCCCCGAACATCATCGACACATTTACGACTTCCAGGCGAGCCCCACCGGTGGGCACACGCTCCGGTGAGGTCGTCGACTGTTGAGTAGCCACCTGACCCTGCCTAGATGTTGGAGGTGTCGAACGGAACGGTGATCTTGCCGCTCGCGATCGAGGCCCGGATGTCCTCGAGCTTGCTCTGAGCCGCCTTGACCGCCGCCGCGGACTTGGAGGAACCCGAGAGGAACGGCTCGGACAGCGTGAGCTTCGCGACGTTGTCCTCGAGACCGCTGGTCGCCGCACCGCCGGCCCAGCCCGATGCCGCCGCCGCGTCCACCTGCTTCGTCAGGGCCGCCCCGAAGTCGATGGCGACATGGCCGATCACCGTGTCCGAGTACTGCTTGTCCACCGACGAACCGAGGTCGGTGATGACCAGCGCGCCGGCCGACTGCGCCGACTTGATCACGCCGAGCGAGGTCTGGGCCGCGTCAGTGTCGATCACGTCGACGCCCTTGCTCAGCTGAGAGGAGGCGATGAGCGAGCCCTTGGTCGGGTCCGCGAAGCTGCCCGCGAACGCGCCGATCACCTTGATCGAGGAGTTCACCGACTTGGCCCCCGCCTCGTACGCGTGGAAGTCCGCGTTCATTCCGGGCTGCACAGCACCGCCGACGTAGCCGATGCTCCCGCTCTTGCTGACCGTCGCGGCGAGCACGCCGGACAGGTAGTTGACCTTGTACTGGTCGAACGACACCGTCTTGACGTTCTTCAGCGAGGGCTTGTTGGCGTCGGCGTAGAGCTCGACCCACTTGGTGTCGGGGAACGAGGGCGCGACCGCGTTCACGGCGGACTGCAGCGCCGGGAACGCCGCCACGACGACCGAGGTGCGGGCGCGGCCGAGCGCCTGCAGCGTCGTCTTGTAGGCGGACGGGTCGGACGAGTACACGAAGCGCGTGCTCGCCCCGTACTTCTTGCCCGTCGCGGTGAGCGCGGCGTTCATCGAGTCGATGGGGCCGTTGTCCCCGGTGTTCTGCGCGGCGACGAGGACGACGGACTTCACGCTGCTGCTCGTGCTCCCGTTGCTCTTGGTGTCCTTCGAGCCCGACCCCGAACCCGAACATGCTGCCAGCGTGACGAGGGCGAGGCTGGTGACCGCCGCCACGGCCACGTGACGGCCGCTCCTGCGGACGGCGTGCCGGACTCTGCTGCTCTGACGGTTCACGGAATATGACATGGTGTGTCCGATCTTTTGGTGCTGGCAGTTGAATTCAGTGAGTTGGAACCTCAGTAGGGCGTGACGCCGCCATCGACGTTCAAGGTGACTCCGCGGATGGCTTGCACACGGTTTCCCAGAAGGAACGAAATTGCGACAGCAACCTCGACGGGTGCAATGTGGCGGCCCAATTGCTCGTTGGCCATGTAGGTGAAGATGTCGGAACTACTCGCATCGGCCATCTCGCCGAACTTGTCCGCCACATCGTGCAACATCGGAGTGTCGACGCCACCAGGAGCGACACAATTGACGTTGATGTGGTGCGGGGCGAGTTCGACTGCGAGTACGCGGGTGATGTTGATGACGGCTGCTTTGCTCGCGTTGTACGCGAGCATGTTCGGGTGACCGACTTTTCCGGCCTCGGACGCCACGTTGACGATCGCTCCGCCGTGTCCGCCGTCGGCCATATGCTGAGCGATTTCCTTCGTCAACTCGAAGGTGCCGAAGACGTTGACACCGAACTGCAAGTCCCACAGCTCCCGTGTGTGACTCAGCGCCGGGGCCATCTTCACGACGCCCGCCACGTTGGCCAGTCCGTCGATCCGGCCCAGGTGGGAGAGGCACGAGGCGACGGCCGCGCCGATGGAATCCTGGTCGAGCAGGTTCAGTTCCACAGCGTGTACGCCGGCCTCGTCCCCGCCGAGCGCGGTGGCGAGTTGGTCGACCTCGGCTTTGTCGATGTCGGCCAGTACCACTCGAGCGCCCTCGGCGATGAGCAACTCGCTGAGTGCCCTGCCCACTCCGCCGGCCGCCCCGGTGACGACAAAACTCTTGCCGGCATGAACGGGAAAGGCCGGATTTCGTGAGACGGTAATCGGCTCTACGGATCGATCGCGGCGAAATTCAGGCATTGTGTGCTTCCTTGCAAGTCCGCATAGGATTTACTGACGGACCATCGCCGCTCAAGGCGACAGGGTCTGATTCACCGCGTTATCACCGTTGCCATATACTCAACGCGTTGCGCAGATTCGTCAAGGCCGATTTACCGGCTTCTTTCCGGTCGATCCTCTGATCGTTATTCCGTCTTCAGCGCAGAATCCAGCCCATACGAAGACATGAGGAGCTGAGACCAGACGCCATGAAGCCACCCACCGGATAGGCTGGCGGAAATAGGGCAGCAGGCATCGGCCGAACTGGTCAGCCCCTCCCTTCGTCAACGGCTCCTAGTCCTGCGCGCCGCCTGACACGTCGCGGTAGAGCTCCAGCGCCGTCTTCGGGTCCAGTCCGCCATGGACCACACCGTTGATCGCCTGCAACATCGCCTCGGGGGCCTCGCGCTGGAACACGTTCCGGCCCATGTCCACCCCTGCCGCGCCCTGGTCGACGGCCTGGAAGGCCATGGTCAGCGCGTCGGCGGCGGGCAGCTTCTTGCCGCCGGCCATGATGACGGGGACCGGGCAGCCCGCGGTGACCTGCTCGAATCCCTCATCGCAGTAGTAGGTCTTGACCAGTTGGGCGCCGAGTTCGGCGATGATGCGCGTGGCCAGGCCGAGGTACCGGGAGTCACGGGTGAGTTCGCGTCCGACGGCCGTGACGCCGAGCACCGGGATACCCGCGCGCAGCCCCTGGTCGACGAGCTGGGTCATGTTGTGGATGGTCTGGGTCTCGTTGGCGCCGCCGACGAAGACCTGGACGGCGACGGCGGCCGCGTCGATGCGCACGGCGTCTTCCATGTCCATCGCGATCCGCTCGTCCGAGAGCTCCCGAAGGATCGAGGGTCCTCCGGAGGCCCGCAGGACGAGTGCGCCGGCGGTGGACGCCGGGATCGTGGCACGAATCGCGCCGCGGGTGCCCATGAGCGCGTCCGCCTGCGGAGCGAGCGGCGCGATGTTCAGGTCGAGGCGCTCGAGCCCGGAGGTGGGCCCCTGGAAGTAACCGTGGTCGAACGCCAGCATCACGGTGCGGCCGTCGCCCCGGAAGATCCGTGCGAGACGGTGCCGCATCCCGAAGTCGAGCTGTCCGGCGCCCTTGATGTGGAAGCCCGCGTTCTCCTGCGGCTTGCCGACGGCGAAGTCCTTCGCGCCGATGTTCCCTTCGGTGTCTGCCATGGTGAGTCCTTCGTTTGAACGGTGGTGAATGAGGTGTGTGGTGTCGAGCCGGGTCGCGGGGTGTGTCAGGGACGCGCCGGAACGTCCGGGTACGGGTCTCCGGGCTGCCACGGCACGGGGATCGTGTCGCCCGGACTCGGCGGGGTCTTGATGAACACGCACCGGAAGTCCTGTGCGCTGTCGTTGCGGAGGTGGTGCATCTCACCGGGCGAGCAGCTGTGCACCTCGCCCTCGCCCAGCTCGACCGATTCGCGCGCGTCCAGCCACAGGGTCGCCGTGCCTTCGACGACGACGAAGCTCTCGTCGCAGTGCCAGTGGAGGTGGTTCTCGACCGAGTCGCCCGGACGCAGGCGCAGGACACCGAGTGCGAGCGAATCGGTGTGCAGCAGGTAGGCGGGCCCCCAGTCACCGTGACGGTACGAGGCCTCGTGGAGGTTCGCGGATTGCATGGTTGGTCCTTCTTCTCAGATCACTCGCTCGTTTCCGCCGTCCACGGGCAGGTGGGCACCCGTCGTACAGCGGAGTGTGTTGTCGACGCTGGCGCGCACGGCCCGACCGACGTCGGCGCTGCGGATCTCGGTGCGCAGCAGATTGCGGCGCTTGTACTCGTCCTCGGTCATGCCGTAGTGGGCCGCGCGGGCGGCGAGCAGTTCGGGGGTCCACAGAGCCGTGTCGAACACCGCGTCCGGGTGGACGAGGTTGATCCGGATTCCGTCTCCGGCCCATTCGAGGGCTGCCACGCGGGTGAGTTGTGTCAGCGCGGCCTTCGAGGCGGAGTAGGCCGCGGCGCCCGGGCCGGGCGCGGCCACGTTCTTCGAAGCGACGACGCAGACGCGGCCACCGACCGGAGACGCGGCCAGCAGCGGATGGGCGAGCCGGAACAGCTCGGCGACGGAGTCGACGTTGACGCTCATCGCCTTGCGCCACTGTGTCGCGTCGAGTTGGCCGATGTGCTGCGCCGTGGGAAAGACGCCCGCCGCGACGACGAGGATGTCGAGACCGCCGAAACGGTCGACCGTCGTGGTCAAGGCTTCCCGCTGGGCGACAGGATCCGTCACATCGACGCGGATGCCGTGCCATTCCGGACTGTCGAAGGCCTCGACCACCGACTCGGACCGGTCCCAGCCGACCACGCTCGCGCCTTGGGAAAGCAGCTCCGCCGCACAGGCCTGCCCGATCCCGGAGGCGGCGCCGGTGACCAGTGCAACGTGTCCCACCAGCGGGAGCGATCGCGCGGCGCGCGACCGCTTGCGGCCCTGGGGCGCCCAGTGATCGAGGTCGAAGACATGACTGGGATCGGCCGGCCGGTACCCGCCCAGGAGGTTCGAGTCGGCCACGGACGTCAGGGTGTGACGCGTGATGTCCTCGACGATCCGGCTTTCCCGCGCGGTCCGGCCGACGGACAGGATGCCCAGCTCCGGGTCGAGCAGAACGCGGGGGGCGACGGGCTCCGGCTCGTAGTCCTCGCCGCGGCGGACTCGGTTGCTCCGTACGTACTCTTCGTGGCCGTCGACGTAGTTGTCGACGTCGTCACCGAGCAGGGGCCGGTAACCGGTCCAGACGACGTGGTCCGGCGTCAGCGGACCTTCGGCGACCGCCGAGAGCACGGCCGGATCAGCGAGTGCCCGCGACGCCTCCTCGGAGGTGTCACGGGTCATGACGAGCGGTCCGCCCGCGACGCGGCTTATTCGTGCGCGGAGTGCGGCGAGCCGCACCGCGGTGTCATAACCCTTCAGCGGCTCCCGCGAAGGCGAGGGCTTGGCACCGGCTCGTGCGTCGGCGATGTACTTGCCTGCCACGGCGACCATGTCCAGATGGCGGTCGAGAGCCTGCGCGGGCGAGTCGCCCATCGTGAACAGCCCGTGCTGCAGTACGACGATGCCTTCCAGGCTCGCTTGTCGCGTCCCCGCGAGTTCCCAGGCGCCGGCGATCGCGGCAGCCAGCTCGGTTCCCGGCATCGCGTACTCGACCACCAGGACGCGGCCGCCGAAGAGTTCGGCGACCAGTTCACCGCCCTCAGGGGTGTTCGTCAGGGTGAGGATCGCGTCGGCGTGCGAGTGGAAGACCGCCTTGTGCGGGAGCAACGCATGGACCAGCGTCTCGACGGACGGGTCGGGCGCGTCGCTGTCGAGGACGGCGCAGCGGAGCTCGTTGGCCAGGTCGTCGCTCGCGACGGAGGTGGGGGGCAGCAGTTGACGCAGGCGCTCGAGGCGCAGCGGCGCGAACCCGTCCGCGTCGATGGACACGAGGGCGTGTCCGCTCCCCTTCACCAGCAACGCCGGCACGAGTTCGCCCGTCACATCGAGCCATTCGCCTTTCAGAGAGGTGTTGCCACCTCCGTGAAGGGTGAGATCGGGCCGACCGAGCGTGCGGGACGCCGTGATCAGGTCGGCGATCGAACTACCGGTCCCGGCTGCGAATGATCCAGCCATGTTGTGTTTCCAATCGATTCGAACCGAGGTGACATGCGGGGAGATCAGCGAGAGCGCACGATCGTGAAGGCGTACCGACCCTCGATGAAGTAGGTGCGGGAGTAGATCAGAAGGCGGTCGGTGCCGTAGTGCAGTTGGTCGAGCAGCACGTAGAGCGAGTTGTACGCGGCCTCCGGGCCCCACCCGATGTGCTGTGAGGCGACGGCGTGGACTTCCGCGACAGCACGCTCCGGAATGATGTCCAGGCGTTCGCGAAGGAACGTGAAGATGGAACCGTCCAGCTCCTCGGGAGACATGTCCTCCGGAAGCAGCGACATGGGCATCAGGTCGTAGGAATAGGCCACGACCTCACCGTCGGCCAGGATCGAGCGCCTCAGCTCCAGGGCTGTGCTCTCGGCCGACAGCCCCATCTTGGCCGCTTCGTCCGGCAGGAGCGAACGTACGGTACGGCTGCGGTAGACCATGCCGGCCGCCCGTCCGCTGGCGCGGATCGAGTCGGTGATCGAGTCGAGACGTTCCAGCCCGGCCCGGACCGCGGGGCTGTCCGCGACGAAGGTGCCGACCCCGTGCTGGGTCCGGACGAGGGAGTTGGCTTCGAGCTGCCGCAGTGCCGATCGAACCGTGGTTCTGGAGACTCCGTAACGCTTCGCGAGCTCCGCCTCGATGGGGAGACGGTCTCCGGGTGCGTATTCGCCGAGTGAAATGGCCTGGCGAAGGTCTGTCGCCACCTTTGACACCAGAGTGGCACTGCGAGCCATACGTGTGACTCCTTTCGTGGCGTTGACGGCGCCAGGCCGAATCAATTACCTGACCGACGTGCTAGGCCGTGAGCAATCCAGAACCGGTGGCGACACCGTCATTCCCGAGCCGTACGACCCGGCGCTCGGTGACGATGGCGGTGATGAATTCCGCGGGTGTCACGTCGAAGGCCGGGTTGATGGCATCGGTGCCCGTCGGCGTGGTCGGAGTGCCGGCGACCTGAATCACCTCACCGGGGCCTCGGTCCTCGATTTCGATGTTCGCGCCGCTGAGGGTGCCGGTGTCGATCGTCGATTCGGGAGCGACGACAACGAACGGAATTCCCGCCTGCCGAGCCGCGAGCGCGAGCGAGAACGTTCCGACCTTGTTCGCGGTGTCGCCGTTGGCCGCGATGCGGTCGGCGCCGACGAGCACGACATCCACCAGGCCCCTCGAGAGGAGATACGGGGCAGCGGAATCCACCATCAATCGAAATGGCGCCTTCATCTGCTTCAGTTCCCACGCCGTGAGCCGTGCGCCCTGCAGCAGCGGCCGCGTCTCCACGGGGAGGACCTCTTCGAGGGAGTCCTGTTCCAGGAGCGTCTGCACGACGCCGAGGGCTGTGCCGCGCTCCACGGCGCACAGGGCTCCGGTGTTGCAGATGGTCGCGACCCGCACGCGGGGGCGGTCGGGCACCAGGTCGCGCACCAGGTCCGCTCCGCTGAGCCCCATGGAGACACAGGCGGCGATGTCCTCGTCGCGTACGCGCAGGGCTTCGGCGAGTACGGCGTCCGGCCCGTCGTCCAGAGCGGTGAGCACGCGGTCCACCCCCCAGGAGAGATTGACCGCGGTGGGCCGCGCTTCGCGCAGACGGGCTGCGTCCGCGAGTCGCGAAGCGCGATCGCCGTCGGTGTGCGCGATGAGCGCCACTCCGAGAGCGCCGGCGACTCCGAGCGCCGGCGCACCACGAACCGCCAGCCGCTGGATATCGCTGATCAATTCGTCGAGTTCGGTAATACGCCGAACCGAGACCTGCGCCGGAAGCTCCGTTTGGTCAATGAGCTCGATCGCGCCGTCGACCCAGTCGATCGTCCTCATTTCAGGCCCCCATCTCGTCGCACCGCCACTATCTCCACAGGCTTTTGCACCGGAAGCGCGACAGCTTCGTCATAGACCTGCAAGAGGTACTGACGGGCCACCGTATTCCTCCTTGAATCGTCCGTCTGCTCGTTGCGCCAAGGATTGGGGCACCAGTGGTCTGATGTCAAGAGGCAGAGTTGCTAGATCTTGGACAGGTAAGGCGATCTTGGGAGGTCGCTCATAGCCTCAAACACGGACATACACCTCTCCGCCTCCGACTTGTTGTCTGACAACTGAGCGTACAACCTGCCTGGGCTCACAGGTAGCAAACAGGGGCACACCGGGCATCCGGTACGTCTGCCGGGGATCATCGCGGACTTTGCGTCGCCGGTAACGAGAACGTTACTTGGGGGCCTTGACGGCCCCTCGCGCCGCCAGTACGTTACCCCCTCATACGCGGCCATTTATCGAATCTGGCCTGTTCCCGCCCCGCGGGAAATCCGTCGGCGACATCCGCCTCAAGGCGATATTCATGCCGCCATTTCATGGACCCGTCGGCGGGGAATGCGTCCCTATCCTCATGAGTCCCGGTCATTTTTGCGGCCGCATGCACGACGGAGAAATTCAAGACACGGCTGATACCGGCCGGAAGGATCAGTCAGGTCATCGGCTTCGTCGGCACAGGGAGTCACTGATCGCGCAGCAGCAGCCAAGCGCCACCATCGGAACAGACAGGAAACGAGCCGTGACAGGAACCTTTGACGCAGTCGATGTGATCTGCGCCAAACGCGACGGATCCCCGCTCAGCACCGAGCAGATCACCTGGGTGATCGACGCCTACACCAAGGGAGCAATCGCCGAGGAGCAGATGTCCGCCCTGGCCATGGCCGTGCTCCTGAACGGGCTGAACACCGATGAGCTGGCGGCCTGGACCGGGGCGATGATCGACAGCGGCGCGCGGCTGGACCTCGGCGCGGTCGAACGGAAGACGGTCGACAAGCACTCCACGGGCGGGGTCGGCGACAAGATCACCCTGCCGCTCGCCCCGCTGGTCGCGGCGTGCGGTGCCGCGGTCCCACAGCTCTCCGGCCGCGGGCTCGGGCACACCGGCGGCACCCTGGACAAGCTCGAGTCCATCCCCGGCTGGCGCGCCACCCTGAGCAACGACGAACTCATCGGACAGCTCAACGACGTGGGCGCCGTCATTTGCGCCGCCAGCTCCGAGCTGGTGCCCGCCGACCGCAAGCTCTACGCGCTGCGGGACGTCACCGGGACGGTGCAGTCCATCCCGCTGATCGCCAGTTCCATCATGAGCAAGAAGATCGCCGAAGGCTGCGGCGCGCTCGTACTGGACGTCAAGACCGGTACCGGCGCGTTCATGAAGGACACCGACCAGGCACGCCTGCTGGCCAAGACCATGGTGGAGCTCGGCCAGGCGCACGGCGTCGAGACGATCGCGTTGCTGACCGACATGTCGACCCCTTTGGGCTACACGGCCGGCAACGCTCTCGAAGTCGCGGAGTCCGTCGAGGTGCTCGCGGGCGGCGGCCCCGCCGACGTCGTGGAGCTCACCCTCGCCCTGGCCCGCGAGATGCTGAACCAGGCCGGAATCACCGGCATCGACCCGGCCGACCACCTCGCCAACGGCAAGGCGATGGACACCTGGCGCTCCATGATCCGCGCGCAGGGCGGCGACCCCGATGCCAAGCTGCCACGCGCGAACGAGGTGCACACCGTCACCGCCGACCGCGACGGTGTCGTCGAGCGCCTCGACGCCTACGCCGTCGGCATCGCGGCCTGGCGACTGGGCGCCGGCCGGGCCCGCAAGGAAGACCCCGTGTCTCCGGGCGCGGGTGTGGTGTGGCATGCCCGCCCCGGCGACCGTGTCCGGGCCGGCCAGCCGTTGTTCGACCTGCACACCGACGACGCCGCCCGGATCCCCGCGGCCCTCGCCGCGCTGGACGGCAGCGTGGTGTTCGGAGAGCACCACCAGCCGTCGTCCGTGGTGATCGAACGCGTCACCGCCTCCTAGTACGTATCCGCGCCCGGCAACGCGGCCGAGGCGACATCCCCCCATCCGCTGTCAGGAGACAGATCACATGAGTATCGTCCGTGCCGCCATCACGCAGGTCGCCTGGACCGGCGACAAGGAATCCATGATCGTTCGCCACGAGGAGCTCGCCCGGGAGGCGGCCGCCCAGGGCGCGCAGATCATCGGCTTCCAGGAGCTGTTCTACGGGCCGTACTTCGGTGCGGTGCAGGACCAGAAGTACTACGAGTACGTCGAGTCGGTCCCCGGCCCGACCACCGAGCGGTTCCAGGCGCTGGCCAGGGAGCTGAACCTGGTGATCGTGCTGCCGATCTACGAGGTCGCGAACGAGGGCGAGTACTACAACACCGCCGCGGTCATCGACGCCGACGGCACCCTGCTCGGCACGTACCGCAAGCACCACATCCCGCACCTGCCGTCGTTCCAGGAGAAGTTCTACTTCCGCCCCGGGAACCTCGGCTACCCCGTCTTCGACACCGCGGTCGGGCGCGTCGGTGTCTACATCTGCTACGACCGTCACTTCCCCGAGGGCTGGCGCGAGTTCGGTCTGAACAACGCGCAGATCGTGTTCAACCCCTCGGCCACCAAGCCCGGCCTGTCGAACCGGCTGTGGGAGATCGAGCAGCCGGCGGCCGCCGCGGCGAACCAGTACTTCGTCGCGGCGAGCAACCGTATCGGCCAGGAGGTCGACGAGTTCGGCCCGGACGCCCCGCACTTCTACGGCTCGTCGTACTTCGTCGACCCGCGCGGCAACTTCGTCGGCGACATCGCCTCCAAGGACGAGGAGGAGATCGTCATCCGCGACCTCGACCTCGGCGCCATCACCGCGGTCCGCAACGACTGGCAGTTCTACCGCGACCGGCGCCCCGAGTCCTACACCCGGACGACCCAGCCGTGAGCACCGCGACAGACCGGTGCCGGCCGCCATACGGCCGACCGCACTGCCCACGAGACAACGGGACCATGAGCGGAGCCACACGATGACCACGACGATGATCACGGGCGGAACGGTCGTCTCGGCCACCGGCTCGACCCGGGCCGACGTCCTGATCGACGGCGAGACGATCGCCGCAGTCCTGGCCCCGGGCGCGCTGCCCGACCTGCGGCCCGACATGAGCATCGACGCCACCGGCAAGTACGTCATCCCGGGCGGCATCGACGCGCACACCCACATGGAGATGCCCTTTGGCGGCACGCAGGCCTCCGACACCTTCGAGACGGGCACACGCGCGGCGGCCTGGGGCGGCACCACGACGATCATCGACTTCGTCGTGCAGGCCCACGGCCAGCGGGTGCAGGACCAGGTCGCGCTCTGGCACGAGAAGGCGAGCGGCAACAGCGCCGTCGACTACGGCTTCCACCAGATCATCGGGGAGGTCAACGCCGAGTCACTCAAGGCCATCGACGAACTGGTCGGCGAGGGCATCACCAGCTTCAAGCTGTTCATGGCCTACCCCGGCGTGTTCCTGTCCAGCGACGGGCAGATCCTGCAGGCGATGCAGACGGCGGCCCGCAACGGCAGCCTGATCATGATGCACGCCGAGAACGGCTCAGCCATCGACGTCCTCGTGCAGCAGGCACTCGAGCGCGGCGAGACCGGGCCGTACCACCACGGTGTCACCCGTCCCTGGCAGGCCGAACAGGAGGCCACGCACCGGGCGATCATGCTCGCCGACATGACCGGCGCGCCGCTGTACGTGGTGCACGTCAGCGCGAAGCAGGCGCTCGCCCGCATCGCCGAGGCCCGCAACTTGGGCCAGAACGTCTTCGGCGAGACCTGCCCGCAGTACCTCTACCTCTCCCTGGAGGAGCAGCTCGGCGCGGTGAGCGAACAGTGGGGCGAGCTCGAGGGCGCGAAATGGGTCTGTTCGACGCCGCTGCGTTCGCGCGCCGAAGGCCATCAGGACGAGCTGTGGAAGTACATCCGCACCGGTGACGTCACGACCGTGAGCACCGACCACTGCCCGTTCTGCATGAAGGACCAGAAGGTTCTCGGGGCCGGCGACTTCGCCAGGATCCCCAACGGCATGGGCTCGGTCGAGCACCGCATGGACCTGCTGTTCCAGGGCGTCAAGGACGGCCGGATCAGCAAGGAACGCTGGGTCGACGTCTGCTGCACCACCCCGGCGCGGATGTTCGGACTGTACGGAAAAAAGGGCGTCATAGCCCCCGGCGCCGACGCCGACATCGTCGTCTACGACCCGAACGGCCACACCTCCATCTCGGTCGAAACCCACCACATGAACATCGACTACTCGGCGTGGGAGGGCTTCGAGATCGACGGGCACGTGGACGTGGTGCTGTCCCGCGGCCGAGTGATCGTGGATGAATCGGGCTACGTCGGGACGAAATCACACGGCCGTTTCGTCAAGCGCGAACTCTCGCAGAACCTGATCTGAGGAAATCACATGCAATTCGGAGTCGTACTGCAGAACGATCCGCCCGCCTGGCGCGTCGTCGATCTGGCCAAACGAGCCGAGACCTACGGTTTCACCCACGCGTGGACGTTCGACTCGCACCTGCTGTGGCAGGAGCCGTACGTGGTGTTCAGTCAGATTCTGGCGAACACGCACCGGCTGACCGTGGGCACCATGGTCACCAACCCCGCGACCCGCGACTGGACCGTGACGGCGTCGCTCTTCGCGACGCTCAACGACATGTTCGGCAACCGGACGGTCTGCGGCATCGGCCGCGG
This sequence comes from Streptomyces sp. NPDC005820, assembly GCF_040630255.1. Taxonomy (NCBI): domain Bacteria; kingdom Bacillati; phylum Actinomycetota; class Actinomycetes; order Kitasatosporales; family Streptomycetaceae; genus Streptomyces; species Streptomyces sp. NPDC005820. The sequence continues at coordinate 22,747 of NZ_JBEXXE010000064.1, forward strand.
CGACTCGGCCGTACGCGTGATCAACGGCGCTCCCGTGACGCTGAAGACGCTGCGCGACTCGATCGGGGTGATCCGCAGTCTCGCCAACGGCGAGGAGATCGACTACAAGGGCAACAAGCTGCGCTTCCCCTGGTCGCACGGCTCCCAACTCCCGGTCTGGGTGGCCGCCTACGGCCCGAAAGCCCTCGCTCTGACCGGTGAGGTCGGCGACGGTTTCATTCTCCAGCTCGCCGACCCGACGATCGCCGAGTGGTCCATCGCCGCCGTCCGCAAGGCGGCGGCCGACGCCGGCCGCGACCCGCAGTCGGTCAAGATCTGCGTCGCAGCGCCCGCGTACGTCACCGACGGATCGGAGGCTGGTCTCGCTCACGCACGCGAGCAGTGCCGTTGGTTCGGCGGAATGGTCGGCAACCACGTGGCCGACCTCGTCGCTCGCTACGGCAACGAAGGCGCCGCGATTCCGAAGGCGCTCAGCGACTACATCGCGGGCCGGGAGAGTTACGACTACAACTCCCACGGCAAGGCCGGCAACGACCACACCAGCTTCGTGCCCGACGAGATCGTCGACCGCTTCTGTCTCGTCGGTCCGCCCGAGGAGCACATCCGGCGGCTGCGGGAGCTCGAAGAGCTGGGCGTCGATCAGTTCGCGCTCTACCTGCAGCACGACGCCAAGGACGCCACCTTGGCCTCCTACGGGAACAGCGTCATGCCCCTGGTGAACCCGGCCGGAAGGGCGAAGAGCTGAAGGTCACCGCCTGGTTTTCCACCTGATTCGACGGTGCCGTCGGCGGCGGACGCCGATGCGCAGGCCGTGTCGTACCAGCCTGCGCCTGAACACCGCCGCCGATCGGGAACCGGCCTCTCCGCGTTCCTGGTCGGCGTGCCGCTGCGGGCTGCCGTCACCGATGGCACGACGAGGATCCGCCGACCGACACCACCACCGCGACCCGAACGGCACGACCGCTGATCTGCGGGCGAGATCGAGAAGTGAACTGCGGATGAGCGAGGAACTCATGGCTTCACGAGCGAGGACAGCTGAAGGCCCACTCCTGGGCCCGACTGACAACTCCATGCGTCGCGCCCTCAAACGCGCCAGGGACGGCGTCGCTCTCGACGTCGCCGAGGCCGCCGTCCTGCTCCAGGCTCGCGGCGAGGCCCTCACCGACCTCACCGCGTCCGCCGCCCGGGTACGGGACGCCGGCCTCGAACAGGCGGGGCGCCCCGGCGTCATCACCTACTCCAAGAGTGTCTTCATCCCCCTGACCCGGCTGTGCCGGGACAAGTGCCACTACTGCACCTTCGTCACCGTCCCCGGCAAACTTCGCCGCGCCGGTCATGGCATGTTCATGTCCCCCGACGAGGTCCTCGACATCGCCCGCAAGGGCGCCGCCCTCGGCTGCAAGGAAGCCCTCATCACCCTCGGCGACAAGCCCGAGGACCGCTGGCCGGAGGCGCGCGAATGGCTCGACGCGCACGGCTACGACGACACGATCGCGTACGTCCGCGCCATCTCCATCCGCATCCTGGAGGAGACCGGCCTGCTGCCCCACCTCAACCCCGGGGTGATGTCCTGGACCGACTTCCAACGGCTCAAACCGGTCGCGCCGAGCATGGGGATGATGCTGGAGACGACCGCGACCCGGCTGTGGTCCGAGCCCGGCGGGCCGCACTACGGCTCCCCGGACAAGGAACCCGCCGTACGCCTGCGGGTGCTGGAGGATGCCGGCCGTTCCTCCGTGCCTTTCACCTCGGGCATCCTCATCGGCATCGGCGAGACCTACGAGGAGCGCGCCGAGTCCCTGTTCGCGCTGCGGCGCGTGGCCCGGTCGTACCACGGTGTGCAGGAGCTGATCATCCAGAACTTCCGCGCCAAGCCCGACACGGCGATGCGCGGCATGCCCGATGCCGAGCTGGACGAACTGGTGGCGGCGGTGGCCGTGGCGCGCCTGATCATGGGCCCCTCCGGCAACATCCAGGCGCCGCCCAACCTCGTCGCCGGCGAGTACGAGCGCCTGATCGCCGCCGGCATCGACGACTGGGGCGGCGTGAGCCCGCTGACCATCGACCACGTCAACCCCGAGCGCCCCTGGCCGCAGATCGAGGAGCTGGCCGCCCACTCGGAGGCCGCCGGGTTCGAACTGCGGGAACGCCTGTGCGTGTACCCGGAGTTCGTACGGCGGGGCGAGCCGTGGCTGGACCCGCGGCTGTGTCCGCACGTACGGGCGCTCGCCGACCCGGAGACGGGCCTGGCACTCCCGGACGCAGTGGTCGAGGGGCGCCCGTGGCAGGAGCCCGAGGAGGCCTTCGTGGCCTCCGGCCGCACCGACCTGCACACCGCCATCGACACCGAGGGCCGTACGGCCGACCGGCGCGACGACTTCGACGAGGTGTACGGCGACTGGGCGGAGCTGCGGGAGGCGGCGGCCCCCGGCATGGTGCCCGAGCGCATCGACACCGATGTGCGCGAGGCGCTGCGCACGGCCGCCGACGACCCGACCCGGCTGACCGACGCCGAGGCGCTCGCCCTGTTCCATGCGGACGGGCCCGCGCTGGACGCCCTGACCCGGATCGCGGACGACGTGCGCAGGTCGGCGGTCGGCGACGACGTGACGTACATCGTCACCCGGAACATCAACTTCACCAACGTCTGCTACACCGGCTGCCGGTTCTGCGCCTTCGCGCAGCGGCGCACCGACGCCGACGCCTACACCCTGTCCATGGAACAGGTCGCCGACCGCGCCCAACAGGCCTGGGACGTGGGCGCGGTGGAGGTCTGCATGCAGGGCGGCATCCACCCGGACCTGCCCGGCACGGCGTACTTCGACATCGCGAAGGCGGTCAAGGCGCGCGTCCCCGGCATGCATGTGCACGCCTTCTCGCCGATGGAAGTCGTCAACGGCGCCACTCGCACCGGGCTTTCGATCCGCGAGTGGCTGACCGCCGCCAAGGAGGCGGGACTCGACACCATCCCCGGCACCGCCGCCGAAATCCTCGACGACGAGGTCCGCTGGGTCCTCACCAAGGGCAAACTGCCCACCGCCACTTGGATCGAGGTCGTCACGACCGCGCACGAGGTCGGCATCCGCTCCAGCTCGACCATGATGTACGGCCACGTCGACCAGCCCCGCCACTGGCTCGGCCACCTGCGCACCCTGGCCGGCATCCAGCAACGCACCGGCGGCTTCACGGAGTTCGTGACCCTGCCCTTCATCCACACCAACGCCCCCGTCTACCTCGCGGGAATCTCCCGCCCCGGCCCGACCCTGCGCGACAACCGCGCCGTCACCGCCATGGCCCGCCTCCTCCTGCACCCCCACCTCCCCAACATCCAGACCAGCTGGGTGAAACTGGGCACCGAGGGCGCGGCGGAGATGCTCCGGTCCGGGGCGAACGACCTGGGCGGCACCCTCATGGAGGAGACGATCTCGCGGATGGCCGGCTCGTCGTACGGCTCCTACAAGTCCGTACGCGACCTGGTGGCCGTCGCGGACGCGGCGGGCCGGCCTTCCCGGCCGCGCACGACGCTGTACGGCGAGGTGCCGGAGGAGCGACAGCGCGCGGCGGCGGCCTCGGACGGGCACCTGCCGGAGCTGCTGCCCGTGCTGGACAGTGCCGCGGTACGTGGTCCGCAGCCGGAGTGAAAGACATGGCGCTCGACTGGACCGTCGTCCTGCCGGTCAAACCCTTTCACCAGGCCAAGAGCCGGCTGGCACCCTGGCCCGGCACAGCACGCCAGGACTTCGCGCGGGCCTTCTTCCTGGACACGTTGGAGGCCGTACTCCGCACCACCGCCGTCGCCCAGGTGCTCGTCGTCACGCACGACAGGGAAGCAGTCGCCCAGGCACACGCACGAGGTGCCGCAGCCGTGTCCGACCGTCCTTCACGCGGACTCAACGAAGCGATCCGCATCGCGGTCTCCCATGCGGAGACCCTGGCCCCCCACCGCCCCATCGCGGTCCTGACCGCGGACCTGCCGGCGCTGCGAAGCACCGAACTGGGCGATGTCCTGGTGTCGGCGTCCGCACATGACCGGACGTTCCTCGCCGACCACCACGGTGAGGGAACCACGCTGCTCACCGCGTCCCGCCCGCGATGGCTGCACCCCGCCTTCGAGCAGGGCTCCCGCGGCCGTCACCAACGAGTCGGAGCGCTCGAAATCACCGACCTGGAGGCGGTGAGCGTCCGCCTCGACGTCGACACTTCCGACGATCTCAGGCTCGCCCACCGACTCGGTGTCGGGCCCCATACCCACGCCGTCATCTCGTCGGCTCCCCCACAAACCGCCTTGTCCCCTCACCCTCTCTCGGAATGGAACACCCATGAGCTTCACTGACACGCCCACGATCACGCCGAAGCCGGCCGGCACCGGTGCACCCGACGTCGCTCAGCTGACCGTCGGCATCCTTGGCGGCACCGGGCCTCAGGGCACGGGCCTCGCCTACCGCCTCGCCCTCGCCGGACAGCCTGTCGTGCTCGGCTCCCGAACGGCCGAGCGCGCCGAGGAGTCGGCCGCGCAGATCGGCCTCGGTGTCACCGGTCACTCCAACATCGAAGCCGCCCGGCGCAGCGACATCGTGATCGTCACGGTGCCGTGGGAAGGACACGCCGCAACGCTCAAGGAGGTGCAGGAGGAACTCGCGGGCAAACTCGTCATCGACTCCGTCAATCCCCTCGGCTTCGACTCCAAGGGGGCCTACGCCCTCCGGCCGGAGGAAGGCAGCGCGGCCGAGCAGGCCGCCACGCTCCTTCCGAAAGCCCGCGTCACGGCCGCGTTCCACCACCTCTCGGCCACCCTGCTGACCGACCGCGAAATCGACACAGTCGAGACCGACGTCCTGGTCCTCGGCGAGAACCGCGCCGACACGGACCTCGTGCAGGCCCTGGTCGATCGCATCCCCGGCATGCGCGGGGTATACGCCGGCCGACTGCGCAACGCCCACCAGGTCGAGGGCCTCGTGGCCAACCTCATCTCGATCAACCGCCGTTACAAGAAGCACGCCGGGGTCCTCGTCGCGGGCCTGTGATCCAGTCACGGGGCCCGACGAGCTCATGAGACAGGCGCCGTCAGCCCACCTTGAGAGGGAACTGACACTGCTGGACGGAATCCATGCGGTCAGTCCCTCGGCGAGGGTGGCTCGGTACTCGTATTCGTAGGCGATCGGGGCCCATGAAACTGAACGCTGTGTAACCGCCACGCCTCGCACAAGTCGGCGATTCAGGTAGCGATCCCGACCCTCCGGGCCTCGACGCAGCGGCGAAGGGGAGTCGGCAGACGTACGCGACCTTGAGCACACTGTTGAACACGTCTTCTTCCAGCGACGGCGCCGGGTCTATCGCCGTGATCGTCGGCTCTCGACCAGAGCTCTGCGGCGGACCGCCTTCGCAATTGCCGAAAACGTTCTACCGGACAGCCCGTCGGGGCTTGTTGCCAAGAGTGACTTCACAGCGCACGGCGGGGCAGACGCCATCGCCCGGCTGCCGGACCGGTATCCGGAGCTGGACGCCGTCCTGGTCGGCTCCGACCTCATGGCCTGCGGAGCCCTGCACGTCCTGGGCGAGGTTGGACTTGGGGTGCCGGAGGACGTTGCCGTGATCGGCTCCGAGCACCTGGGGTCCTTCGCCAAGACCGTGAGCCCCTCCCTCGACCGCGGTACACCAAGACACGGATGGACAGGGTGGCTGATGGCCCGGCACGTGCTCAGCGGTCGAACAGTGACCCGGTGAGGGGCCGGCCAGTGTCGTTTCGCGCCGAACGTAGAGTGGCCCAATGGAATATCGAGCGCTCGGCAACAGCGGACTCCTCGTCTCCGTGGTTGGACTCGGCTGCAATAACTTCGGCGGACGTCTCGACGCGGCACAGACACTCGGGGTGGTCGACGCAGCACTCGACGCCGGAGTGACGCTCTTCGACACCGCCGACATCTACGGCGACGGGGGCGGCTCCGAGACACTGCTCGGCCAGGCCTTGAAGGGGCGGCGCGACGAGGTCGTGCTGGCCACCAAGTTCGGCTATCAGCGGGCGGACATGGGGTACGGGCCCGCGGCGGGAGCGAAGGGCGGCCGGGCCTACATGCGGCGCGCGGTCGAGGAGTCGCTGCGACGCCTGCAGACCGACCACATCGACCTCTACCAACTGCACAGCCCCGACCCGCGCACACCGATCGCCGAGACGCTGGTCGCGCTCGGTGAGCTGGTACGCGAAGGCAAAGTGCGCTACATCGGGCACTCCAACTTCGCTGGCTGGCAGATCGCCGAGGCGGCGCACGTCGCGCGGGAGATCGGAACCGTCCCGTTCGTGTCGGCCCAGAACGAATGGTCCCTGCTCGAACGCGGGGCGGAGCGTGAGGTGGTGCCTGCGGCACTGCGTTACGGCCTCGGGGTGCTGCCGTTCTACCCGCTCGCCAACGGCATGCTGACCGGGAAGGTGCGCCGTGCCACGGGCGTGCCCGCGGGCTCGCGCCTGGCGTCGCGGCCCGAGCGGGTGACCGAGGCCGGCCTGGACGCGGTCGAACGCCTCGCGGCCTGGGGCGAGGTGCACGGGCGGAGCGTCCTCGAGATCGGCGTTGGCGTGCTCGCCGCGCGGCCCGGCTGCGGCTCGGTCATCGCGGGAGCGAGCAGCGCCGAGCAGGTTCGCGCCAACGCGGCCGCCGGGCAGTGGGCGCCGACCCCGGGAGAATTGGCCGAGATCGACTCGATTCTCGCCGGGGACCCCGCTACGGCCTGAACAGCGAGCCCGACCAGCCCCCGCCCTTCCGAGGCCGTGGAACGACGTCGGCAAGGCCGTGCCAGGGCCTGCGGGGCTTGATCGGCTCGGTTTTGTAGAGGCCGATCTGGGATTTCCTGAGCGCGTTGTCCAGGGCGTCGCCGAAGACTTACTTGAGACTACGCAATGACCCTCGCGCGGTCATCCATGAGCTCGTTGAGGTACCGAAATTTCCAGGTCGGCGTTAGCGACGGCGAGCCGACCGGGCGGTGCTGGTGTCGGCGCCGAGGAACGGCATTTTCGGGGTGCACCGGATGTTGCGAGAGCCAGCGCCAGCTGCTGCGCAACGCGGCGGGGCCTCCGCCGCATGACCCACCCACCGCGCGGCTCCCGGACGCTCCTGAAACGCTCGGCAGGTCGGCTTCGGCCGGGAACCACAAATCCCGCGCCGTCACGGATCAGCCGTCCCGCCTGAAGACATTCCGCAGGACATGATCACGAAAGGCGACCGCCACCAGCAGCGAAGAATCCGCTGGTCAGCCCCCGCCCCTGGCACCCGACCACCGCCACTCAGCGACTCATCGGCCCCAGCTCTCGCCGCGCCACCCCTCATCCGCAAGGCGAAAGCAGGCGACCTCACACCACCCCTGAACAGCGGCAACACGCTCAACAGCCTCAGAGGGCGCGGATTCGACCCGGATTCGACCCGAGGGCGCCGGTCTCCCAAACGAACAGTAGTTGACCTGCAGTGATGCCGATTCTTGCCGCTGTACCGAGCATCCTCCGGCAGAGGAGTTTCGCAATTGAAACTAAGTGGACATTATTGGGCGATTAACGCCACATTGTGAGTCGTCGTACTCGCCGTCGCCGTATCCGGCTCCCCGAGCGCGAACCCAGTCGCCGCACCACGCGGCACTCGACTCTGGCGATCAGGGGTTGACAGAGCAAGGCTCTGACCAGCCTCTTTACAGAAGTCCTTCCGCCTGGCAGAAGCCGTCTTGCCGAGCCGATGCAAGCCTCACGACCCTGATTCCAACCACGGCACGCGGGGCGAGGACGCCCCGCCGACAGGGACGGGAACTGCCATGCCGCACATCACCGCTTTTGCCAGGAACCAGTGGTACGTCGCCGCCTACAGCCACGAGGTCGGGCGCGAGGAGCTGCTCGGCCGGACCATCCTCGGCGAGCCCCTCGTCTTCTACCGGACCGAGGAGGAGGGGACCCCGGTCGCGCTGGCCGACCGCTGTGTGCACCGCCGCTTCCCGCTGCACGAGAAGCCCAGCCGGCTCGACGGCGACCGGGTGGTGTGCGGCTACCACGGCTTCACGTACGACACCAGCGGCACCTGCGTGTACGTGCCGGGCCAGAAACGCATCCCGCGCACGGCCCGCGTCGCGTCGTACCCGGTCGTCGAGCAGGACGCCCTGGTGTGGGTGTGGATCGGCGACCCGGCGCTCGCCGACCCGCAGACGATCCCGCGCGCCCGGCACCTCGACTCCCCCGGCTGGACCACCGTCCGCGGCATGGAGCCCATCGACGCCGACTACGGCCTCCTCGTCGACAACCTGCTCGACCTCTCGCACGAGACGTATCTGCACGGCGGTTACATCGGCACCCCCGAGGTCGCCGAGACACCGATCACCACCGAGGTCGACGAGGGCGCGGGCATCGTCCGGGTCAGCCGGCACATGGCCGACGCCGAGTGCCCGCCGTTCTACGCCCGTTCGACCGGGATCGAGGGCCGGATCACCCGCTGGCAGGACATCGAGTACCACGCCCCCTGTCTGTACCTGCTGCACAGCCGGATCGCGCCGGTGGGCGTGCTGCCGGAGGCCGACGGCAGCGACCCGAACGGCTTCCACACCGAGATCACGTACGCCATCACCCCGTCCTCCGACGGCAAGGTGTACGACTTCTGGATGGTCTCGCGGGACTGGGCGACGGACGACGACGAGGTCACCGAGTTCCTGCGGAGCAACAACCACACCGTGGTCATGCAGGACGTCGACGCCCTCAACCTCCTGCAGCGGACGCTGGGTTCGGAGCGGGCCGGCTACCAGGAGCTGAGCATCAACATCGACACCGGCGGTCTGGCGGCCCGCCGGATCCTCGCCCGGCTGGTCGAGGAGGGCGACAAGCCGGTGGAGCGGGTCCTGTGAGCAACAGCCCCACCGGCGAGATCTACCGCATCGACTGGCTGCCGGGCACCGATGTGCTGCACGGCACCTGTCACTGCGGCGCCGAGCACTCCGCCCAGGACCCGATCGAGATGTGGGAGTGGATGCTCGGCCACCCCGAAGGACACGAGCCACGAGGAAACGCTTCATGACCGACGTGTACGAGGCCGAACTCGTCGTCGAGCGGCGGGAGTCCGCCGCGGACGGGGTGCTCGCCCTCACCCTGCGCCATCCGTTCGGCGAGCCGCTCCCCGCCTGGGAGCCCGGCGCCCACGTCGACCTGGTCCTCGGCCCCGGTCTCGAGCGCCAGTACTCGCTGTGCGGCGATCCGGCGGACCGTACGTCCTGGCGGGTCGCGGTGCTGCGGGAGCCGGACGGACGCGGCGGGTCCGCCCATGTGCACGAGCAGCTGGGGCAGGGCGACAAGGTGCGGGTGCGCGGCCCCCGCAACCACTTCGCCCTGCGCCCGGCACCCCGGTACCGCTTCATCGCGGGCGGTATCGGCATCACCCCGGTCCTGCCGATGGTGGCGGCGGCGGAGGCGGCCGGAGCCGAGTGGACCCTGCTCTACGGCGGCCGCAGCCGTGCGTCGATGGCGTTCACCGGGGAGTTGGCGCGCTACGGCGACCGGGTGACGGTGGCCCCGCAGGACGAGACGGGGCTGCTCGACCTCGGCCCGGTGCTGGACGCGCTGCCCGAGGGGACGCTGGTCTACTGCTGCGGTCCCGGGCCGCTGCTGGACGCGGTGGAGGCGCGCTGCCCGGCCGGGGCGCTGCGGCTCGAGCGGTTCCAGCCCAAGGAGCAACAGGCGGGCGAGGACGCCGAGTTCGAGGTGGAGCTCGCGCAGAGCGGCCGTACGCTGACCGTCGCGCCCGGTGTGTCCGTCCTCGACACCGTGCGCGCCGCCGGGGTCGAGGTGCTGTACTCCTGCGCCGAGGGCACCTGCGGCACCTGCGAGACGGATGTGCTGGAGGGCACCCCGGACCACCGGGACTCCGTGTTGTCGGAGGAGGAGCGGAAGGCGGGCGAGACGATGATGATCTGCGTGTCTCGGTGCGTGGGGAAGAAGCTCGTCCTGGATCTCTGAGAGCCCCGCCCGGGCCCGGCCGGAAACCGGCCGGGCAGACTGTCAACAATTTCGTCAGCCAAAACCATTGACCCCGCCGGACGGCACGATCTACGTTCCCTGCACGCCAATTGAGCACTACTGTGCGGTGCACGCACAGCCTGTCGGAACACCGTTGTCTCTGCACAGGGGGAGCCATGCGTCGTCTGTTCGCCGGTCTCGCGGCCGGCACCTTCCTGCTCGCCACGGCGGCCTGCGGCTCGTCCGACTCCGGTTCGTCCGGCGGGAGTTCGTCGTCCGGCGGGGTCACGACCGTCAAACTCGGCCTCATCCCGATCGTGGACGTGGCGCCCGTCTATCTGGGCGTGCAGAAGGGGTTCTACGAGAAGCACGGCCTGAAGCTGTCGATCACCACCGCCCAGGGCGGCGCGGCCATCGTGCCCGGGGTGGTCAGCGGCCAGTTCCAGTTCGGCTTCAGCAATATGACCTCCCTGATGGTCGCCCGGTCCAACGACGTTCCCGTGAAGGCCGTTTCGAACGGCATCGCCTCAACCGGGGTGCAGGGCAAGGACTTCGGGGCGATCACGGTGAAGAAGGACAGCCCGATCAAGTCCGCGAAGGACCTCGAGGGCAAGAAGGTCGCCATCAACACCCTGAAGAACATCAACGAGACCGCGGTGCGCGCGTCGGTGCGCAAGGCGGGCGGCGACCCGGACGAGGTGCAGTTCGTGGAGCTCGCCTTCGACCAGATGCCGGCGGCCCTGGACAGCGGGCAGATCGACGCGGCGATGGTGGTCGAACCGGCGCTCGCGACCGTCAAGAGCCAGGGCGGGGTGGAGATCGCCTCCCCGCTGGTGGACGTGGCGCCGAACCTCACCGTCGCCATGTACTTCACCTCCACGCAGTACGAGCAGAAGAACCCCGAGGTGGTGAAGAAGTTCCAGGAGGCCACCGCCGAGTCCCTCGCCTACGCCGACGCGCACCCCGACGAGGTGCGGCAGGTCGTCACCACGTACACCAAGATCCCGGCGTCGGTGCTGGCGCAGGTCACGCTGCCGAAGTGGCCCGCCGAGGCCGACCGTGCCTCGATCGAGGCGCTGGAGAAGCTGGGCGAGCAGGACAAGCTGTTCAAGAAGACCCCTGACCTGGACCAGCTGCTGCCGTGAGGGGCCAGAACCTCGCACTCGGTGCGGCCGGGCTCGCGGCCTTCCTCGCCCTGGGCGAGGCGGTGCCGCGGCTCGGTCTGGTCAAGGAGGCCTACTTCCCGCCCACCAGCCGCATCGCCGGCGCCCTCGGCGACGAGCTCGCCGACTCCGCGTTCTGGACGGCGCTCGGCGACACCCTCACCGGCTGGGCGCTGGGCCTCGCCCTCGCGGTCGGCGCGGGCATCGCGGCGGGCGTGCTGATCTCGGTCGTGCCGTATCTACGGGAGGCGACGGCCTCCACGGTCGAGTTCCTGCGCCCGATCCCGTCCGTGGCCCTGATCCCGCTGGCCGTCCTGCTGTACGGCACCGAACTGCGCTCGGTCCTGCTGCTCGTCGTCTACGCCGCGTTCTGGCAGGTCCTCCTCCAGGTCCTGTACGGCATCCAGGACGTGGACCCCGTCGCCGAGGAGACCGCCCGCTCCTACGGCCTCGGCACCTGGGCGCGGGTACGGCACGTGCTGTGGCCCACCGCGCTGCCGTACGTCATGACCGGCGTCCGCCTCGCCGCGGCCGTCGCGCTGATCCTCGCCATCACCGCCGAACTGGTCATCGGAGCACCGGGGTTGGGCGCCCGGATCGCGGTCGCGCAGACCTCGCAGGCGGTGCCCGAGATGTACGCGCTGATCGTCGTCACCGGTGTGCTCGGCCTGCTGATCAACGTGGGCGCCCGCACGGTGGAGCGGCGGGCGCTGGCCTGGCACCAGTCGGTGCGCGGGGAGGTGGCGGTGTGAGACGCGTCCTGCTGCGGCTGCTGTTCGCCCTCGCGCTGCCGGCCGTGCTGGTCACGGTGTGGTGGCTGGCCTCGGACGGCAGCACGAACGTGTACTGGCCGCCGCTGCGCACGATCCTGAAGGCCTTCCCGGACGTGTGGACCGGCGAGCGGCTGCGCGCCGACGTCCGGCCGAGCGTGCTGCGGCTCGCCGGCGGCTACGCCACGGCGGCCGTCGTCGGGATCGCGCTGGGCACGGTCATCGGCTCGTACCGGCGGGTGCGGGCGGTGTGCGAGCCGGTGCTGGAGTTCCTGCGGGCGGTGCCGCCACCGGTCCTGGTCCCGGTGATCATGCTGTTCGCGGGGATCGGCGACACCATGAAGGTGGTCGTCATCGCGAGCGGCTGTGTGTGGCCCGTCCTGCTCAACACCGTCGAGGGCGTACGGGCGGTGGACCCGGTGATGGCCGAGACGGCCCGGTCGTACGGCGTCACGGGCGTCGCGCGGCTGCGCTCGGTGGTCCTGCCGTCGGCGAGCCCGCAGATCTTCGCGGGACTGCGGCAGGCGCTGTCCATCGGGATCATCCTGATGGTGATCAGCGAGATGTTCGCCGCGAGCAACGGGCTCGGCTTCGCCATCGTGCAGTTCCAACGGGGCTTCGCCCTCCCGGACATGTGGACCGGGATCCTGCTGCTCGGTCTGCTGGGCTTCGTCCTGTCGGTCCTCTTCCAGGCGGTCGAGCGGCGGGTGCTCGGCTGGTACCACGGTCTGCGCGCCGCCACCCGGCGGTCCCCTTGAACCAAGTGCCCCTCACGAAAGGGCGGTCCATGCACGGAACTCTGGTCGTCTCCGGCCTGCGCAAGGTCTACGAGGGGTCCGGGCGCCGGGTCGAGGCGGTGCGCGACCTGACGTTCACCGTCGGGGCGGGTGAACTCGTCTGTCTCGTGGGCCCGTCGGGCTGCGGCAAGACGACCCTGCTGAAGTGCATGGGCGGACTGCTCGCCCCGACCTCCGGTGAAGTCCTGCTGGAGGGGCGGCGGGTGACCGGGCCGCCGCCCGGGATGGCGTTCGTGTTCCAGGAGTACGGGCGCAGCCTCTTCCCGTGGATGCGGGTCGGTGCGAACGTCGAACTCCCCTTGAAACAGAAGGGGTTGCCCAAGGAACGGCGGCGGGAGCTGGTGGCCGACGCGCTGGCTTCGGTCGGGCTCGCGGACGCCGCCGGGGCGTATCCGTGGCAGCTGTCCGGTGGTATGCAGCAGCGGGTCGCGATCGCCCGGGCGCTCGCCTACGAGCCCCAGGTGCTGCTGATGGACGAGCCGTTCGCCGCCGTGGACGCCCAGACCCGCGCCGATCTGGAGGACCTCGTCCGGGGCCTGTGGCGGGAGCGCGGCATCACCATCCTGTTCGTCACCCACGACATCGACGAGGCGGTCTACCTCGGCGAGCGGGTGGTCGTGCTCTCGGCCTCGCCCACCGTCGTCCGGGAGCAGCTGAAGGTCGATCTCCCCGCGGAACGCGACCAGTTGCACACCCGGGTCGCCCCGCGCTTCGCCGAACTGCGCACCCATGTGTACGAGCAGATCCAGGCCGCCAAACGCGGCGAGCCCCGGGACGCCCGGACCGGGACGCCTGAGGACACGGTCACGAAGGACGTCTAGATCCGCCTGCCGGTCGCCGTGCCGGCCGACAGCCGCTGGGCGACGCAGATCGGGATCACGGACAGCAGGACGAGCACCGCCGCCACCATGTTCACCGCCGGGGCCCGAGGTGAAGGTGGTCACAACGGTCTCGTCGAACGACAGCGCACCGAGCCCCACCCCTAGCGGTGCGTACGGAAGTCGACGCCACGGCTCATCGCCCTGCGCCTGGCCCCGCAGCGGCACCGCGCCCGGTCACCGGCCACCGGAGGGTGCCATGAGCAGCAGACCCGCGGCCCTGGGCGCGCCGAGACGACGGCCCTGCTCGGCCGGGTGGCCGCCGAGGGCCGCCGGCCCGCCACCGCCGACCTCGCCGCCCCGCGCCCCGGGCTCCATCTGCTGCTCGCCCGCGAGGAGTTGGTCTCCGGGAGCGGCTTCGTCGCGGCGCCGGGTCTGCTGACGGACGTAGCGGCGTGGCCGGAGTGGTGGCAGACCGGCGCCGACGGGGACGTACGACTGCTGCCGGACTTCGATCCGGGCCACTCGGCGTACGCGGCCTGCCCCCACTGGGACTGGTTCGCCCTGCCCCGCGAGACCGGGCGGGTGCCTGAGACGCCATCGGGAGGTCACCCCTCTTGCCGGTGCCGCCACGGGTACATGATGTGTCAACTATTGTGGCATTCCATGCTCATTGACGGCTGAAATTGGCCACAGTTGTGGCGAGACCTGGATGTGAGTTCGAAAGACCGGCTACTCTCCACGCAGTTCGCGGCGATCGCCTGTGCGGTGGGCCCGTGCGGTGAGAGGGACGTGAGAGACGTAGGAGACCTGTCGGTGTCGGATGGCTTCGAGGTTCCGGGCGCCACGGCGACGGTGCTGCTGTCGGCCGTCGTCGCCCGTGTCGCCGTGACCGCCGACCGGCTCGGCGTGCCCCACGCGGAGGTCTTCGACACCGGACGGCTGTCCGTGGCCTCCGGAGTCCCCGAGTCCGTCGTCAAGGCCCTGCTGAGCGGCCGCCCCGCGGGCGAACCCGACGTCCAGGCCCGCTTTCTGCAGCGCCTGGACCTGCTGCGCCGCACCCGGCTCAAGCCCAACGGCCGCAAGTACACCCAGCAGGAGATCGCCGACGGCGCCGGCATGTCGCGGCAGCAGGCGGGCGCCCTCATCAACGGCGACCGCCGTCCCACGATGGAGCACTGCGACGCGATCCAGCGGTTCTTCCGGGTGCACGCCGGCTTCCTGACGGCGGAGGACCCCGAGGCCCTCGCGGGCGCCCTGCAGCACACCGAGCAGGAGCTGCTGCAGAAGCTCGCCGCACGCGAGGCGGCCGCCGCCGCCGAGGACCCGCTGGAGCGGCTGCTCCAGGACCACGGCGTGCGCGGGATCGCCTGGCGGGCGGCCCAGCTGCCCACCGACCAGCACCGGGACAAGGTCGCCGAGTGGCTGGACATGCTCCTGGAGAGCGTGAAGCGGCCCGAGTCGTGATCCGGGGGAGAACAGTGGGCACAGCCAGGGAAATGCGCCGCCTGTGCGGCGGACTCGTCTCCGAACTGACCCTGCCGACGCCCGCCGCGCCGGCCGAGCTGTACACCGCCCTGTGCGACGGGATGAGCAGACGCCGGGGCCGCCCCGTCCACTTCCGCACGGCCGCCTTCCCCACCGACACGGCGAGCGGGCTGTGGCTCGACATGGCCGACCAGGATCTCGTCGTCATCGAGGAACGCACCGCGCCCGACCACCAGTTGGTGATCCTCGGGCACGAACTGTGGCACATGAACGCGGGCCACTGCGGCCAGCACGTCGAGGGCGCCTCGGTCGCGGCCCGTTTACTCACCGACGGGGCGGACCTCCAGGCGACGGTCCGCAGGGTCGCCGCGCGCACCCGCTTCGACCTCTCCGAGGAGAAGGACGCCGAGAGCTTCGGCCTGCTGCTCGCCAGCAAGTGCCGTGCCTGGCTCGCCGGTTCGTCCCCGCGGGGCCGCGGCCGCGACGACCTGGCGGGCCGCATCGAGACCTCGCTCGGCTATCTGGGCCCGAAGAACTGACCTCCGCACAACCGACTTCCCGAGAACCGCCGCCCTCTCCGTACGACGAGCACATCGCGCTGCGCCGACTCGCCTCGCGAAACTCCCGCACGCCCTGACGGGACGTCGAACACCCGTCCTCCTCTCTGGTCGACAGCGCTTCCTCCCTGCGTGGGGAGCGTGTCCGTCCGGGGGTTTCGGAGCGTTTCGCCTCCGCTGAGCGGGCGAACCGGCGGGCGGTGCGACCGGATTGTCAGTGGTGCGCGGCAAGCTGGGGGGTGCGCCGTCGCAAGGCGGCGTACGCGCCGCCGCGGCGGCGCGGAGACGACGCCGACACGGGGAGAGCCGACCGATGCACACTGCCGTACTGACCGACCGCGAGCGCACCGCCGTC
Source organism: Streptomyces sp. NPDC005820 (assembly GCF_040630255.1). Classification (NCBI taxonomy): domain Bacteria; kingdom Bacillati; phylum Actinomycetota; class Actinomycetes; order Kitasatosporales; family Streptomycetaceae; genus Streptomyces; species Streptomyces sp. NPDC005820. Next base: position 38,662 of record NZ_JBEXXE010000064.1, read on the forward strand.
CAGGCCTATCTGCGACTGCTGCACACCGTCCGCGCCGCCTTCGGCGAGGACGCCGGCGACGAGCGGGGCGGCGTCTCCGGCCGGCCGCACCACCGGCGGCCCCCGGTGGTCCCACCCGCCGTGCTGGCGGAGGCGGAGCAGGCCCTGGCGGAGGCGGGACTCGCGGGCAACGAGGAGGAGTTCTTCAGCCTGCTGCAGAGCTGGTGCCCGGCACCGTGACGGGTCAGCGGTGGTGGACGGTGACCGCCGTGGCCACCAGGCCCCGGCGGACCGTCCAGGTGCCGTCGAAGTGCCCGAGCCGGTGGCCGCCGACCACCGGTCCGGGCACGAGGAGCCGGGCGCGGAAGGTGCCGTGTCCCTCCCCGTCCGTCCCGGCCGAGACGTCGATGTCGGCCTCGCTGAAGTCCAGCCACTTACGGGTGAGGGGGAACCACGCCTTGTAGACGGATTCCTTGGCGCTGAACAGCAGCCGGTCCCAGTGCACCTCGGGGCGCCGGGCGCTCAGCCGCTCCAGCCGCTCCTGTTCGGCGGGCAGGGCGACGGCCCTGAGCACCCCCTCCGGGAGCGTCTCGTTGGGCTCGGCGTCTATGCCGAGCGAGGCGAGGTCGGCGGCGCGCACCAGCGCGGCGGCACAGTAGCCCTCGCAGTGGGTCATGCTGCCGGTCAGGCCGTCCGGCCACTGCGGCGCGCCGCGCTCGCCGGGCAGCACCGGCTGCGGCGGCACCCCGAGCTTCTCCATCGCGCGCCGGGCGCAGGAGCGTACGACGGTGAACTCACGGCGCCGCTTGGCGACCGCGCGCGCCACCAGCGCCTCCTCCTCGGGGTAGAGCGGCGCGTCCCCGAACTCCCGGACGCCCTCCTCCCCGAAGGCCTCGACGGCCACCACGGACTCCGGCAGCAGTTCCTCGATCACCGGTCCTCGCTCTCCGCCGGCGTCTTCCGCCACGTCAGGATCGTGTCCTCGGCGGGCACGGGCAGGATGCGGCGCAGCCGGCCCGGCGGCTGCACGCGCTGCCGCCACTCACGCGGATAGCCCACCGAGACCTCCTCGAAACGGACGCCCTCGTGCCAGGTGGTGCGCGGGATGTGGAGATGGCCGTAGACCATGGTCGCCACGCGGAAGCGGCGGTGCCAGTCCGCGGTCAGCTCGGTGCCGCACCACATGGCGAACTCGGGGTGCCACAGCACGTCCATCGGGTGGCGGTGCAGCGGATAGTGGTTGACGGGAACGACCGGGAGATCGTCCGGCAGTTCGGCGAGTCTGCGCGCGGTCTCGGCGACCCGGGCCCGGCACCAGTCCTCGCGGGTCGGGTAGGGGTCGGGGTGCAGCAGGTACTCGTCGTTGCAGACGATGCCGGTCCCCTCCGCGTACGCGAGCCCCTCGGCCTTGGTCGTGCAGCCGGCCGGCAGGAACGAGTAGTCGTACAACAGGAACAGCGGCGCCACGACCACCGGGCCGCCCGGGCCCTCCCACACGGGGTAGGGGTCCTCGGGCGTGACCACGCCCAGGTCGCGGCACAGGCCGACGAGATGCTCGTACCGGGCGACGCCCCGCAGGGTGACGGGGTCGGAGGGGTGGGTCCACAGCTCGTGGTTGCCGGGCACCCAGACCACCTTGCGGAAACGGCCGGCGAGGGTCTTCAGCGCCCAGCCGATGTCGGCCACGTTCTCCGAGACGTCCCCGGCCACCAGCAGCCAGTCCTCGTCCGTGTCCGGCGTCATGTGCTCGACCAGGGCGCGGTTCTCGGGATGGCCGATGTGCAGATCGCTGATGGCCAGCAACTGCCCGGCACCACCGGCCGTCGACGTCACCTCGCGTCCTTCCGTCCACCACCCCACGAAGGTCACCACGACAGCACATTCGCGGGCGCGGAACAAGGCCGCCCCCCCTCGTGTCACTCATGTGCACGCCACGGTTACCGAGTGGTCACTTCCTTACCGGACGGGATGACATGAGTGAACAAGATCAGAAAATCCGTAACACGCGCGTTGCACGCGGCACGGCTGGGAAGCCGTATGATCGCCCCAACACCACCGCCATGAACGCCTCTTCAGCAGGGCGGTTTGGTGACCCTCCAATCCCCCTGCCCGGGCACGGGCCTGCTTCGCCCTGCCCGCGACCCCTGAAAGGCGGCCTCGCATGGTCTCTCGCGTACGCGTCTGGCTCAACCGCACGTACGCGGAGAACGTGTTCTTCATGGATCAGCTGCGGCGAAATCCGAGCGATCGCGCGGTCGAGATCCATGCGACGCACGGCGACGCGGACTCGCCCGTGCTGGCCGCCGCCGACACCGCCGACCTGGAGCCGGAGGGCCTGTCCCCCGCCGCCTACGTCGAGTACGCGCTGGACCAGTGCCAGCGCCGCGGCATCGACGTGTTCGTGCCCCGGCTGCAGCAGGCCGCGATCGTGGCGCACCGCGCCGACTTCGAGGCGATCGGCACGGCCCTGCTGGCGCCGACGCCCGAGGCCGTCGCCGTGTTCGAGGACAAGATCGTCGCGTACGAGGCCGTCCAGGCGATCGGCGTGCCCGTGCCGCCGTGGTACCGGGCCCGCAACGCCGACGAACTCGTCGCCGCCGTGGAGGAGTTGGAGGAGGCGGGGCACCGGGCGTGCTTCAAGCCGGCCTCCGGCGCCGGCGGGGTGGGCTTCCGGGTGATCACGCGCGCCCCCTTCTCGCTCATGCACCTCAGCGGCTTCCCGACCCCGTACGTCCAGCTGGACATGGTCGTCGAGGCGCTGAAGCAGGGCGACGAGGCCGTGGACTGGCTGGTGATGCCCCGTCTGGAGCAGCCGGAGGTGTCCGTGGACTGCCTCACCGGCCCCGACAACCGGGTGCGGATGGCCATCGGCCGCAGCAAGAACGGCCGCCGCCGCGGCTTCACCCTGCACGAGCAGTGGCTGGAGCCGGCCCGGCGCATCGCCGAGGGCTTCGGGCTGCACTACCTGTCCAACATCCAGTTCCGTATGTTCGGTGACGAGCCGGTCCTCATGGACGTCAACACGCGTCCCGCCGGCGGACTGCACCAGCTGTCGCTGTGCGGGGTCAACGCTCCTTGGGCGGCAGTGCAGTTGGCGCTCGGCGAAGACTCGGGCGAGGTCGTGCCGCCGTTCCTCGGGCAGGACTACACGGTGGTGTCCGGGCCGCGTCCGCTGCGTGCGGTGTCGCTGCCGCACCAGCGGATCGAGGACAGCACCGAGCCGCTGCTGCCCGCGGTTCCCGCGCAGGCGGAGGTCGTCGAGGTGACGCCGGCGGGCGCGGCCGAGGTGTTGCCGCTCTAGGTTCGCCGCCGGGTGCGGGGCCGGCTGCGGTTGCTCGCGCAGTTCCCCGCACTCCTTCAGGTGGTCGACTCACCGGTATGGACCAATTCTGTCCGTCGCCTTGACAGCCGGATTGGTCCATACCAACTTTGTTGCGCACCCCTTTGCATCTCTGCACTCCCGAACACCCCCATACCTTCAGGGAGATCGCGTGCGCACGACACCTCACAGACGCCCCTGGCGTCGAGTTCTCGCCCTGATGGGCTCCGCCGCCCTCGCGCTCGCCGGGGCCATCGCCCTGCCCGGCACCGCCGAGGCGGCGAACATCCTCACCAACCCCGGACTCGAATCCGGCTCCCTCTCCCCCTGGTCCTGCACCGGCAACCTCGGCTCGGTCGTGTCCTCGCCCGTGCACGCCGGGTCCAAGGCCCTTGCCGGAGCGGTGAGTTCGAGCGACACCGCCCGATGCAGCCAGACCGTCTCCGTCCAGCCGAACACGACGTACACACTCAGCGGCTGGGTGCGGGGCAGCTACGTCTACCTCGGCGTCGACGGCGGCGCCTCCACCTGGACGTCGTCGCCGTCGGCGTACAGCCAACTGTCGGTGGCCTTCACCACCGGTGCCGCGCAGACCAGCGCGACCGTCTATGTGCACGGCTGGTACGCCCAGGGCACCTACTACGCCGACGACATCGGTCTGGACGGGCCGGGCGGCGGGGGCGGCGGCTCGGACACCCAGGCGCCCAGTACGCCGACCGGGCTGACCTCCACCGGCAAGACCTCCTCCAGCGTGTCGCTGTCCTGGGGCGCCTCCACGGACAACGTCGGCGTCACGGCGTACGACGTCTACAGCGGCTCCTCGCGGGTGCTGAGCGTCTCCGGCACCTCCGCCACCGTGAGCGGCCTGTCGCCCAGCACCGGTTACACCTTCAGTGTGAAGGCGCGCGACGCCGCCGGGAACGTCTCCGGGTCCTCCAACTCGGTGTCCGTCACGACGAACGCGGGCAGCGGCGGGACCTCCTTCAAGCAGGCTGCGCCCTATCTGTACGAGGGCTGGGGCGATCCGCCGAGTGTGTCCACGGTGATGAGCGCGACGGGCGTCAAGTGGTTCACGATGGCGTTCATGCTGGACGGGGGCGGCTGCAACCCGATGTGGGACAGCGCCCGTCCGCTGACGGGCGGCGTCGACCAGAGCGTCATCAACCAGGTCCGTTCGGCGGGCGGTGACATCGTGCCGTCGTTCGGCGGCTGGCAGGGCAGCAAGCTCGGCGCCAACTGCTCCTCCGCGAGCGCCCTGGCCGCCGCGCTGCAGAAGGTGATCGACGCCTACGCGCTCAAGGCGATCGACATGGACATCGAGAACACGGACGAGTTCGAGAACGAGGCCGTGCAGGCGCGGATCCTGACGGCGCTGAAGACGGTGAAGGCCAACAACCCGGGGCTCAGGACCATCGTCACCTTCGGGACCTCGACCACCGGGCCGACCTACTACGGCAACCGTCTCATCGAGCAGGCCAAGTCGATCGGCGCCGACATCGACGTCTTCACCATCATGCCGTTCGACTTCGGCGGCGGCTCCGACATGTACGGCAACACCGTGAACGCCACGGAGGGGTTGAAGGCCAAGCTGAAGTCCACCTTCGGCTGGGACGACGCCACCGCCTACGCCCACATCGGCATCTCCGGCATGAACGGCCTGTCCGACCAGCAGGAGAACACCACCCCGGCGATCTGGACGTCGATCCGTGACTGGGCCAACGCGCACCACATCGCCCGTCTCGCCTACTGGGCCGTCAACCGTGACCGGTCCTGCCCGGGCGGGGGCGTGGTGAGCAACTGCTCGGGCATCAGCCAGAGCACCTGGCAGTTCACCTCCATCACGGCGGGCTTCACCGGCTGAGCCGACCCGTCCCCGCCCCTCGGTACACGGTTCCCCGGATCCCGCTCAGGATCCGGGGAACTTTCTTTCGTCCGGGGTGTATCACGGCGCGAGGTGCGGGTTCTAAAGGGTGTAACCGTGAAGGCCCACCGGGGACGACGGGGGAACGTGAGGGTCCCGGTGGGCCGGTGCGGAAGCACCGCGGTTCAGGGTGCACCGTTCAGGGTGACGCACGGGGAGTACGGGGAAGCACCAGCCCCCGGGAGCCATGGGGGATGCCCGGGGGGCACGGGGGGATCGGGGGATCGGGGCGGACGGCCGCTGTCACGGGGAGCGGCCGCCCGCTCCCGCCCTGTCCTCACCCCGTCGGATAACCCCAGGCGCGGGCGATCTCGGTCAGCCGGGGCGGCAGTGCGAGGGCCGGGTCGGCGGTGCGGGCGGGCTGGATGCGGCCCGACTTGATGGTGCTGGACCAGTCGCCCAGCTTCGGCCGGAAGGCGCCGTGGTCGCCACGGCCGTACTCCAGCATCGCGGGCTCCCACTCCACCCCGAGGTGGGCGCACAGGTCACGGGTGACGCGCTCCGGTTCCGCGGTGAGCTCCTCGTACCTGACCACGTGCGCGCCCTCGAGACCCAGCCGGGCCTCCTCGAGCTTCTCGGCGTAGCCGAGCACCTCGGCGCGGATGGCGTCGTGGTCCGGGTCCTTGCGGCGGTCGGTGAGAGAGGCGATCACCGCGCCGGGGTGGCGCAGCAGCAGGATGTGCCGGGCGTGTGGCCAACATCGGTGCAACCGCGGCCAGATGAGGGTGTTGGCCGGGGTCTTGTCGACGACGACGTCCTTGCCGCTGCGGGTGAGTTCCCGGTGCAGGACCCGGTCCCAGAGGATGTGCTCCAGCTCCGTGCGGTCGAGTTCGAGCGCCTTCATGGCCTCGGCGGTGAAGTCCCGGCTGAGCTTCACGTGCAGGGTGCGCAGATGCATCTCGTGCGGGGCGCGGATCCGGCTGTGACTGTTGAGGATCACCCGCAGCAGGGTGGACCCGGAGCGCACCGAGGAGAGCACGAAGACCGGGGACTCCACCAGGCGGGGGCCCGCCGGGGCGGTGTACGAGGCCACGGCGGGCGCGGGCTCCCTGCGCGGGGAGGGGATGGCGTCCAGGGTGCGCCGCGGCGGACTCACCGCCTCCCGCATGAGCCTCCCGCGGCGCTTCAGCCCCTTGCCCATCGCCGCTATGCGCGTATCCCTCACGTCGACACCTCTCTCTTGCGCCTGGCGCCCGCATCCCAGGGGCCCAAGACGACGTCCAGGTGTCTCGCAGATGAAGCGCGGTAGCCGCGGAATCCCCCATTCCGCCCCTGACCTGGCCTCTTACCGCTTTCTTAATTGTTCATATGACTTACCTGGGTGTGTGCTGGGTGTGACGGAGCACCCGGGCCTCAGAACCGGCCCGAGCCCCGGTAGAGCTCCAGCTCACCGTCCAGTTCCACGGCGAGCACGGTGGCGTACGGGTCGAGGTCGGCCCCGGCCGGCGGGTCGATCCACAGCACGCCGACCGCCTCGTGCAGCCCGCCCACGACCCGGTGCCCGAGCTCGGCCCCGGTGCCGAGCACGGAGACCCTGCGCACCGGTGTCGCCAGACCCCGTACACCGATCTCCGCGCGCGGGGCGTCGAACAGGGTGAGGTAGAGGGTGCGGCCGTCGGCGGAGAGGGTGCTGGGACCGTAGTGGTGCCCGGCCGGCAGTCCGCGGACCGTCCCGTACACGGCGTCGGCGTGCCTGCGGATCCACTCCCCCAGTCCCTCCAGCCGCTCGACCTGCGGCTGCGGGATGGTGCCGTCCTCCATCGGGCCGACGTCGAGCAGCAGATTGCCGCCCCCGCCGATGGTCTCCGTGAAGTAACGGATCAGCTGGGCAAGGGACTTGTGGTTGTGATCGTGGTGCTGGTAGCCCCATGAGTCGTTGATCGTCAGGCAGAGCTCCCAGGGGCCGTCCGGCGGCACGATCGGCGCGCCCTGCTCGGGGGTCGCGTAGTCGCCCTCACTGAGCATGCGTGCGTTGAAGACGACGTGCGGGCTGTACGACCGGATCAGCGCCGCGAGTTCGGGGATGCGCCACTGCTCCTCGCTGCGGTCCCACTCCCCGTCGAACCACATCAGGTCGGGCCGGTAACGGGAGGCCAACTCCCGGATCTGGCCGTCCCGGTAGGCGATGAACCGCTCCCAGGCCTGAAGATCCTCGTCCTCGGCCGAGCACTCCGAGTAGCGGTTGTCCTCCATCTCCGGCGGGCGGCCCGGCTTGCGGGTGGAGGCGTAGTCGGGGTGGTTCCAGTCGGAGTGGGAGTAGTACAGGCCGACCTTCAGACCTTTCTCGCGCAGGGCGTCGGCATAGCCGGTGAGGTAGTCGCGGCCCAGGTTGAGATCGCCGTACGCCGTGTCCCACAGCGCCACCCCGTCGTGGTGACGGCTCGTCAGCACCGCGTACCGGGCGCCCGCGCGGGCGAACAGGTCGGCCCAGGCCTTCGGGTCGTAGTGGGCGCCGGTGAAACGGCCGAGCTGGGACATGTACTGCTCGTGCGGCACGATGTCGTCGTAGAACGACCAGGACTCCTGGACGCCGTCGACGGCGTAGATGCCCCAGTGGACGAAGATCCCCAACTTGGCGTCGGCGAACCAGGGTTGCATGGGCACGACTGAACTCCTCGGCGAAGAGGGCGACTTCGGCTTGGGGGCTTGAGGGCTTGGGGCCTTGGGGGCTGATGGCCGGGGGCTGGGGGCTGGGGGCTTGAGGGAAGGGCGGGCACGGTGGTGCAGTACCGTGCCCGCCCGGCTGGGGTCCGGGCGTGCCCGCCCGGAAGGGGTCCGGCCCTACTCGCCGCGCCGCAGGCGGAGCGTCAGGACCTGGAAGGGCCGCAGGGTCACCTCGACCGCGCCGTCGGCGGCCGTGGCCGCCTCCGCGTCCTCCTCGCGGGGCCGCTCCAGCAGATCGGTGACCTGGAAGCCGGCCAGCGGGAACCCGGTGCGCACGAGTCCCCGGGCCCGGCCGCCCCGCGACTCGTACAGGCGCACCACCACATCACCGGACCGGTCGTCGGCGAGCTTGACCGCCTCGACGGTCACCCCGTCGCCGTCCACGCTCACCACCGGCTCCGCCGCGCCCGCCGACTCCGCCACGCGCAGCGGCAGGTTGAGCGCGTAGCCCTCGGCGACCGCGTCGCCAATCGTGGCGCCCGGCAGCAGGGAGTACGTGAACCGGTGCCGGCCCTGGTCCGCCTCGGGGTCCGGGATGCGCGGGGCGCGCACCAGGCTGAGGGCGACCGTGGTCGTCGTACCGCCGTCCTCACGGACCGTGCGGGAGACGTCGTGGCCGTACGTCGAGTCGTTGAGGACGGCGACGCCGTAGCCGGGTTCGCCGATGTGCACCCATCGGTGGCCGGAGACCTCGAAACGGGCCGACTCCCAGCTGGTGTTGGTGTGCGTGGGCCGCTGGACGTGACCGAACTGGATCTCGGCGGAGGAGTGCGCGGCCCGCACGTCGACCGGGAAGGCCGCCTTGATGATCTTCTCGGCCTCGTGCCAGTCGATGTCGGTCTCGATGTCGATGCGCGGGCTGCCCGCCCGGACGGTGATCGTCTGGGTGAGGGTCGAGCCCTTGCCGAAGGAACGGGTGACGCGGATCGCACCGAGCAGCGGGGCGTCCTCGACGACGGAGACCGAGTCGGGCTCGAGCAGGTCCGTGAAGCGGTTCTTGTAGTGCTTGTCGATGTCCCAGGCGTCCCAGTAGTTGGGCAGGTCGGTGTGCAGACGGAGCAGGTTGCCCCGGCCGGCGAGGACCTCGCGGCCCGCCCGGATGTCGTATACAGAAGACAGTGTGCCGTCGTCCGCCACCTGTACACGGACGAGTCCGTTGTCGAGGGTCCGGCCGGACACGGTCACCGGCGCCGGCGATTCACGTCCTCCGGGGCCGCCGAACCCCGGACCGACTGCCGCGCCAGCTCCGCCAGCTCCTCGTCCGTGAAGCCGTGGTGGCGCCG
>NZ_JBEXXE010000065.1:0-47815 GCF_040630255.1 Streptomyces sp. NPDC005820
CCTCCGCCTTGCAGCTGGACGCACCGGGCCCCGCTCACCTGCGCTTACAAGGCGCCGCTGCTTTCCTGCGACTTGATCCGCCGGACAGGCCCTAGCTTCCGCGCTCGTGCGGGCCGCCCGGACCCGGCAGGCCCGCCTCGACCCGGGAGAGCTGGGCCCGCAGGCTCATCAGCCAGGCCTCCAGGTCGACGAGGGTCGGCAGGGGCGGTGTCGACGCGGGCGCGGCCGCGGGTCGCGACGCCTTCGGCGGCGGCCGCTCCCCGTCGCACAGCGCCGCGAGCCGGTCGACCGTCCCGGCCGCCGCCCGGGCATCGGCCCACGCCCGTGCCACGGCGTCCGGGGGCAGACCGGTCGCGGGCAGGTCGAAGCGGGGCAGCCAGTGGGCGCCGAGCAGGATCTGATGCGTCGCGATGAGGACGCCGTGCCAGTCGGCGCCTGCGGCCGCCCGGGCGGCCGGTTCGCTGCGGAACTGCGCGTACGCGGACTCGGCCAGCCGCATCCGGTGCAGGGCGTGCAGCGTCGACGGGGGCGGCGCCGAGCCCGGCGGCACCGCCGCCAGCGCCGCGACGGTGGCCCTGATCAACGACGCGCAGTCACGCAGCAGCTCCGCCATGGTCCGCCGCACCTCGCGGTGGGCACCGGACGGCCAGGCCAGCAGCGCGCAAAGCAGACCGATGAGGCTGCCCGTCACCACGTCCACGATCCGCGCCTCCGCGAGCCGCCAGGTGGCCGGGGTGATCTGGGCGAACGCGGTGGCCACGACCAGGGTGAACAGCGCCTGCGCCCAGGCGATGCCGAGCAGCGGCCCGACCGAGAAGGCGACCAGCATGCCCGGCGCCAGGATCGCCGCGTAGGCGTCGGTGTGCTCGCCCAGACCGATGAGCAGGGCGCCCGCCGCCACCGCCCCCGCCAGATTGCCCGCCACCGCCTGCCGCATGGCCGCCCAGGTCTCCCCGACGGTGGTCCTGCTCAGCGTCAGCACCGCCAGCAGCACCCAGAACCCGTGGGTCAGATCGAGCGACCCGGCCACCAGCCGTGCCGCGCCGAGGGCGAGGGCGATCCGCAGCGCGTTGTGGAACTGCACCGAGCGGACCGTCAGATTGCCGGCGAACCGGCGCAGCCACAGCCGGACCGTCGGCGCGTCGGTGTACCAGAACAGCTCCCGGGGCTCGATCGGCGCGGTGCGCCGCCCGTCGAGGCCGACCCGTACGGAGATCTCCAGCGCGCGCACCGACTCGGCCACGCCCAGCAGCGCGGCCTGCCGGCGCAGCACCGCCACCACCCCCGGCCCCTCGGCGCCGGTCTTCGCCCCCTGCCGCATCCGCATCCGCTGGAAGGCGCCGATCGCCTCGTCCAGCCGCTGCGGGGCCGGCGCCGCCCGTCCCGCGCGCAGCGCCGCGGCACTGTCCGCACACCGGGCCGCCACCTGCGGCAACAGCCACCGCGACGCACGGTCGCTGTGCCGGCCGCCGCCGAGAAGGTTGTGCAGTTGCCCGGTCTCCGTCAGATGGGCCAGCTGTTCGAGCAGCCGGCGGGCCGCCGAACCGGCCTGGGCGAGGCCCCGCACCGCACGGCCCGGGCCCGCGGGGCGTTCGGCGGGCGGGAACACCGACAGCCGCAGCCGCTCGCCCTCGGCGCGCAGCGCCCCCGGCGGCAGACGGGTCCGGCCGGCGAGGGTGTCGCCCGCGACCACCACGGCCCGCGCGACGGCCGAGCGGTACGTGGCGCCCCCGGGCTGCGGCAACAGGACCACCTCGCACAGCGCCAGCAGCACCACGCCGGTGCTGAGCCCGGCCAGCCGCAGCCCCAGCGTCTGCGGTGCGTACGGCGGGAAGCAGGCCAGGATGTAGAAGAGCTGGAGCCCCGGCGCCGCCCCGGCCGGCCGCGGTCCGGCGACGGCCGCGAAGGCCAGGAGGAAGCCGACGACGAGCATCCCGAGCACCGCCGCCCAGGTCCGTACCGCCAGCGCGGTCCCCAGCGCCACCAGCGCCAGGCCCACCGGCAGCGCCTTCAGCATCACCTCGGCGCGCTGCCGCCCGGAGCCGGGGACGGCGGACAGCAGCCCGAGGGCGATGGGCGCGAACAGCGCGTACAGGGCCAGGACCGGCTCGTCGAGGCCGTACAGGAAGACGTAGAAGCCCGTGGCCGAGGCCACCGTCACCCGCACCGACCGGTGCAGGATCCCCGTCCACCCCGCTCCGGCGAGGAAGGCCCCGATCCGTGCGGTCGGCGAAGACTCGGCGCGCATGAGCACGTTCCTCTCGGGCCGACGCCCCCGAGGCATCGCGGGCGGGCCGGACACGCGCCCCGCCACCCCATTGTCGGCCGCCCCCGTGCGGGCCGCAGCCCAGCCGTGCGGGACCATGGGCCCCCGAGCGGGCATGCGGGACCATGGGCCCGAGCAGCCGTCCGGTGACGGGCCGCCCCGGCGGTCCACTCACCCGCTGCCTTACGCGGACGCACAGCAGCAGGAGTGTCTCGGGGAAGACGATCGAGGGGGACCCATGATCTGGTCACGGCTGCTTCACGGGCGGGGGGCGCCCAAGCACAGGCTTCCCCTGCCCGGCACGTGCGGGCACCGCCGGCACACCCTGCGCACCGAACACCTCCTGCTCTACACCCCGGAGAACCATCTGGACCTCGTGGTCTGCCGGGCCGCCGGCGCCGACCCCGAGGCCCAGCGCTGGCTCGGCTGGGACGACCTCGGCGTGTTGTCCGACGCGGGCGTCCGCGAGGCCCTGGTCGGGCTGCGCCCCGCCGACGCCGGCGGGCGGCCCGTGCTCCCGGGCATCCCGGCCCTGCTGGCCCGGCCCTTCGAGCCCCGCCCGGAACAGGCCGACGTCCTGGTCGGCGTCCGCCTCGACGACGGCAGATACGCCGGGTACACGGAACTGGACCCCCGTACCGGCGAGATCGGCGGCTGGCTGGCCCCGCACTCCCGTGGCCTCGGGCTCGGCGCGGAGCTGTTCCGGGCCGCCGCCCTGCTCGGGCACGACCACCTGGGACTCGACTCGGTGCGGGCCGGGTACGAACCGGCGAACACCGCGAGCGCCGAAGCCCTCGGCAGGGCCGGATTCGTCCCGGCCGAGGGGCCGCCCCGGCACCGGCTGGGCAACGGCCGCGTGATCGACGCCCGCTGGCTGCGGCACACCTGCGCGACCCCGCCCCGCCGCTGCTTCGGCGCCCCGCCCGCGGCTACAGCGCCCTAGCCACGAGCAGCGCCACGTCGTCGTGGTCGTCGGGATGGCGCAGGCCGTACAGCAGCAGGTCGCAGATCTCCTCCAGCGGCCGGTCGGGTTCGTCCAGGAAGGTGAGCAGCACGTCCAGACGGTCGTCGATGGAGTGGTGCCGGGTCTCGACCAGGCCGTCCGTGTACAGGACGAGTACGTCGCCGGGCGCGAGGTCGGTCGTGGTGGTCTCGAAGGGGATTCCGCCGACGCCGAGGGGGGCGCCGGCCGGCAGGTCGAGCAGCACGGGGGCATGGCCGGGGGCGGCCAGCGCGGGCGGCATGTGTCCCGCGTTGGCGATCCGGCACCGCCGGGTGCGGGGGTCGTACACCGCGTACAGGCAGGTCACGATGTAGTGCTCCAGATCGCAGGTGATCTTGTCCAGGTGCTGGAGCACTTCGCCGGGATCGAGATCGAGGTCCGCGTAGGCGCAGGTGGCGGTGCGCAGCCGGCCCATCGTGGCGGCCGCGTCGATGCCGTTGCCCATGACGTCCCCGACGACCAGCGCGGTCTTGTCGTCGGTCAGCGGGATGACGTCGTACCAGTCGCCGCCGACCTCGCTGGTGGCCTGGGCGGGCTGGTAGCGGGAGGCCAGGTCGAGCCCCGCGTGGTGCGGCGGATGGTCGGGGAGCAGGCTGCGCTGGAGGGTGAGCGCGGTGTTGCGCACGCTCTCGAACCAGCGGGCGTTGTCGATGGCCACGGCGGCCCGGCCGGCCAGCTCACCGGCCAGGACGACGTCGTCCTCGTCGAAGGGGAGCGGATTGCGGGTGCGCTTGAGGTCGAGGGCGCCCAGCACCTCGCCGTGGGCGATCAGCGGCACCGCGAGATACGAGTGGACACCGGCCCGCGCCAGCAGGGAACCGGCCTCGGCGTCCCGGGCGATGCGGGGGATGTCGGCCGCGCCGACATGGCGCACCAGGACCGGCCGGCCGGTGTGGACGCACAGGGTGACCAGACGGTCGCCGTCGTACGCCGTCACGTCCCCGGGGGCGTCGGCGGCGCGCAGGGCCACGGTCGGATGGGCCGCCTTGAGGGCGAGGGCGCGGAAGAGTTCCGGCCCGTCGTCCGGTCGGCGGGAGCGGCGGCAGGCGAGCGCGGAGTCGAGGACGTCCACGGCGACCACGTCGGCGAGCTGCGGGACGGCGATCTCGGCCAGCTCACGGGCGGTCTGTCCCACCTCCAGCGTGGTGCCGACCCGGGTGGAGGCCTCGGCGATCAGGGCGAGCCGCCGCCGGGCCCGGTCGGCCTCGGCCGCCGCCCGGTGCCGTTCGGTGACGTCGACGACCGAGGCCGCCGCGCCCAGGACCCGCCCGCCGGGGTCCTCCAGCCGGTAGAAGGAGAGCGACCAGGCGTGCTCACGCTCGGGATCGGTCGGCGGGCGGCCCACGTGGTACTGGTCGAGCAGCGGAGTCCCGGTCGTGAGCACCTGCCGCAGCGCGGACTCGATGGTCTCGACGTCGGGCAGCGGCAGGGTCTCCCGCAGCCGGCGGCCGATGTGCTCCTCGGCCGGGATGCCGTCGATGCGCTCCAGCGCCGGATTGACCAGCAGGTACCGCAGATCGGGGTCGAGGAGCGCCAGTCCGATCGGGGACTGGCTGATCAGCCGCTCGCACAGCGCGAGATCGGTCTCCACACGCTGCAGCAGTGTGTGGTCGGCGGCGATCCCGAGGGCGTACACGTCGCCGAGGTCGTCCTGGAGCCGCATGTTGCGGAACTCCATGATCCGGCTGCTGCCGTCCTTGTGCCGGATGGGGAAGGTGCCGGCCCAGCTCCGGCCGGTCTGCAGCACCTCCGTGAACAGCCTGACCACGGCCTTCAGGTGCCGGGAGTGGATGAACAGCCGCGCCGCGTACTTGCCGAGGGCCTCCTCGGCGGTGTAACCGAACAGCTCCTCCGCCTGCGGGGTCCAGAACACGATCCGCCCGTCGGCGTCCAGCACCATCGCGGACACGCTCAGGACATCCAGCAGACCGGTGGGCGGGGGCGCCTGCGCCCACTCGGTGCCGTACACGTCCTCCGCGGACGGGAAGGGTTCGGCTGTCATCGCCAACCTCCTCCCCTCCATGCTGCCCCCGCCGGGGGCGTCCGGAAAGCGCCCGGGGGTTCGCGGCACGCGCCCGTGCGCATCCGTCGGACAAGCAGGACGATGGGTCGTGTAAAGGAAGGCCCGATGGACTCTGCGCGAGAAGCCATGGACGCTGCGCGAGAAGCGTCCGGCGCCGCTCCGGCGCAGCCGTACGACGCCCTCGACGCGTCGACCGACGCGGCGGCGGTCGTGCGGGCGGACGGCGTCGTGGTCGGCTGGACGCGGGGCGCCGCGGCGCTGCTCGGCCGTCCGGCGGCGGATGTGGTGGGCCGCTCCGCCGGGCATCTCGTGGCGACACCGGGGGACCCGGCCCGGGTGGCCGGCGTCGCCGCGCACTGCCGCGCGGGCATGGGGTGGGGCGGTCGGCTGTCGGTACGGCACCACGACGGCCGCGCCCTCGAGGTGGACCTGCGGGTCTCCGCGTCCTTCCGGATCGGCGAGGACGAGTGCTTCCTGATCTCGGCGCGCTCCCGCGGCCCGCTCGGGACGGTCGGCCAGTCCGTCCTCGACGGGTTCCTCACCCGCTCCCCGGTCGGGATGGCGGTGATGGATCTCCAGCTGCGCTATGTGTGGCTGAACGACACGCTGGAACGCTGGGGCGGGGTGCCCCGGGAACAGCGGCTCGGACACCGGCTCAGCGAGCTGCTGCCCGGTCTGCAGGCCACCACCCTCGAAGGGCTGATGCGCAAGGTGCTGGAGTCCGGGGCCCCGGTCACCGACCACGAGTACCTGGGGTGGAGCCGGGCCGATCCGCACCGCCGGCACGCCTACTCCACGTCCTTCTTCCCCCTGGTCGACTCCGAGGGCGCCGTCACCGGCGTCTGCTACATGGTCCAGGACGTCACCGAGCGGTGGACGGCCCGTCGGCTGCTGTCGCTGGTCAACGAGGCCGGCACGCTCGTCGGGACCAGTCTCGACGTGCTGCGCACGGCCCAGGAGCTCGCCGACTTCGCCGTGCCCCGCTTCGCGGACTTCGTCGTCGTGGACCTCCTGGAGCCGGTGCTCAGCTCCGAGGGGCACGGCGCGTGGCTGACGGACGCCGGCCCGGCGCCCGCGAGGCCGGCGATGCGCCGCGCCGGGATGAGTTCGGTCCGTGAAGGCTGCCCGGAGGCCGTGGCACAGGTCGGCGACCCGGTGGACTTCCTGCCCCCGCCGCACGACGCGCGCCTCCTCATCGAGGGCGAGCCGATCCTCATCCCCGTCCTCGACCCCTCCGACGAGCTGTGGACCACCCAGCAGCCCGCGCGGGCGGCGACCATCCGCGAGTTCGGACTGCACTCGCTCATCTCCGTGCCGATGCGGGCCCGGTACACCGCGCTCGGCCTCACCACGTTCATCCGCTCGGTCAACCCCGTGTCGTTCGGGCCCGACGACGTCCTGCTCGCCCGGGAACTGGTCGCGCGAGCGGCGCTGTGCGTCGACAACGCCCGCCGCTACACCCGGGAGCACACCGCGGCCGTCACCCTGCAGCGCAGTCTGCTGCCCGACGCCCTCTCCGGCGGCACCGCGCTGGAGGTGGCCTCCTCCTATCTGCCCGCGGACCCCAGCGACGGGGTGGGCGGCGACTGGTTCGACGTGATCCCGCTGTCCGGGGCCCGGGTGGGCCTCGTCGTCGGCGACGTGGTCGGGCACGGCATCGCCGCCGCCGCGACCATGGGCCGGCTGCGCACGGCGGTACAGACCCTCGCCGACATGGACATGCCCCCCGAGGAGCTGCTGGCCCACCTGGACGACCTGGTGCTGCGGCTGAGCGCGGACGGGACCGACGACACGGCGGTGGCGCAGGGCACGACCGCGTTCCTCGGCGCCACCTGCCTCTACGCCGTCTACGACCCGGTCACCCGGCGCTGCCGGATGGCCCGCGCCGGGCATCCGCCCCCCGTCGTCGTCACCCCCGACGGTCAGGTGTCCTTCCCGGAGCCCCCGGCCGGGCCCCCGCTCGGTCTCGGCGGAATGGCGTTCGAGGCGACCGAGATCGAACTCGCCGAGAACAGCCTGATCGGCCTGTACACCGACGGCCTCGTGGAAGGCTCCGACCAGGACATGGAGCGCGGGATGGACCGGCTCGGCGCCCTGCTCGCCCGGTCCGGCAGCGACCTCGCGACCCTGTGCACCTCGGCGGTACGGCGCCTGGTGCCCGTGCCGCAGCCCGACGACATCGCGCTGCTCCTCGCCCGCACCCACGCCCTGGGCCCCGACCGGGTCGTCTCCTTCGACGTGCCCGCGGACCCGGCCGCCGTCGCCGACATCCGGGCCGGCGCGACCCGCCAGGTCGAGGCCTGGGGGCTGGCGGAGCTGGCGATGACCTCGGAACTGATCGTCAGCGAGCTGGTCACCAACGCCGTGCGCCACGCGACGCCGCCCATCCGGCTGCGGCTGCTCCGCGACACCCGGCTGACCTGCGAGGTCTCCGACGCCAGCAGCACGGCCCCCAGGCTCCGGCACGCCCGGAGCCTGGACGAGGGGGGCCGCGGTCTGTTCCTGGTGGCCCAGCTGGCCCATCGGTGGGGAGCCCGCTACACCCCCGAGGGGAAGATCATCTGGGCCGAGCAGGAGATCAGCCGCTGAGCAGCCCGTCCATCTGGCCGACGGCCGCCCGCAGGCCCTCCTCCATGCCCATCTCCACCAGCTGGTCCAGCTGCTCGCGGGTCTCGAACGCGGACCGGATCTCCATACGCGTGCCGTCCCCGTGCGGGGTCAGCCGCACCCGCACGCTCATGGTCGGCAGGGCGGGGTTCGGCTTCCCCTCCTCGTCGGCGAAGCCGTCGGTGAAGTCCAGGGACGTGGGCGGGGCGACCGAGGCGACACGCCACCAGCCGCGGTGCTTGTCTCCCTCGGGGCCCGTCATGAAGTAGGCGACCTCGCCGCCGGGGGTCAGCTCGTGGTGCTCGACGGTCGCCGGGTAGGTCGGGGGTCCCCACCAGCGCTCCAGCCGGCGGGGGTCGGCCCACAGCTCCCACACCTGCTCGACGGGGGCGGCGAAGTCGGCGACGAGGGTGAGGGTGAGGCGGTCGAAGTCCTTGTCCATGCTGGTCACGGTCATCGGTCCGGTCCTTCCTTCGGACGGTGTGCCTGCCGTTCTCCGGTCTCTTCCGTACGGGGGGCGCGCGCCAGCAGGCCGGACATCCGCTCCACCCTGCCGCGCCACAGCGCCTCCAGGTCGTCGAGGGCCTGCCGGGCCCGGGCCAGGGCGTCGGGCTCGGTGCGCACGAGCTGCTCCCGCCCGCGCCGCCGCTTGCCGACCAGCCCGGCCCGCTCCAGCACCGCCACGTGCTTCTGCACCGCGGCGAAGCTCATCGGGTAACCGGCGGCCAGCCGCGACACCGACAGACCCTCGTCGGCGCAGCGGCGGAGTATGTCCCTGCGGGTCGGGTCCGCCAGGGCGTGGAAGAGCCGGTCCAGGTTTTCGGCAGCACCTTCATCTACAACCATTTGGTTGTACGTTAACCCCTCCCACGGAGCCCCGCAAGCGCAACGGCACCGCTCCGACCTGCTGTGACATCCCCCACCTGCTCTTGCCCGAGCGAGGAACGCTTCCCTACGTTCGAAGACATGTCCCACCACGGCCCCACCCCTTCCGGCGAACCGTTCGACTGGTCCGTCGACCTGGGCGCGCACGAAATGCTCCGGCGGGCCCACGTCATGGACGCGCTCGGCGCCGACTGGGACCCCGTCGAGGCGCTGCGCGGTGAGGAGGCGGCGTACGGACTGCTCTACTCCGGCCTCAGCCCCGAGCAGCAGCGCATCCACGACGAACTCGTCGCGGCGGGGGTGCTCCCGCCCAGGGGAGACGGGCATGCTGCCGCTTGACCCGCAGGCCGACCCCGGCCGCCGCGCCTGGGTGGCCTGCCCGCGCTGCAACGACCACCAGGGCTGCGCCACCTGCGCGGAGCGCCGCACCTGCTCCTCGCACTGGCGCTATCTGCTCTCCAACGTGGGCAGCCTGCTCCATCTCCAGTGCCCGTCGTGCACCCACGTCTGGGACCACGAGACCCACTTCGGCGCCACCCGCACCCCCTGGCAGCGCATCACCAGCGGCCTGCGCCGCGAGTGAAGCCGGGCGGCCGCCGCCCCGCGCGCTGCCCCGCGCCCCGCATGCCGCCCCGCGCCCCGCACGCCGGCCGTGTGTCGCGTACGGCACCGCGCGCCGCCGCGATGCCGGCCGCCGCACCGCCTGCGGCCGTGGACCACGTACGCCGTCCCTGCCCTGCCCTGCCCTGCCCTGCCTTGCCCCGCCCGGACCGTGAGCCCGGACGGCCGAGCCGCGCCCGCTTTCGGATGACCCGGCCGTCTGTCGCCGGGGGCGGCGGACGGACCTGACGGAGGATCGCCCTCGGCGGTCCTCCCCGCCTGCCGCCCGTCCGCCCGGAGGCAGCCGTGCACATCCTGCTCGTAGCCAGCGCGTTCAACAGCCTCACCCAGCGCGTCCACGCCGAGCTGCGCGACCGCGGCCACTCGGTGGCGGTCGAACTCGCCCTGCCGGACGGCTCGTTGCCGGACGCCGTACGACGCCACGCACCGCACCTCGTCCTGGCCCCGATGCTGCGGACGGCGATCCCCGAGGAGGTGTGGACGGCCCGCCCCTGTCTTGTGGTCCACCCCGGCCCCGTCGGGGACCGGGGACCGTCCTCCCTGGACTGGGCGATTCACGAGGGGTACGACCGGTGGGGCGTCACCGTGCTCCAGGCCGACGCGGAGATGGACGCCGGCGACGTGTGGGCCTGCGTGCCCTGCCCCGTCCCCGAGGTGGCCAAGAGCGACCTGTACCGGGGCGAGATCGCCGACGCCGCGCTGCGCGCCGTCCTGCTCGCCGTGGACCGCTTCGCCGACGGAACGTACGTACCGCTCCGGCAGGACCCGGCGGGCGCGGCCGACCCCCGGCTGCGGACGCGACCGTACCTGGACCAGGGCGTCCGGCACATCGACTGGGCCGGGGACTCCACCCGGACCGTGCTGCGCAAGCTGCGGGCGGCCGATTCCCAGCCCGGCGTGCTGGACGTGCTGTTCGGCGAGGAGTGGTACCTGCATGGCGGGCACCCCGAGGACGCGCTGCGCGGCCGCCCCGGCGAACTGCTGGCCACCCGGGCCGGGGCGATCTGCCGGGCCACCGCCGACGGCGCCGTGTGGATCCCCGAGCTGAGGCTCCGGCGGCTGCGTGGGGCGCCGCCCACGTTCAAACTGCCCGCGGTGCGTGCCCTGGGCGACCGGCTGCCGCCGCTGCCCGACCACACCCCGCCCCGGCTGCCCGACGCCCGGGAGCGCCGTTGGACGGACATCCGCTACCGGGAGGACGGAACCGTCGGCTTCCTGTCCTTCTCCTTCCCCGGCGGCGCCATGAGCACCGAGCAGTGCCGGCGCCTGCTCGACGCCTACCGGGGGGCCTGCGAGCGGCCCACCTCGGTGCTGGTGCTGGGCGGCGCGCGCGACTTCTTCTCCAACGGCATCCACCTCAACGTGATCGAGGCCGCCGCCGATCCGGCCGCCGAGTCCTGGGCCAACATCAACGCCATTGACGACCTGGTCGAAGCGGTCCTGACGACCACCGACCGGCTGACCGTCGCGGCCGTCGCGGGCAACGCGGCGGCGGGCGGCGTGATGCTCGCCCTCGCCGCGGACGAGATCTGGTGCCGCTCCGGGGCCGTGCTGAACCCCCACTACCGGCTGATGGGTCTGTACGGCTCGGAGTACTGGACCCACACCCTCCCGCGCCGGGTCGGCCCCGCAGTCGCCGAACGGCTCATGGCCGAGGCCCTCCCCGTGAGCGCGACCGGCGCCCACCGCCTCGGGCTCGTCGACCGGGTCGTCGACCGCGCCCCGGACGCCTTCGCCCAGGAGGTGGGCGAGCTCGCCGCGCGCCTGGCCGCCCTGCCCGCGACAGCGGCCCGGATCACGGCGAAGAAGGCGGAACTGGACCGGCTGCAGAGCCTGACCCCGCTGTCCGTCTTCCGGGAACGCGAGCTCGCCCGGATGCGGGAGACCTTCGACGACCCCGATGCCCCGTACCACGCCCTGCGCCGGGCGTTCGTCCACAAGAAGCGCCCCGCCCGCACCCCGCCCCACCTCGCCCCGGTTGCGCACAGCGGGCCGACCCCCTCTGCCGCCGATGTCACCGGAATGGCCCCCGATGGTGTCTCACTCGGGCCGAACCGCTGATACGAAGAATCCTGATGGCCGAAATGCAGGCCTTCATCCCTTACCTCCCCAGGAGGCGGTCCCCATGAGCCAGGCGACGCCGAACACGGCCGGCGCTGCGGACGCCACAGGCGCGCCCGCCGACGAGACACCCACGATCCACGTCCTGTGGATCAACGCCGGGCTGAGCTGCGACGGCGACTCGGTCGCGCTGACCGCGGCCATGCAGCCGAGCATCGAGGAGATCGTCCTCGGTGTGCTGCCCGGCCTGCCGAAGATCCAGGTGCACTGGCCGCTGATCGACTTCGACTGCGGTCCGGTCGGCGGCGCCGACACGTTCATCGAGTGGTTCTTCAAGGGGGAGCGGGGCGAGCTCGACCCGTTCGTGCTGGTCGTCGAGGGCTCCGTCCCCAACGAGGCGATCAAGCCCGAGGGCTACTGGTGCGGCTTCGGCGACAACCCGGAGACCGGCCAGCCCATCACCACCAGCGAGTGGATCGACCGCCTCGCGCCCAAGGCCCTCGCCGTCGTCGCCATCGGCACCTGCGCCACGTACGGCGGCATCCACGCGATGGCCGGCAACCCGACCGGCGCGATGGGCGTCCCGGACTACCTGGGCTGGAACTGGAAGTCCCACGCCGGCATCCCGATCGTGTGCGTCCCGGGCTGCCCGATCCAGCCCGACAACTTCGCAGAGACCCTCACCTACCTGCTCTACCAGGCGGCCGGCTCCGCCCCGATGATCCCGCTGGACGACAAGCTGCGTCCGACCTGGCTGTTCGGGGCCACCGTCCACGAGGGCTGCGACCGGGCCGGCTACTACGAGCAGGGCGAGTTCGCGGAGTCGTACGACTCGCCGAAGTGCCTGGTGAAGATCGGCTGCTGGGGCCCCGTCGTCAAGTGCAACGTGCCCAAGCGCGGCTGGATGAACGGCGTCGGCGGCTGCCCCAACGTCGGCGGCATCTGCATCGCCTGCACCATGCCCGGCTTCCCCGACAAGTTCATGCCGTTCATGGACGAACCCCCCGGCGCCAAGGTCTCCAGCACGGCCAGCGGCGCGTACGGCGCCGTGATCCGCAAGCTGCGGGACATCACCGCGAAGACGGTGGACAAGGAGCCCAAGTGGCGCCGGAGCGGCGAGAAGATCACCACCGGCTACCGGCCGCCCTGGTGACGCCCTCCCGCACCTGACCCCCGCGTGACCCGCTTCTGCTTCGTGCACCCCCCCCACACCCCGAACCTCCCGCGCAACGAAGGGCACGGCAACGACCATGGCAAGGACGAAGGCGGCCGGAGACGGCACCGGTCTGGTGGAGATGTCCTGGGACCCGATCACCCGGATCGTGGGCAGCCTCGGCATCCACACGAAGATCGACTTCAAGCAGAAGCGGGTCGCGGAGTGCTACAGCACCTCGTCGGTCTTCCGCGGCTACAGCGTCTTCATGCGGGGCAAGGACCCCCGCGACGCCCACTTCATCACCAGCCGCATCTGCGGCATCTGCGGCGACAACCACGCCACCTGCTCGGTGTACACGCAGAACATGGCGTACGGCGTGAAGCCCCCGCACCTCGGTGAGTGGATCATCAACCTCGGCGAGTCCGCGGAGTACATGTTCGACCACAACATCTTCCAGGAGAACCTGGTCGGGGTCGACTACTGCGAGAAGATGGTCAAGGAGACCAACCCCGGGGTCCTCGAACTCGCCGAGCGCACCGAGGCCCCGCACGCCGCCGAGCACGGCTACCGCACCATCGCCGACATCATGCGCTCGCTCAACCCGCTGGAGGGCGAGTTCTACCGCGAGGCCCTCCAGGTCAGCCGGTACACCCGCGAGATGTTCTGCCTGATGGAGGGCCGCCATGTGCACCCCTCCACGCTCTACCCGGGCGGAGTCGGCACGGTCGCCTCCGTGCAGCTCTTCACCGACTACCTGAGCCGCCTCATGCGGTACGTCGAGTTCATGAAGCGGGTCGTCCCGCTCCACGACGACCTCTTCGACTTCTTCTACGAGGCCCTGCCCGGCTACGAGGAGGTCGGCCGCCGGCGTGTCCTGCTCGGCTGCTGGGGCGCCCTCAACGACCCCGAGCACTGCGACTTCACCTACGCCAACATGACGGACTGGGGCCGGCGCATGTTCGTCACCCCCGGCATCGTCGTCGACGGCAAGCTCGTCACCAACGACCTCACCGCGATCAACCTCGGCATCCGCATCCTGCTGGGCAGCTCCTACTACGAGGACTGGCAGGGCCAGGAGCAGTTCGTCACCCACGACCCGCTCGGCAACCCCGTCGACCCGCGCCACCCGTGGAACCAGCACACCATCCCGGCCCCGCAGAAGCGGAACTTCGACGACAAGTACAGCTGGGTGATGTCCCCGCGCTGGTTCGACGGCAAGGACCACCTCGCCCTGGACACCGGCGGCGGCCCCATCGCCCGCCTGTGGTCCACCGCCCTGTCCGGGCTCGTCGACATCGGGTACGTCAAGGCCACCGGCCAGAGCGTGGTCATCAACCTGCCGCGCACCCTGACCAAGCCGGAGACCACCTTCGAGTGGAAGATCCCGAAGTGGTCCAACGCCCTGGAACGCAACCGCGCCCGCACCTACTTCCAGGCCTACGCCGCCGCCGTCGCCCTGCACTGCGCGGAGAAGGGCCTCGAGGAGGTCCGCGCCGGACGCACCCAGACCTGGGAGAAGTTCGAGGTCCCTGACGAGAGCATCGGCTGCGGCTTCACCGAGGCCGTCCGCGGCGTCCTCTCCCACCACATGGTGATCCGCGACGGCAAGATCGCCAACTACCACCCGTACCCGCCCACCCCCTGGAACGCCAGCGTCCGCGACTCCTACGGCACCCCCGGCCCGTACGAGGACGCCGTGCAGAACACCCCGATCTTCGAGGAGAACCCCCCGGAGAACTTCAAGGGCATCGACATCATGCGCGCCGTCCGCAGCTTCGACCCCTGTCTGCCCTGCGGCGTCCACATGTACGTCGGCGGCGGAAAGACCGTGAAGTCGATGCACGTGCCCACCGGCCTGAGCGGACTCGGCGGATGAGCGCGCCGACCACCGCACGCCCGGTGACGGCCGAGCAGACCGGACGCCGGATCGAGGAGGTCCTCGACCGGCTGGCCACGAGCGGCGACGGCGCCGCCGCGGCCGAGGACCTCGTCCGCTCCCTCATGGACCTCTACGGCACCGCCCTCGCCCACGTCGTCGAACTGCTGGGGTCCACCCCCGGCAAAGCCCTGGCGCGGCTGCTCGACGACGACCTCGTGGCGAGCCTGCTCGTCCTGCACGACCTGCACCCCGAGGACCGCGACACCCGGATCGCCCGCGCCCTCGACGGGGTCCGCGACCACCGGCTGGAGGTGGTGGGCTTCGAGGAGCACAGCGGCACCCTGCGGCTGCGCGCCCGGGCGGGCGGCGGCTGCGGCTGCGGCTCCGGCACGGATGCCGCGCGGGCCGCCGAGACTGCGCTCGCCGCCCTCGCCCCCGAGGTCAGGGCCGTGGACGTGGAGACCGCACCCGCCGGACCCACGCTCCTGCAGATCGGCACCGCACCGACGGGGGCGCGATGAGCACGACCACCCCCGGCCTGCGGCGGTTCCTCACCGACCGTCCGCCGCGGCCGGAGCGGTGCGAACTGTGCGCCGCCGTGGTGCCCGAGGACCACCGCCACCTCGTCGACACGGAGCAGCGGTCCCTCGCCTGCGCGTGCACGGCCTGCGCGGTGCTGATGGAACAGCCCGGCGCCGCCGCGGGCCGCTTCCGCGCGGTCCCGGCCCGCTACCTCGCCGACCCCGGCCACCGCCTCGACGAACGGGCCTGGGAAACGCTGCAGATCCCCGTCGGCGTCGCCTTCTTCTTCCGCAACGCCGCCCTCGACCGGCTGGTCGCCCTCTACCCGAGCCCGGCCGGAGCCACCGAGAGCGAACTCGATCCCGACACCTGGACCGCCGTCCTCGGCGGCAGCCGGCTCGCCGACCTCCTCGAACCCGACGTCGAGGCACTGCTGCTGCGCCGCACCGACGACCGCGTCGACTGCCACCTCGTCCCCATCGACGTCTGCTACGAACTCGTCGGCCGGATGCGCCTGTTGTGGCAGGGCTTCGACGGCGGACGGGAGGCGCGCGCCGCACTGGACGCCTTCTTCACGGACGTGGCGCGCCGCGCCCGGCCCCTGGAGGAGGCGGGGCGCCCATGACGGAGTTCTCCTTCTCCTGCACCGGCGTCCGCGCCGACCGGTTCGCCGCCGGGCCCACGCTCGTCTTCCGGCTGCACGTCACCGCGTCCGGCGACACCCCCGTGCACGCCCTCGCGCTCCGCTGCCAGATCCGCATCGAACCCGCCCGGCGCGGCTACGACGACGGCGAAGCCGACGCGCTCAAGGACCTGTTCGGCGAGCGCTCCCGCTGGGGCGGCACGCTCAACCCGGTGCAGTTCGCCCAGGTCCCGCTGATGGTGTCCGGGTTCACCGGGGAGACCGAGGCCGACCTCGTCGTCCCCTGCACCTACGACCTGGACATCGCCGCCACCCGCTATCTCGCCGCCCTCACCGACGGCGAGGTCCCGCTGCTGATGCTGTTCTCCGGCACGGCCTTCACCGGCGCGGGCGGCTTCCGCGTCGAACCCGTCCCCTGGGACCGCGAGGCGGCCTTCAGGATGCCGGTCGCCACCTGGCGGGAGATGGTCGAGCAGCACTTCCCCGGCTGCGGCTGGATCCGGCTGCCCCGCGACACCATGGACGCCCTCCTCGCCTACCGCTCCCGGCACGCCCTGCCGTCCTGGGAGGCGACCGTCGAGGCCCTGCTCGACGGGGGCGCCGCCGACCGGCCCGAGAGCCGCGACCCGCTGCGCGCGCTCACCGCCCTGACCGTGAGGACCGACCCGTGACCGCGACCGCGTTCGCCCCCGGGACCGAGGAGCGGTTCGCCCTAGCCCGGCAGGTGGCCGACGCCGTCCTCTTCGAGGGCTATGTGCTCTACCCGTACCGCGCCTCGGCCGCCAAGAACCGGCTGCGCTGGCAGTTCGGGGTGCTCGTGCCGCCCGCCTGGGGCGCCGGGTGCGAGGAGCACGACTTCCAGCACACCGAATGCCTGATGGAACCGAGGAAGGGCGCCACCCTCTCCGTCGAGGTGCGCTTCCTGCACGCCCGCCGGCGCACCGTGCAGCGGGCGCGCCCGGACGGCGGCCACGACACCGTCCCCGAACTCCGCCTCGACGACCGGATCCTGGTGCCCTGGGACGAGGGCGGCGAGGAACGCGTCGAACTGGTCGTCCCCGTCGAGGAGTTGCTCGGCGACGGCGTCACGCATCCCTTCCGGATCCCGGCCCGCGAGGACACCGAACCGGTCCTGGACGCGGCGGGCCGCACCGTCGGCCGGCTGGTCCGGCGGTGCGAGGAGGTCGTCGGGACCGTCCGGCTCTCCGCGTGCGAACTCGACGGCCCCTACCGGACGTCGCGGCTCACCGCCGTCGTGGAGAACACCAGCGACTGGGTGCCCCCGGAGGGCCGGGCGGCCGACCGGGACGCGGCGCTGCCGCACTCCCTGGTGGCCACCCACCTCCTCATGGCCCTCAGCGCCGGATCGTTCCTGTCGATGACCGATCCCCCGGAATGGGCCAAGGGCGCGGTCGCCGCCTGCCGCAATCTGCACACCTGGCCCGTCCTCGCCGGCGAACCCGGCCGCGCCGACCTCGTGCTGTCCTCCCCGATCATCCTGGAGGACCACCCGGCCATCGCGCCGGAGAGCCCCGGCGCGCTCTACGACGCCACCGAGATCGACGAGATCCTCGCCCTGCGCACCGCCGCCCTCACCGACGAGGAGAAGCGCGAGGCCCGGGGTACCGACCCGCGGGCCGCGGCCGTGATCGACCTGGCGGACTCGATGCCGGCCGAGGTGCTGGAACGCCTGCACGGCGCGGTGCGCGGACTGCGCGAGGTCACCGGGGAGACCGGCGCGCCCGGCTTCCCCGGCTTTCCCGACGAGCACGGGGTGCGGCGCCCCGACACCCCCTGGTGGGACCCGGCGAGCGACGCCGGCTTCGACCCGGACCACGACACCGTCGTGGTCGGCGACCGGTCCGTCGGCAAGGGCAGCCGTGTCGAACTACGGCCCGGTCTACGGCACACCGACGCCCAGGACCTGTTCCTGCGCGGCAGCACCGCCACCGTCGAGGCCGTGCTGCACGACGTCGACGGCGCCGTGCACCTCGCCGTCACCGTGGACGGCGACCCCGGCGCGGACATCCGCCGCGAACAGGGCCGCTATCTCTACTTCCAGCCGGACGAGGTCGTACCGCTGGAGGCCGGACCGTGAACCGCACCCTCGTGGCCGGCATCGGCAACATCTTCCTCGGCGACGACGGCTTCGGCGTCGAGACCGCGCGCCGGCTGGCCGGGTGCCGGCTGCCGGAGCACGTCGAGGTCGCGGACATCGGAGTCCGCGGGGTGCACCTCGCCTACCAGCTCCTCGACGGCTACGACACCCTCGTCCTCGTCGACGCCACGGCACGCGGCGAGACGCCGGGGACGCTCTACGTCATCGAGTACGACGGCCCCGGCGCCGACCCCGGCGCGGTGCCCCCGATCGACGGCCACCGGATGACCCCCGACACCGTCCTGGCCCTGCTGGACACCCTCTGCGCCGGCACCGGCGGACGAGCACCCCGGCGCACCGTGATCGTCGGCTGTGAACCGGCCTCGGTGGAGGAGGGCATCGGACTCAGCCCTCCGGTGTCCGACGCCGTACCCGAGGCCGTACGGCTGATCGAAGAGCTGCTGCGGGACGGCGAGCCGTCCACGGCACCCACCGGGGCCGCCGAGGCTCCGCGAGCGAGATGAGGAGAGACGGATGAAGAAGATCGTCATCGGTGGAGCGGCCTTCGCCGCCATGGCCGCCACCGCCGCCGTCGCGGTCGAGCTGTTTCCCGACTTCCGGCGCTACCTGCGGATCCGCCGTATGTGACCCGGGTGCCCGGACGCCCCGCGCGGCCGTGCGGTTGCGTCGAACGGGCGTAGCCGCCGACCCGTGACGGCGTGCCGGGCCGTGCCACCCGGGTGCCCCCGCCTCTAATGAAGGCCGGCGGGGGGCACGCCCACGCCCGGGAGGTCCGAGACCGATGCACGAGATGTCCGTCGCGCTGGCCGTCGTCGACCAGGTGACCGAGGCCGCCGAGCGCGCCGGGGACGTCACGGCGGTCCGCTCGGTCCGGCTCCAGGTCGGTGAACTGGCCGGGGTCGTCCCCGACGCGCTCTCCTTCTGCTTCGAACTGGCCTGCGCCGGGACCCTGCTGGAGGGCGCCGAACTCGTCACCGAGCCCGTACCGGGCCGGGCCCGCTGCGCCTCCTGCGCACACGAGTGGGCCGTCGGCATGCCGCCCCGGCTGACCTGCCCCGGCTGCGGCGGCACGCGTACCGACCTGTGCGCCGGGCGGGAACTGCAGATCGCCTCCGTCCAGTGGGAGGACGGCGTCCCCGCGCCCACCGGCGAACCGATCCACGAGGAGTGCTGAACCATGTGCCGTGTCGTCGACCTGCGGCAGGCCGTACTCGCGAAGAACGACGCGAGTGCCCACACCCTGCGCGACCGTCTCACCGCCGGCGGCACCACCGTCGTCAACCTGCTCTCCAGCCCCGGCAGCGGCAAGACCGCGCTGCTGGAGCAGGAACTGCTGCGGGCCCGCGAGCGGTCCGTGTCCGTCGCCGCGCTGACCGCCGACCTCGCCACCGAGAACGACGCGGCCCGCCTGGCCCGCTCGGGCGTGCCCGTCAAGCAGGTGCTCACCGACGGACTGTGCCACCTGGAGGCGGGCATGCTCGCCGGACACCTGGACGGCTGGCTGCCCGAGGGCACCCGGCTGCTGTTCGTGGAGAACGTCGGCAACCTGGTCTGCCCGGCCTCCTACGACCTGGGGGAGACCCTCCGGGTCGTCCTCGCCTCCGTGACCGAGGGCGAGGACAAGCCGCTCAAGTACCCCACCGCCTTCGGGCTCGCCCAGCTGGTCGTGGTCACCAAGACCGACCTCGCCGAAGCCGTCGAGTTCGACGAGCTCGCGTTCCGCGCGAACGTGGAGCAGGTCAACCCCGGCGTCGAGATCGTCCTGACCTCGGCCCGCCGGGGCAGGGGCGTCGGCGCGCTGCTCGACCGGGCGCTGGCCGCGGCGGAGGGCGCACCCGTCCATACGCCGGTCATGGCCCGCCAGACGCACACCCACGGCCACCCGCATTCCCACTCCCACTCCCATGCGCACGCGGACGCGGACGCGGCCGACGCTCTGGCGCACACCCACCCGTGAGCGCTCCCCCGTCCCCGGCCGTCGTCACCGGCGACCGGCCGCTGCGCCGCCGGATCGTCGTCCGGGGGGTGGTGCAGGGCGTGGGCTTCCGGCCGTACGTCTACGCTCTCGCCACCGAACTGGCCCTGGTCGGACACGTCACCAACACCCCGGAGGGCGTCGTCGCCGAGGTCGAGGGCAGCGGCGCGGCCGTGGCCCGGTTCTGCGAACGCCTCGCGGTCCAGGCGCCCCCGCTGGCCGTGGTGGAGTCCGTCCACCACCAGGAGGTGCCCCTCACGGGGGGCGAGGCGTTCACCATCCTCGCCTCCCGCACCGACGGCCCGGCCCGCACCCTCGTCTCCCCGGACACGGCCACCTGCGCCGACTGTCTCGCCGAGCTGGCCGACCCCGCAGACCGGCGCCACCGCCACCCCTTCGTCAACTGCACCCACTGCGGCCCCCGGTTCACCATCGTCACCGGCGTCCCCTACGACCGGGCCCACACCACCATGGCCGGCTTCCCGATGTGCGCCGACTGCGCCCGGGAGTACGGCGATCCGGCCGACCGGCGCTTCCACGCCCAGCCCGTCGCCTGCCCGGCCTGCGGACCGAGGCTGCGGCTGATCGCCCCGGGAGCCGTCGACGATCCGGTCGCCGGGGCCCGCGCCCTGCTCACGCGCGGCGCGATCCTCGCCGTGAAGGGCCTCGGCGGCTACCACCTGGCCTGCGACGCCACGAACGAGAACGCGGTCGCCCTGCTGCGCCGGCGCAAGGCGCGCGGCGACAAGCCCTTCGCCGTCATGGCCCGCTCCACGGCCGACGCCGAGCACCTCGTGCACCTCGGCCCGGAGGAACGGCGCCTGCTCGAAGGGGGCGCCCGGCCCGTCGTCCTGCTGCGGCGACGCCCGGACCCGTCGTACACGGCCGGGGGCCCGCGGCCCGCCGATTCGGTCGCGCCCGGCAGTCCCGACCTCGGAGTGATGCTGCCGTACACCCCCGTGCACCATCTGCTGCTGGGCCTGCCCGGTGATCCGGACGGTCCCCGGCTGCTCGTCATGACCAGCGGCAATGTGTCCGGGGAGCCGATCGTCACCGATGACACCGAGGCCCTGGAGCGGCTCGCGCACCTGGCCGACGCCTGGCTCGTCCACGACCGGCCGATCCAGGGGCCCTGCGACGACTCCGTGGTCCGGGTCTGCGACGGCGAGCCCCTGATGATCCGTCGCTCGCGCGGCTACGCGCCCCTGCCGGTCGCGCTGCCCCTGCCCGTCCGCCCCGCCCTCGCCGTCGGCGGGGACCTGAAGAACGCCTTCTGTCTCGGGTCGGGCCGCAAGGCCTGGCTGTCGGCGCACATCGGCGACATGGACGACCTCGGCACCCAGGGCGTGTTCGAGCGCGCGGTGGGGCAGCTGGAGTCGATCACGGGCGTACGGCCCGAGAGCCTGGCCGCCGACCGGCACCCCGGCTACCGCTCCACCGGCTGGGCCGACCGCACCGCCGGCGGGCGGCCCGTGACCCGGGTGCAGCACCATCACGCCCATGTCGCCTCCGTGATGGCCGAGCACGGCCTCGACGGCAGCCGCCCGGTGATCGGCGTGGCTTTCGACGGCACCGGCCACGGCGACGACGGGGCGGTGTGGGGCGGGGAGTTCCTGCTCGCGGACTACGACGGCTTCACCCGGTTCGGACACCTCGCCTACGTCCCGCTGCCCGGCGGCGACGCCGCGGTGCGCCGGCCGTACCGCATGGCGCTGTCCCATCTGCGGGCCGCCGGCCTCGGGAGGTCGGCCGACCTGCCCTGTACGGCGGCCTGCCCGCCGGAGGAACTCGTCGTCCTGGAACGGCAGCTGGAGCGCGGACTGGCCTGCGTCCCCACCTCCAGCATGGGCCGCCTCTTCGACGCCGTCTCCTCCCTGGCCGGGGTGTGCCACCTGGCCGGATACGAGGCACAGGCCGCCGTGGAGCTGGAGGCGGCCGCTCTGCACGCGCCCGCCGGGGACACCACCGCGTACGACTTCGCCCTGCGCGTACCGGAGGAGGGCGAGCGCGCTGCCGTACGGGCCGATCCCGCCCCCGTCCTGGCGGCCGTCGTCCGCGACCTGCGCGACGGGCTCCCGGCGGCCCCGGTCGCGGCCCGCTTCCATCGGGGCGTGACCGCGATGGTGCGCCGGATGTGCGCGCTGGCCCGGGAGCGGCACGGGCTGGGCACGGTCGCCCTCACGGGCGGCGTGTTCGCCAACACGCTGCTCTCGACGGCCTGTTGCGCCGCACTGCGCGAGGACGGCTTCACGGTCCTGCGGCACCGCTCGGTACCGCCGGGCGACGGCGGGCTGGCGCTGGGCCAGCTGATGGTGGCCGCGCGGACGACCGACACCGACTGACCACATCCACAGCGAGGAGAGGCCCATGTGCCTGGCGGTACCCGGCAGAGTGCTCGACATCGAGGAACGCGACGGCACCCGGATGGCCACCGTCGACTTCGGCGGCGTGGTCAAGGAGGTGTGCCTGGAGTACCTGCCCGATCTCCGGGTTGGCGAGTACGCCATCGTCCACGTCGGGTTCGCCCTGCAGCGGCTGGACGAGGAGTCGGCGAAACAGACGCTCGAACTCTTCGCCGAACTCGGCATGCTGCAGGAGGAGTTCGGCGACGCCTGGGAGATGGCTGCGGCCGAGGCGGGCCAGGACGTCGTACGGGAGGCGGGGCAGTGAAGTACATCGACGAGTTCCAGGACCCCGACCTGGCCCGCCGGCTCCTCGACGACATCCACGCCACCGTCACCCGGCCCTGGGCGCTGATGGAGGTCTGCGGCGGCCAGACGCACAGCATCATCCGGCATGGCATCGACCAACTCCTCCCCGACGAGGTCGAGTTGATCCACGGGCCGGGCTGTCCCGTCTGTGTGACCCCGCTGGAGGTCATCGACAAGGCGCTGGAGATCGCCTCCCGGCCGGGGGTGATCTTCTGCTCCTTCGGCGACATGCTGCGGGTGCCGGGCACCGGCCGGGACCTGTTCCAGGTGCGCGGCGAGGGCGGGGACGTACGCGTCGTCTACTCGCCGCTCGACGCCCTGCGGATCGCCCGGCAGAACCCGGACCGCGAGGTGGTGTTCTTCGGCATCGGCTTCGAGACGACCGCACCGCCCAACGCCATGACGGTCCATCAGGCCCGCGAGCAGGGCATCCGCAACTTCAGCATGCTGGTCTCGCACGTCCGGGTGCCCCCCGCCATCGAGGCGATCATGTCCTCGCCGACCTGCCGGGTGCAGGGCTTCCTCGCGGCCGGGCACGTGTGCAGTGTGATGGGCATGGGGGAGTACCCGGAGCTGGCGGAGCGCTTCCGGGTGCCGATCGTCGTGACGGGCTTCGAACCGCTCGACATCCTCGAGGGCGTACGCCGGACCGTACGGCAGCTGGAGCGCGGCGAGCACACCGTCGACAACGCCTACGCCCGGGCCGTCCGCCCGGACGGCAACCCGGCCGCACGGGCCATGCTGGAGGACGTCTTCGAGGTCACCGACCGGGCCTGGCGGGGCATCGGGGTGATCCCCGGCAGCGGCTGGCGGCTGTCCCCGAAGTACCGGGACCACGACGCCGAGCACCGCTTCTCCGTCGAGGACATCCGCACGGAGGAACCGGCCGAGTGCCGCAGCGGAGAGGTCCTGCAAGGCCTGCTCAAACCGCACGAGTGCGCCGCCTTCGGCACCCTGTGCACCCCGCGGACCCCGCTGGGCGCCACGATGGTCTCCAGCGAGGGCGCCTGCGCCGCGTACTACCTCTACCGACGGCTGGACCTGCCGGCCGGCCCGACGGCCCGGGAGGCGACCCCCGTTGTCTGACACGACCGGTCTCCCCACCCTCGACGTCGAGGCGTGGACCTGCCCGGCGCCCCTGCGCGAGAGGCCCCGGGTCGTCATGGGCCACGGCGGCGGCGGGGTCCTCTCCGCCGAGCTGGTCCAGCAGATCTTCGCCCCGGCCTTCGGCGGCGAGGCCCTCGCCCAGCTCGGCGACTCCGCCGTCCTCTCCCTCGGCGGCGCCCGGCTGGCGTTCTCCACCGACTCCTACGTGGTGCGCCCGCTGTTCTTCCCGGGCGGCAGCATCGGCGACCTGGCGGTCAACGGCACCGTCAACGACCTCGCCATGAGCGGCGCCCGCGCCGCCTATCTCTCCTGCGGGTTCATCCTGGAGGAGGGCGTCGAACTCGACACCGTCACCCGGGTCGCCCGGGCGATGGGCGCCGCCGCGCGCACCGCCGGCGTGGAGGTGGCCACCGGGGACACCAAGGTGGTGGAGGCCGGCCACGGCGACGGGATCTTCGTCAACACGGCCGGCATCGGGGTCGTCCCGCCGGGCGTCGACCTGCGTCCGCAGCGGGTCGTCCCCGGGGACGTCGTGATCGTCAGCGGCGCCATCGGCGTCCACGGGGTGGCGATCATGAGCGTCCGCGAGGGCCTGGAGTTCGGGGTGGAGATCGCCAGCGACTGCGCTCCGCTCGGCGGCCTGGTCGAGGCCATGCTCGCCGTCACCCCGGATCTGCACGTGCTGCGCGACCCCACCCGGGGCGGTCTGGCCGCCGCGCTCAACGAGATCGCGAGCGCCTCCGGCACGGGCGTCGTCCTCCAGGAGCGCGCCGTCCCCGTCCCGCCGTCCGTGGCCAACGCCTGCGCCATCCTCGGACTGGACCCCATGTACATCGCCAACGAGGGCAAGCTGGTGGCCTTCGTCCCGCGCGAGCACGCCGACGCGGTCCTCGGGGCGATGCGGGCCCACCCGCTCGGCGCGGACGCCGTGATCATCGGCGAGGCCGTCGAGGCCCACCCCGGCATGGTCGTGGCGCGCACCGGGCTGGGCGGCACCCGCGTGGTGGACCTGCCGATCGGGGAGCAACTGCCGCGCATCTGCTGAGCCGGCACGACGTGGATCGGACGAGGGACATACGAGCCCTCGCCCGATCCACCGTGTTAAAAACAGATATGACCGGATGACTGTCCTATGGTGATTCCGTGCGCGGAATCCTGTTGGCCGGAGGAACCGGCTCGCGACTGTGGCCGTTGACCCGCTCGGTGTCGAAACAACTCCTGCCGGTCTTCGACAAACCCATGGTCTATTACCCGCTGTCCACCCTGGTGATGGCCGGTGTCCGGGAGGTTCTCGTCGTCACCACGCCCGAACACCAGGACCAGTTCCGGCGGTTGCTCGGCGACGGAAGCCAACTGGGGCTGCGGCTGGAATACCTGGCGCAGAAACGCCCGGAGGGAATCGCCCAGGCATTCGTGCTGGGCGCCGAATTCATCGGCGGGGAATCCGTCGCCCTGATTCTGGGCGACAACATCTTCCACGGCAGCGGGCTCGGCACCCGGCTGGCCCGGCACGAGGACCCGGCGGGCGGCCGGGTGTTCGCCTATCAGGTCGCGAACCCCTCGGCGTACGGCGTGGTGGAGTTCGACGCACACGGCCGGGCGGTCTCCATCGAGGAGAAACCGGCCCGCCCCCGATCCCGCTACGCCGTCCCCGGGCTGTACTTCTACGACCACCGCGCCGTCGACATCGCCCGGGCCCTGCGGCCCAGCGCCCGGGGCGAGCTGGAGATCACGGACCTCAACCGCGTCTATCTGGAGGCGGGGGAACTCCAGGTCACCCGGCTCGACCGGGGCACCGCCTGGCTGGACACCGGGACCTTCACCTCCATGGTCCAGGCCTCGGAGTTCGTCCGGGTCATCGAGGAGCGCCAGGGCTTCAAGGTCGGCTGCGTCGAGGAGGCGGTCTGGCGGGCCGGCCTGATCGACGACGACCGGCTGCGTGAACTGGCCCGGCCGCTGCTGAAGAGCGGATACGGCCACTACCTGCTGGGGCTGCTGGAGGACGCGCGGCAGGGCGTCCTGTCCCCGGGTCTCTCCGGCGCGAGAAAGGTGAGCACGTGAAACCGCTCGGGATCGAAGGGGCGTGGGTGGACACGCCCCGGGTGTTCATGGACGACCGGGGCCGCTTCCACGAGTGGTTCAGGAGCGAGACCTTCCGCACGGCCGTCGGACACGGGTTCGACTTCGAGCAGGCGAATTGCTCCCGCTCGGTGCGCGGCACGCTCCGCGGCATCCACGCCGCGGCCGTCCCGCCCGGACAGGCGAAGTACGTCACCTGCGTCAGCGGGGCCGTCCTCGACGTCGTCGTCGACATCCGGCTCGGCTCCCCGGGCTTCGGCACCTGGGAGGCGGTGCGTCTCGACGACACGACCCATCGCTGCGTCTATCTCTCGGAGGGACTCGGCCACGCCTTCATGGCGCTGGAGGACAATTCCACCGTCGTCTACCTCTGTTCGCGGGGCTACGCGCCGGAGCGCGAATTCGGGATCAACCCGCTCGACCCGGCCCTCGCCATCGCCTGGCCCGACGGTCTCACGCCCGTCCTCTCCGACAAGGACGCCGCGGCGCCCACGCTGGCGGAGGCCGAGCGGCGGGGTCTGCTGCCGTCCTTCGAGGAATGCCTGGCCTATCGCGAAAGCCTCGGCGGTGAAGCCTGACGGTGACGCCGCTCGGGTGATCCTCATGGTCGAGACGGGTCGTCTGATAATCATTTTTTCATTGTGGTGGAAGGGATGAGGTCGTTCATGGCCGAAGGAGTCATGACGGCCCAGCGGACCGATGTATGCGGAGTGCGCGCCGCCGTCTGATCCCTGCCCGATCTGAGGAAGGTTCTCTTGAACCGTAGAACGATCCGAATTGCGCGCCTGAAATCCGTCACGATGGTCACGACGGGCGCGGCGACGGTGGCGCTGAGCGTGCTTCCGAGCACGGTGGCGATCGCCGACGCGATGCAGCGGCCGGACGCCGGTCGCCTGGTCCTGCAGAAAGTCCCGGAGGGTGTCTCCGAGGCGGCCGTGGCCGACGCGATCCGACGCGCCGGTTCCGACGGCCGGGCGACGGTGCAGTCGTACGGCGAGACCTCCGCCGACAAGGACCGCGACACCCATCACCACGCTCAGGGCCCCCGAGGCCCCCGCGGCCCGCAGGGCCCCAGGGGCCCCAAGGGCCACGACGGCAGGCCCGGCAAGCCGGGCCCGCAGGGTGCTCAGGGTGCTCAGGGTGCCCAGGGTGCCCAGGGAGCTCAGGGAGCTCAGGGAGCCCAAGGAGCTCAGGGAGCCCAAGGAGCTCAGGGAGCTCAGGGAGCCCAGGGAGCCCAAGGAGCTCAGGGAGCTCAGGGAGCTCAGGGAGCTCAGGGAGCCCAGGGAGCCCAAGGAGCTCAGGGTGCCCAGGGAGCTCAGGGAGCTCAGGGTGAGACCGGCGGCACCGGTGTGCAAGGTGCTCAGGGAGCTCAGGGAGCTCAGGGAGCTCAGGGTGCCCAGGGAGCTCAGGGTGCTCAGGGTGCCCAGGGAGCTCAGGGAGCTCAGGGAGCTCAGGGAGCTCAGGGAGCTCAGGGTGCCCAGGGAGCTCAGGGAGCTCAGGGAGCCCAGGGAGCTCAGGGAGCTCAGGGTGCCCAGGGTGCCCAGGGTGCCCAGGGTGCTCAGGGAGCGCAGGGTGCTCAAGGCGCTCAGGGTGCCACCGGTGCGGGTCTCAGCACCTACGTCGTGACCGTGTTCTCGGGAGCACCCGGTACCACGGCGAACGCCAACTGCGATCCGGGCGACATTGTCACCGGTGGTGGATTCATCGCGGGCAACGGTTCCCAACTGTCGAGCCGCCCGGTCATCGGGGTCGGCGTGCAGGGGTGGCAGGCCACCCAGAACGGCGCCGGCAACGGCATCACGGCCTTCGCGGTCTGCGCTGACGTGACGCCGTGACCTATGTGTGACCCGACGGTGTCCCGCGGACTTGTTCACGGGGCACCGTCGACGTAGAGCCACTGGAGGATCCGTGAGACCAACGGTCTGCCTGAACATGATCGTCAAGGATGAAGCCCCGGTGATCCGGCGATGCCTCGAATCCGTACGGCCCCTGATCGACACCTGGGTCATCGTGGACACCGGCTCGACCGACGGCACGCAGGACGTCATCCGAGAGGTCTACGGTGACCTGCCCGGGGAACTGTACGAGCGGCCCTGGAAGGGATACGACGGGAGTCGCACCGAGGCGATCGAGCTCGCCCGCGCCCGCGCGGACTACCTGTTCTTCATCGACGCCGACGACGTGATGGAGCTGGAGCCTGGCTTCCGCATGCCGGAGCTGAACCGGGACGCCTACCGGATCGACATCCATTCCGGCGGCTTCCACTACTGGCGCCCCGCCCTGGTGTCCACGCGACTGCCCTGGCGGTACGTCGGCGTTCTGCACGAGCACATCCACTGCGGCTCGCCGTTCAGCCTCGGCAGGCTCGAGGGCGTCCGGATGGTCATCGTGGGCGGTGGGGCACGCCTCAGGAAAGAAGGCATGCGGGCCAAATACCTGCGCGACGCCGAAATCCTCCAGAAGGGCCTGACCACAGAGCCCGACAACACCCGCTACGCCTTCTACCTCGCCCAGAGCTGGCGCGACGCCGGCGAGACGGAGAAGGCGCTCGAGGCCTACGACCGCCGGGCGGACATGGGCGGTTGGGAGGAGGAGGTCTACTGCGCCCGCCTGTGGGCCGCTCGGCTCGCGGAGAGCCTCGAACGGCCGTCTGCCGAGGTGATGGACCGCTACCTGCGCGCGTACGAGACCCGGCCCTCGCGTGCCGAGGCCATCGGCGATCTCGCGCGCCTGTGCCGTACGAGCGGACCCCGATGGCCCCTCGCCCACATGTTCGCCCGCCAGGCGGCCCGCATCCCGTTCCCGCAGGACGACCTCCTCGTCGAGGCCGGCTGGTACGAGTGGCAGGCGCTCGACGAACTCGCCGTGGCCGCCTACTGGATGGGCGAGTACGAGGAGTGCAAGGACTGCTGTGAACGCCTGCTGGAGAGTGGCAGGCTGCCCGCCGAACACCGGGAGCGGGTGACGCAGAACCTGGAGCTGGCCCGGGAGCACCTCGGCCTGACACGGCTCGTGGGGGTCTGAGCACCGCGCTCACGGGCCCGGGAGATCTACACCAGCAGCTTTCCGCCGCAGCGGGCCGCGCCCTCCTTCATCGCGATGAGGTTGGCGACCACGTACGAGATGTCCTTCTCGGTGTGCCACTCGCTGGGGAAGTAGGTGACCAGGCGGGAGGACTGGAAGCGGGCCTCGATGTCCGGGACGAAGGTGCGGTACTGGTCGTCCGTGTAGTACCAGAACGAGTTCTCGTTGTAGTACGCGACGTGCGTCGGGTCCTGGTACGCGCCGCGGCCGTCGGAGCTGGCCGTCATGGTGAGGAGCATGCCGCCGGGCGCCAGCAGCCGGTACAGCTCGTTGATCAGCGGCACCTTCGCGGGGACGTACTCGAGGAAGTTCACCGCCCGCACCAGGCCGACGGAGTCGTCCGGCAGGTCGAGTCCGCCGGGCAGGGTCGCGACGATGTCCACGCCCTCGCCCTCCCGCCGGTCGACGCCCGTGTACCCCGGCGGTTTGGCGTGTGCCGAGCCGAGGTCCAGGGCGAGCAGTCCGCGCCGATGCGTCCAGGCGAGTGCGTTGGCCTCGATGTACTTGTCGTACAGGGTGACGGTCTCGCGCTGGATGTGCGCGTTGATCTCCGGCTCGCACTGGGTGTTCGCGGAGTGCACCCGCTGGAGATACAGACACCGGCTGACATGGTGGAAGTCGCCCAGGTGGAAGAGCCGGCACATCAGGTCCTGGTCGTCCAGCACCGTCCGCGAGGCGTCGTACCCGCCGGCCTTCTCGTAGCTCTCCTTGCGGAAGGCCCGTACGTGGTTCGGCGCGTACCAGATGTACGCGACGTTGTGCGGCGTCGGCGCCAGGGAGACGACCTGGAGGAGCCTGCGGCCGTCGACGTCCACGTCCTCGTACTGCCAGCCGAAGGTCTCGTCGAAGCGGGTCTCGTCCCGCCCGCCGTCCTCGGTGATCTGCGCGGTGTTGCTGTAGACGAAGACGGCCTCGGGATGCGCGTCGAAGGCCTTGCCGACCTCCGCCAGGCACGCCTTCGCCAGCAGGTCGTCGTGGTCGAGTTCCACGAGGATCTCGCCACGGGCCAGCTCGCAGGCCCGGCGTTTGGCGGCGCCGACGCCGACCGCGTCGTCCGCGATCACTACCCGGATCCGCTCGTCGGGGTACTCCGGCCGCCAACGGGCGCCGTTGTTGAGCAGGACGATCCACTCCCAGTCCGGACACGTCTGCGCCTGGAGCGTGGCCAGGCACTCGTCGAGGAAACGGGGCCGGTGGCTGGGGGTGAAGACGGAGAACCTCGGGGTGGCGGTCGACGCCGTCATCTGCTGCTCCCTGCGTGGCTCGGGGCGGATGGGGGCGAGGTTACGAGTCGGCCCGGACGACAGCGCCGTACGGCAGGCGCCGGGAGGTGCGGACCACCCGAATGCACGCACGAAGGCACCTACGAGGGCGCGCCCGCCGTCCCGTCCCCGAGTGCCGTCGTCAGCGCGTGCGCGCCGAAGCGGACGGGTCAGGCCGGGGCCGTGATCTCGCGCTTGAGGATCTTGCCGCTCGGGCCGGTGGGAAGCCTGTCCATCAGCCAGATCTCGCGCGGGTACTTGTACGCCGCCACCCGGTCCTTGACGAACTCGCGCAGTTCGTCCGGGGTGGCCGCCGCGCCCGGTCGCAGGACGACCGCCGCCGCGATCTCCTCGCCCAGATGAGGGTGGCCGACACCGACCACGGCGGCCAGGGCGACGGCCGGGTGCTCGTGCAGGAC
The DNA here is from genome assembly GCF_040630255.1 of Streptomyces sp. NPDC005820. Classification (NCBI taxonomy): domain Bacteria; kingdom Bacillati; phylum Actinomycetota; class Actinomycetes; order Kitasatosporales; family Streptomycetaceae; genus Streptomyces; species Streptomyces sp. NPDC005820. The sequence continues at coordinate 30,423 of NZ_JBEXXE010000065.1, forward strand.
CTCCTCGATCTCCCGCGGGTAGACGTTGTAGCCACCCCGGATGATCATGTCCTTCTTGCGGTCGACGATGTAGAAGTAGCCGTCCTCGTCCCTCCGGGCCAGGTCGCCGCTGCGCAGCCAGCCGTCGGGGACGGCCGCCGCCGTCTCCTCGGGACGGTTCCAGTAGCCCTTCATCACGTTCGGCCCCCGGACGGCCAGCTCGCCGACCTCGCCCGCCGGGACGTCCTGCCCCTTCTCGTCCAGCAGCCGCACCTCCACGTCCTGGATCGGGGTGCCGATGGATCCCGCCTTGCGCGGCCGGTCGGGGTGGTTGAACGTCACCACCGGGCTCGTCTCCGACATGCCGAAGCCCTCCAGGACCGCGCAGCCGAACCGCCGCTCGAAGCCGTGCAGGACCTCCACGGGCAGCGAGGCGCCGCCCGAGACGCACATCCGCAGCGTCGACACGTCCGCCTCCGAGGGGTGCTGGAGCAGCGCGGCGTACATGGTGGGCACCCCCTCGAAGACCGTGGCCCGGTCACGTGCGATCGCGTCCAGCACGGCCTGCGGCTCGAAACGGGGGACCAGTGTGAGCGAGGCCCCGGCGCGGACGGCGACGCTCATGGTGCAGATCTGCCCGAAGATGTGGAACAGCGGCAGACAGCCCACCACCACGTCGTCCGGGGTCATCCGCTGCACCTGGACCGTGTTGACCTCGGTGTTGTGCCGCAGCCCGCCATGGGTGAGCGCGGCCCCCTTGGGGCGGCCCGTGGTGCCGGACGTGTACAGCAGTACGGCCACGTCCGCGTCGTCCGTCTCCGCCACACCGGGCAGCGGCTCGTACCCGCTCAGCAGCCCGGCGAAGGCGGCGGGCTCCACGGCCAGCTGCCGCACCCCGGCGGCCGCCGCGCCCTGCGCGCCCTCGCCCGGCGCCTGGTGCCACTCGAACAGCAGGCTCGCCCCGGAGTCCGTGAGGTGGTACTCGGTCTCCCGCGCCTTCAGCAGCGGGTTCATCGGGACGACGACGGCCCCGGCGCGCAGCACGCCGTAGTACAGGACGACGAACTCCGGGACGTTGGGCAGCATCAGCGCCACCCGGTCGCCCGGCCGCACCCCCTCGGCCCGCAGCAGGGCGGCGACGCGGGCGCTGCGCTCCTCCAGCTCCGCGTAGGCGATGACCCGCTCGCCCAGACGCAGTGCCGGACGGGCCGGCTGCCGCGCCGCCGTGTCCACCAGAAACCCCGCCAGATTGGCCATGCCCGCCTCCACGCATCTCACCGCTGAAATCCGCCGTTCACGTGCACGACATGGTGCTGGCGCTTCCGGCGACGACCTATGGCCGGCGGGACAGCGTCTGCGCACCCCGTTTGTTCCCGCGACCAAGAAGGTGTGTCTAAGCTGCGGCAATGGACCTCTCGGGTGTGACGTCGGCGCTCCACGCGCGGCTGCCGGAACTCGGCGAGCGGATGGCACAGCGCATCCGCTCCGCCGTCCCCGCCTACCAGGACGAGTCACTGATCCCCTTCGACTCGCTGCGCCGCTCCTGCACCGCCAACGCCGACCTCGTGCTCAGCCACTTCCACCGCACCGACACCCCCGACCCCCGCCCGGCCCGGGACACCGGCCGGGTCCGGGCCGAGCAGGGCATGCCGCTGGCCGACACCCTGCACGCCTACCGGATCGGCTTCGAACTCCTGTGGTCGGAGATCATCGAGGAGTCCCGCACCCACCCCGAGGTCTCCGACGCCCAGCTGGTCACCCGGTCGGCGGAGATCTGGGCGCTGTTCGGCCGTTACGCGGAGGCCGTCGCGGCGGCCCACCGGGAGACCGCCGCCGAGCTGACCCTGCAGCGCGAGGCCCGCCGCTCGGCGCTGGTGGAAGCCCTGTTCACCGGCGTCCTCGCCGACCGCACCACGCTGTGGGAGGCCGCCCGTGAGCTGGGCCTGCCCGAACAGGGCCCCTTCGCGGTCGTGGCGGCCGCCGCGGGCGCCCCCGGCGAGGAGCCCCTCGCCGGCATCGAGGCCGCACTGCGCCAGGCGCATCTGCCCTCCGCCTGGCGGCTGCTGCCCCACCAGCAGATCGGCGTGGTCGCCCTGTCCGCCCCAGGGGCCGAGCACAGTTGTCTGCGCGCCCTGCGCCGCGCCCGCGCCCGGGTCGGCGTCAGCCCCGGCTTCCCCTCGCTGCGCGACACCCCGCAGGCCCTGCGCTTCGCCCGGCTCGCCCTCGCCGGACTGCCCGGGACCGGACCCGGCGTCGCACGCTTCGACGACAACCCGCTGGCCATGCTCGTCGCCGCCGCGCCGGCCGAGGCGGCACACCTGACGGAGGTGGTCCTCGAGCCGGTGCTCGCGCTGCCCGCCGCGGAACGGGCCCGGCTGCTGACCACCCTGGAGCACTGGTTCGCCGCCGCCGGCTCCGCCGCGGACACGGCCCGCACCCTCTTCGTCCACCCCAACACCGTCCGCTACCGGCTGCGCCGCGTCGAGGAACTGACCGGCCGCTCCCTCTCCGACCCCCGTACGACGGCGGACCTCGGCGCCGCGCTGCTCGCCGTACGCAGAACGCAGGACTGATCAGGACTGAGACCTCAGATGTGCCGGACGCCCGTGAAGTCGATCCGGCGGGCCCAGTCGGGGTGGTCTATGAGCGGGTTGCGGTTGCCCTGGATCTCCGCGACGGCCGCGTTGCGGTGCTGCTCGTACTCGCTCACCGGCTCGCTGTCGTGCCAGGTCAGCAGGGTGGGCACACGTTCCGCGGGGAACTCGCGCGGCGCGTCGCCGACCAGCCCCGGATAGCGCAGCAGGAAGTACAGGGTGGCCCGGGCCACCGTCCCCTTGCCCTGCTGCGGCTCGAACCCCTCCTGCTCGCGCATCCCGCAGGCGTCCCGGACCGCCTCCTGGAAACCGGGGAAGTCGATGTAGGGGAAGTTGCCGCGGAAGCTGTTGCAGCCGGACTCGCACGCGAACAGATGGTGCAGATCGCCCCGCATGGGCTCCAGTTTGGCGAACCACGACTGCGGCACCACGTGTTCGCAGTTGAACGGCATCGAGTCCTCCAGGGCGTCGAACTCGGCCTCGAACTCGGCCGGGCCCGCCGTGCTCTCGTGCAGCAGCAGCTCCCGGACGCGGGTCAGCCGGCTCTCCGCGACGGCGGCGTCGGCCCGTATGAACTCCTCCGGCGAGAAGTCCCGGCCGGAGTAGATGCTGTGCAGCCGGCCGTCCTGGTGCAGGTCGACCCACGGATACACCAGGCGGATCGGCTTGTACCTCGGCCGGGGCGCGTGGGTCCGCTCCAGCAGGTCGGTGAGCGCGCGGCGCAGCGCGTCGCCGCTCAGGTCACCGACGCCCGCGTAGTAGGCCTCGCGGGCGGCCTGGTCGGCGGTCCGGTCGTAGTAGGGCCGGTCCTGGGCGAGCCGGAGGTTGACCAGGGCCGCGGTCACGTCCTTCTCGACCGCCGAGGCCGCTTCCGCCGGGGCGGTGGTGGGGGCACCGGCGGCCGCTGCCGGCCCGGGAGGCGGCGGCCCGGCCGGGGGCGCGAGCGGCGGGGGAGGGGGCGGGGGGACGGGCTGCGCGCCGGTGACGCCGGCGGCCACCGCCGGGGGCCCCGACGGGCCGAGGCCGACGGTGACCCAGAGGGGGACGGTCAGCCGCGCGGTGCCGTCGGCGACGTACGCCGCGCGGGAACCGTTGGTCCCGGCCGCGACCCCGTTGGCGGAGGCCGGGGGCGTGGGCGCGCTCTCGGGCGGCGCCGGAGTCGTGGGTGGGGATGCTGCGGCGGGCCCCGCGGTGAACACATCGTCCCGCAGCCGGGCCGCCTCGCCGCCCGGGGTCATCGCGTGCAGGGCGCCCAGCACCCGGCTGATCCGCACCCCCTCGTTGGCCTTCCACGCCAGCCGCGCCTCGCCCATGTCCGGCTCCCAGACCGTGCCGTCCACGCTGAGCGGCCGGCCCTGCTCGTCGGTCTTCGGCACAGCCGAGTGGTGCAGCGCCACGACCTCCCACTGGTCGTTGAAGACCGGAGAACCCGACGATCCGGGCTGGGTGTCGCACTCGTAGTGCAGGAAGTCGTCCAGCACGTCCACGACTTGGTTGTCGCGCAGCGCCAACTGCTTGGGCTCGCCCCGTGGATGCTGGACGATGTTGACGAACTCCCCGATGACGACCTTGCCCTGCGCCTCGCTGAGCGTCAGCCGCCCGAACGACGACAACGCCTCGCCCCGGGTGCCGCGCGGGGCCACCGCGACCAGGCTGAAGTCGAGCGTCCCGTCGGTGACGAAGAACCGCTGCGGCTCCAGCGGGAACACCGCCGGCACGAGCGGGCCGCCGCCGACCCCGTCCTGGAAGGCGAACGCGACCTCGCTGCGGGCCGCCTCCTCCGGGTCGCCCAGGACATGGTGGTTGGTCATCAGCAGCGCGGGGGAGACCAGGAAGCCGGTGCCGTGGCCACCGCCCGGCCCGCTGACGGTGATCCGGCCGACCGGGCGCGCGGCGAGCACACCCTCCTCCAGGAACGCCACGGGAGTGAGGTTGTTGCGCCCGATGAGACGCTCCAGGCCCAGCACATCGCGGCCGAAGCTGTCCGGCGGCAGCAGCAGGGTGCTCCCCGCCGTGGCCGCCGGATCCGACGGCGTGCGCTCGATCGCCCGGGCCAGCGACCAGTCGGCGCCGAGCCGGGCCAGCCGCTTCTCGACCCGCTCGGGATCGTCGGCGTACAGCACTCCGTTCGTGGCGAGCACCGCCTTGTTGCGGTCGCGCCGCTCGGTCCGGTCCGCGTAGCGCCGGGCGGCCTTCGTCAGCTGGGACAGATAGTCCGAGGCGCGCTCGGTGCGGAATTCCGTCGTCGTCATGGTCGGCCTCCTCGGCCTTCCCGGGCCGAAAGTCCGCTACGGCGGGAGCTGAGGCGTGCGCAGGGCGTGCCGGTCGCGCCGCGGGCGCGAACTACGACGGGTGTGTGGGGGGTGGTGGTGACTTCCTTGTAATCATCGCCTTTTGGGGTGGTTTACGCCAATCGGGGGCCTCAGTCGCTGCCGCGCAGCGCGACCCAGGTGTCGTGGGCCACGACACCGTCGGCCGACAGGCCCTTGGCGTTCTGGAAGGCCTGCACCGCGCTCGTCGTCTCGGGGCCGAACTCGCCGTTCACACCGGCGCTTCCGACGCCGTACCCGCGTTTCGTCAGCATGCACTGCACCTGGAACACCTTCTTGCCGCTGTCCCCTTCGCCGGTGCGGCCGTTGCCGTTGTAGTACGTGCAGTCGGTGTTCCACGGCTGGGAGGCGGGCGGCTCGGCCGACGGGGTCGTGGGGGCCGCACTCGGAGTGGCGGAGCCGCCGGTGCCCGCGCCGGTGTCCGTGCCCGTACCGGCGGTGGTGGAGGTGGAGCCGCCGGGCGTGCCGCCGACGGTCGTTGAACCGGATACGTCCGGCTGCGCCGGGTCGCGGCTGCCGTCGACGTCGGCCCGCCCGTCGGAGGAGCCCGCCGCCGAGGCCCGGTCGGGCCCGCCGGCCGTGCCCGGCAGAGCGACGTTGTCGGGCAGTCCGCCGGGCACCGCGCCGGTCGCCGTCTCCACGTCCCCGGGAGGGGCCGCGGTCGCCCCACCGTCCGGCCGCATGAGAACGAGCCCACCGGCGGCGACCGCACACAGCGCGATCCCCGCCGCCACGACCATCCCCCGCTGACGACGACTCCACCGCCGGGATCCCGTGGGCAGTAAGCCTTCTGACACGGGCTCACTGGACGGGGACGGGGATTTGGACAGGGATGGGGACGGTTGCTCGGCCGCAGCCGCGTGAGCGGCGGACACGGGGCCGAAACCGGTCCACGCGGCGGCGATGCCGGATGCCGGGGCCTGCCCGTACGCGGCGAACGGGGTCGGCTGAGCGGGCGGCTGCGCCGGGCCGACCGGGCCGACTGCTTCGGATGGTGCCGATGGAGGCAGAGAGGCGGCGTCGACTTCGGACGGGGACGGTGAGTTGGGCGGCACGGCGGCCGGCGGTGCCGTGGTGACGGCGGGGGGAGCCGGGCGGCTCATCGGGGGCGGGGCGGGGGTGCGGGGGGTCGAGGCGGGGCGGCCCGTGGGGCGCAGGTGGACCGCTCGCTCGACGGGGATCCGGTGCAGCGTCTCGTACGCCCCCTGCCGGGCCAGCACCTCGCCGTGGAGCGGCTCGGGCCAGTCGGCCGCCCAGGCGGTGTGCGCCGCGGCGAGCCCGACCAGTTGCCCGGCGGTCGGGCGCGGACCCGGCTCCTTGGCCAGACAGCGCACCAGCAGCGCGGCGAGCTCGGGGTCGGCCGCGGCGACGGCGGAGGTCACCTGCGGATCGGGCTCCTCGAACGCCACCCGGTGCATCACGTCGACCCCGGTGCCGTCCCCGAACGGGGCACGCCCGGTCACCGCGTACACCAGCGTCCCGGCCAGCGAGAACACGTCCGAGGAGGCGTCGCACTGGCCCGTCCTGAGGTACTCCGGCGACATGTAGGCCGGGGTGCCCACCCGGTTTCCCGTGCCGGTGAGCGCACTGGCGTCCGCGGCCTTGGAGATCCCGAAGTCGATCAGATGCGCGCCCTGGACGGACAGCAGCACGTTGGACGGCTTCAGATCCCGGTGGACGACCCCGGCGGCGGACAGGGCGGCCAGTGCCCGCCCCAGATCCGCGACCAGCCGCCACACGGTGGCCGCGGGCAGGGCCCCGCCCCCGCGCACGGCCTCCGTCAGATCGAGCCCCGGGATGTACTCGGTGGCCATCCACAGCAGCTCGTCCTCGAACCCCGTACCGCACAGACCGGGCGCGTACGGCGGACCCAGCCGGGCGTGCACCGCAGCCTCGCGCTCGAAACGGCGCTGGAAACGGACGTCCTCGGCATACTCCGGCCGGATCACCTTCACCGCGAACAGCCCCGGGCCGTCGTCGGCGGCCCGGGCCAGATAGACCCGCCCCATCCCGCCGCTGCCCAGCAGCGCCAGCGGAACATAGGGGCCGACACGGTCCGGATCCCCGACCCGCAGGGGGGATGCGCCGGTCTGCCGCAGTGCGGCGGCCTCGGCCGCCGTGGCCGTCGGTGGGGTCGGCCGCTGGTGAGTCACGGAACTCCCGAAGTGATGTTCGCCGTACGTCAGTTCGTTCTATGGCGGGAGCAACGAGGCTAGCCCAGTCGCAGCGTGTGCTCAGGCTTTCAATCACTTCCGTAGTCGCCCGGTCACCCGAGCCCGGCGCCGGTCGACGTTCAAGTCGCGGCAGCCGGGGCACCCGGGGCGTGGCGGATCCGACCGGAGCCGCCGGATCCGGCTGGAGGTGGACGACATGGGTCATGGCGGAAACGTCATCGACGAGCTGGTGACCGATCACCGCGAGGTGGAGGAGTTCTTCGGGAAGATCGAGGCGCTGCCCTCGGGACACAAGGACCGCAAGAAGTACGCGGACCAGGCGACCATCGAGCTGGTCCGGCACTCGGTGGCCGAGGAGGCCTACCTCTACCCGGCGGTGCGCAAGCACATCCCCGGCGGGGACGCGCTGGCCGACAGGGAACTGAAGGACCACGCCGAGGCGGAGCGGATCATGAAGGATCTGGAGGGCTGCGCCGCCGAGGACGCGGACTTCGACCGCCTCGTCGGGAAGCTGATGCGGGAGATCCGCGAACACGTCGCCGACGAGGAGGAGAACCTCTTCCCGAGGCTGCGCGCCTCGTGTCCGCCGGACGCGCTGGACAAGCTGGGCGAGAAGGTCCGTATGGCCAAGAAGACCGCGCCGACCCGCCCGCACCCGGCCGCCCCGGACAAGCCCCCGGCGAACAAGATGCTGGCCCCGGGCGTCGGCACGATCGACCGCCTCCGCGACGCCCTGTCGGGCCGCGGGAAGGGCTGATCCGGCCCGGGGGGAGCGAGGCGCGCAGTCCGGGGGAGTGAGGCGCGCAGTTCGGTGGAGCGAGGCGAGCAGTTCGGTGGAGCGAGGCGAGCAGTAGGGGGAGGTGAGCAGTAGGCGGGGAGCAGCGGGGGAGCAGTAGAGGGTGGGGGTGGCGGCGGTGTCCAGGCCTCACGGCCTGCCCCACCCCCGGCCCCCGCTCCTTGCCCTGCCACGTGCCTTCCGCTCGCGCCGCCGGCTGCGCTTCCGCCCGCCCCTCCGCCCTCCGCCCAACGCTCAGCCCACCGCCGAGCCCGCTCCTCCGCTGAGCCCGCCGTTGGCCCCGCTCCTCCGCCCAACGCTCAGCCCACCGCCGAGCCCGCTCCTCCGCTCAGCCCGCCGTTGGCCCCGCTCCTCCGCCCAACGCTCAGCCCGCCGCCGAGCCGGCTCGTCCGCTGAGCCCGCCGTTGGCCCCGCTCCTCCGCCCAACGCTCAGCCCGCCGCCGAGCCGGCTCGTCCGCTCAGCCCGCCGTTGGCCCCGCTCCTCCGCCCAACGCCGAGCCCCCTCCTCCGCTCAGCCCACCGCTGACCCCGCCCCTCCGCTCAGCCCCACCCTCCGCGCGGCCTGTCCCTCAGGCCACCAACCCCTGCCCCAACCCCAGCCGTTCCAGCAGCCGCTCGCGGTGGAGGACGGCCACGGGGCCGATCAGGTCGGGGTGGCGCAGCAGGGCCGCCGCTCGGCGGTCGTGGTCGTCCGGGGCGAGCAGGCGCCGGAACTCCACCGGCGTACCGTTCGTATGCGTACCGCCGGTGAGGCCGGCCACCGCACGCGCGGCCAGTTCCGGATCGGTGAGGAGACCGGCCGCCCAACTCGCCACGACCTCGTCGACCCAGCTGCGCCAGGCCGCGTCGTCCGGGTCCTCCCCGGCCCCGCTCAGCCGGTCGAGCCCGGCAGAGCCGCCCGGCCCCGCGATCCCGACCAGCGCCGAGTCCGTCGCCGTCGGATAGCGCAGCCAGGCCGCGACGGTGACCGCCTGACGTGCCTGCGCCTCGCAGAGGGCGACGGCGAGCGCGCCACCGGAGGCGGGATACGCGCGCGTCAGCCATTGCGTGGTAGCGGCGATGAGAGGGGCGAGATCTGCGAGCACTGGGGACCGTCCGTGCGGGTGCGGGGCGCCGGGAGGAAAGCGGTGCGGGGAACAAGGGTCCTTCGAAACGGTAGCGGAGCCCTGCGCGGTCCCTTGACGTGTACTTGGCACAGTGGCTTTATGGGAGCGCTCCCACACTCCGAACCGCCCCCGCCTTCTTGGCCTCACTCCTGGAGTCGCAGTGAGAACGACAAGGAGCACGACGAGAAACACGACAGGAATCACGGCAAGAAACACGACAAGAAGCACCCCCGGCAGCCCGTCGCGGAAGGGCCGGAAAAGCCCCCTCGCCACCCTGCTGACCAGGCTGGCCGTCCTCCTCGGCATGGTCGCCCTCGGAGTCCTCGCGCCCGCCCCGGCCCAGGCCCGCCCCGACGACCTCGCCGCCACCGGCCTGCACATCGCCAACGGCCGGCTGCTCGAGGCCAACGGGAACGATTTCGTCATGCGTGGCGTCAATCACGCCCACACCTGGTACCCCGGCGAGCTCCAGTCCCTGGCCGACATCAAGGCGCTGGGCGCCAACACCGTCCGCGTGGTCCTCGCCGACGGCCACCGCTGGAGCGCGAACAGCGCCTCGGACGTGGCGAACGTGATCGCCCAGTGCAAGGCCAACCGTCTCATCTGCGTCCTGGAGGTGCACGACACCACCGGCTACGGCGAGGACTCCGCGGCCGGCACCCTCGACCAGGCCGCCGACTACTGGATCGGCCTCAAGGACGTGCTGGCCGGCCAGGAGAACCACGTCGTCATCAACATCGGCAACGAGCCCTGGGGCAACACCGACCCCGAAGGCTGGACCGCCCCCACGATCGCCGCGGTCAAGAAGCTGCGCGCCGCCGGATTCCAGCACACGATCATGGTGGACGCGCCCAACTGGGGCCAGGACTGGCAGGGCGTCATGCGCGCCAACGCCCAGTCCGTGTACGCCGCCGACACCACCGGCAACCTGATCTTCTCGATCCACATGTACAGCGTCTTCGACACGGCGGCGGAGATCACCGACTACCTCAACGCCTTCGTCAGCGCCAAACTGCCTCTCCTGATCGGGGAGTTCGGCGGCCCGGCCGACCAGTGGGGCGACCCGGACGAGGACACCATGATGGCCACCGCCCAGCAGCTGAACCTGGGCTATCTGGCCTGGTCGTGGAGCGGCAACACCGATCCGATCCTCGACCTGGCGACCGCCTTCGACCCCACGCGGCTCAGCTCCTGGGGCCGGCGCGTCTTCAACGGCGTCAACGGCATCGCCCAGACCGCGAAGGAGGCCACGGTGTACGGCGGCGGCACCCCGGCCGACACCCAGGCGCCGACCACCCCCGGCACCCCGGCCGCCTCCGCCGTGACGGCCACGTCCGCGACGCTCACCTGGACCGCCGCGACCGACAACGTCGGCGTCACCGGCTACGACGTCGTCCGGGTCGGCGGCGGCACCGAGTCGGCCGTCGCCGCCTCCACCACCAACGCGGTGACGGTGACCGGCCTCAGCGCCAGTACGGCGTACACCTTCGCGGTCTACGCCCGGGACGCGGCCGGCAACCGCTCGGCCCGCTCGGGCACGGTCGCCGTCACGACGAGCAGTGCACCCGCCACCCCCTGCTCCGTGCGCTACCGCGTGGTGGGCGAATGGCCGGGCGGCTTCCAGGGCGAGATCGTGCTGGGCAACCCCGGCACCGCCGCGATCAACGGCTGGAAGCTCGCCTTCGCCTTCGCCGACGGGCAGACGGTGACCAACATGTGGGGCGGGACCCCCACCCAGAGCGGCGGCACGGTGACCGTCCTCCCCGCCTCGTACACCACCACCATCCCCGTCGGCGGCTCGGTCACCGTCGGCTTCATCGGCGCCAAGGGCACCACCAACACCGCTCCGACCGCCTTCACCCTGAACGGCAGCGCCTGCACGACCACATGACACGCCGCTCCGCCGGTCGGCCGACCGCTCCCGTCGGCCGGCCGACGGGGCCTCCGCGGCCCGCCCGCCGGACAGGCCGAACACCTGTATTTGATATTTCAAACAAAAGATGATCCGGGTAAAGTGTGACCATGTCCACGACGCCGCGCTGGCTCAACGCCGAAGAACGACGGGCCTGGCTCGCCTACGTCCGCTTCTCCACCCTGCTCGCCGACTACCTCAACCGGCAGCTGCGGCGCGACGCCGGCATGACGCACTCCGACTACAGCCTGCTCGCCTACCTCTCCATGACCCCCGACGGCGTCCTCGGGATGTCCGAACTCGCCCAGGAGCTGAAGATCACGCGCAGCCGGCTCACCCACGCGGTGAACCGGCTGCGCGAGGTCGGCCTCGTCGACCGCCGGGAGGACCCCGCCGACGGCCGCGGCCAGCTCGCCTTCCTCACCGAGGAGGGCAAGGCGCTGCTCGTCGAGGTCGCCCCCGGCCATGTCGAGGCCGTCCGCCGCGCGGTGTTCGACGTCCTCACCCCCGAACAGGTGCGCCAGCTCGCGGAGATCGGCGAGGCCATCAGCGACGCCCTGCACCGGGCCGAGAGCACCGAGGCCGACCCGGCGGTGCTGCCCTGGCGACGCCGCTGAACCAGGACCTCACCCCACCCGCGACACCCGTCCCGGCAGTTCGTTCGGCCCGGTATCGAGAAGAACCGGCCCGGCGCGCGTACCTGGAGGTACGGGGCTGCCCGCCCCCCTTCGAAACACGCCAACGATCCAAGGGACGTACCTCGTGAACGCAACCGCCGCCATCGGCGTCACCGGCCTCGGCGTGATGGGACGCAACCTCGCGCGCAACTTCGCCCGCAACGGTTACACCGTCGCCGTCCACAACCGCACCGCCGGCCGCACCCGCGCGCTCGTCGAGGAGTTCGGCCACGAGGGCGCCTTCGTCCCCGCCGAGTCGGCCGAGGAGTTCGTGGCCGCGCTCGAACGTCCCCGCCGACTGATGATCATGGTGCAGGCGGGCGCTGTCACCGACGCCGTCATCGACGAGTTCGCCCCGCTCCTGGAGCCCGGCGACATGATCATCGACGGGGGCAACGCCCACTTCGCCGACACCCGCCGCCGCGAGGCCGCCCTGCGCGAGAAGGGCCTCCACTTCGTCGGCACCGGAGTCTCCGGCGGCGAGGAGGGCGCCCTGCACGGGCCGTCGATCATGGTCGGCGGGTCCGGTGAGTCGTACGACGTCCTCGGCCCGATGTTCGAGTCCATCAGCGCGAAGATCGACGGCGAGCCCTGCGCCGCCCATGTCGGCACCGACGGCGCCGGACACTTCGTCAAGATGGTCCACAACGGCATCGAGTACGCCGACATGCAGCTCATCGCCGAGGCGTACGACCTGCTGCGCCAGGTCGCCGGCTACACCCCCGCCGAGATCGCCGACGTCTTCCGCACCTGGAACGAGGGCCGCCTCGGCTCCTACCTGATCGAGATCACCGCCGAGGTCCTCGCCCACACCGACGCCACCACCGGCCTCGCGTTCGTCGACATCGTCACCGACGCGGCCGGCCAGAAGGGCACCGGCCGCTGGACCGTGCAGACCGCCCTGGACCTGGGCTCCCCGGTCACCGCCATCGCCCAGGCCACCTTCGCCCGCGCCGCCTCCGGCCAGCGCGAGCTGCGCGCCGCCTACGCCGGGCTGCCCGGCGGCACCACCCCCGCGCTCAGCCGCACCGAGGCCGCCCGCTTCACCTCCCAGGTCGAACACGCCCTGTACGCCAGCAAGGTCATCGCCTACGACCAGGGCTGGAAGATGATCCAGGACGCGGCCGCCGAGTACGGCTGGAAGATCGACCTGGGCGCGGTCGCCAAGATCTGGCGCGGCGGCTGCATCATCCGCGCCTCCTTCCTCGACCGCATCCGCGCCGCGTACGCCGCCGACTCCGAACTGGTCAGCCTCCTCGGCGAGATGGAGTTCGCCATGGAGATCACCGACGCGCAGGTGCCGTGGCGCGAGACGGTCGCCTCCGCCGCCCGCCGGGGCATCCCCGTCCCCGCCTTCTCCGCGGCGCTCGCCCACTACGACACCCTGCGCGCCGGCCGGCTCCCCGCCGCCCTGCTCCAGGGCCAGCGCGACTACTTCGGCGCCCACACCTACGGCCGTACCGACCGCCCCGGCGCCTTCCACACCCACTGGGCGCAGCCCGGCCGCCCGGAGACCTCGGCCTGAGGGGCCCTATCCGGCCGCGGTGACCGGCATCCAGACCCGCATGCCGCCCGCACCCCGGTTCGCCCAGGCGTAGTACGGCACCGCCGTCAGCTCGACGGCCGCCCCCACCGGGGCCGGTGCCGCGTCCGCCGGTCCGTACGGCCACCAGCCGTCCGGGCCGGCCGGGTCGGCCGAATGCCGGTGGCCCGCCGCCGTCAGGGTGACCACCCCGCCCAGCAGGTCGGGCCGCTCCCGCTCGGTCACCGGTCCGGACGGATCCAGGGTGAGCCCGTCGAGGTCGGCACGGTCCGGCTGGTCGGTCTGCTCCAGGCAGTACACCAGCGGCCCCCGCTCCAGGGCGACACAGCCGCGCACCGCGTCGACCCGCGGATGCGGCCGGGTCAGCCGGGGCACGAGGGGGAGGTCCAGCCGTACGGTGTCACCCGGTTCGAAGGCCCTCGTGACCTCGAGCCATCCCTGCCGTGCGGGGGTCTCGGCGGAGGTGCCGTTCACCGTCAGGGCGTGGTCCGCGCACCAGGCCGGCAGCCGCAGCGACAGCGTGCGCTCGGCCTTGGGCGCCGCCACGACCGTCACCGTCACCGCGCCCTGCCACGGATAGGCGCTCTCCACCCGGACGACGAGGCCCTCACCGCCGTACTCCCCGGTGGCGTACTGGTGGAGCTGGAGCCCGCCGCCCCCGTCGGTGGAGGCGACGTAGTGCGGCAGCGACGCCAGCAGCCGCATCGCGTTCGGCGGGCAGCAGGCGCAGCGGAACCACCGGGTGCGCTCCGCCGCCTGGTCGCCCGGCCGCTCGTGCGCACGGGAGCGCCGGTGCAGCGGATTGACGTACAGCCAGGTCAGTCCGTCCAGGCCGACTCCGCCGAGGAAACCGTTGAACAGGGTCCGCTCCACGAGGTCCGAGTAGCGCGCCTCGCCCGTCAGCAGCGCCATCCGCCAGGAGAAGTGGATCGAGGCGATGGCGGCACAGGTCTCGGTGTAGGCGCGGTCGGCGGGCAGTTCGTGTCCGTCGCCGAAGGCCTCCCAGTCGTGCCGGGAACCCACGCCCCCCGTGAGGTACGTCTTGCCCGCCACCATGTCCGCCCAGAGCCGCTCCAGGGCCGCGCGCAGTCCCGCGTCGCCCGTCTCGGCCGCGAGGTCGGCGGCCCCGGCCAGCAGATAGAGCTGCCGTACGGCATGACCGGTCACCTCGTCCGCCTCGCGCACCGGTGTGTGGTCCTGCCAGTACTCCGGCCCGGGGTCGCGGTCGTGGCCCCGGTCGGCGCCCGCCGACAGGGTGCCGTGCCCGCGCCGGTCCAGGAAGTGGCCGGCCAGCTCCAGATGGCGCCGCTCGCCGGTCGTCCGGTACAGCTCGACCAGCGCGGTCTCCACCTCCGGGTGGCCGCACACCCCGTCCAGCCGCCGGCCCGGCCCGAACACCGAGCCGATGTGGTCGGCGAGCCGGCGGGCCACGTCGAGGAGCCGCCGCGAACCGGTCACCCGATGGTGGGCCACCGCCGCCTGCATCAGATGGCCCGCGCAGTACAGCTCGTGGCCCCAGCCCAGCTCGGTCCACGGCTCACCGCCGCCGAGCTGGTAGTACGTCTGCAGATAGCCGTCCTCGCGCTGGGCGGCGGCGACCAGGCCCACGATCCGCTCCACCTCGGCGGCGAGCCCGTCGTCGGGCGTGTCCGCCAGCTGCCAGCAGGCGGCCTCCAGCCACTTGTGGACATCGGAGTCCTGGAACTGGAAGTCGCCCGCGAAGCCCGGCGGGACGGCCCCCTCCCGATCGGACCCTTCCCGGCCGGCCCCTTCCCGATCGGCGGCCGCCCGCAGATTGGCCAGGTTCCCGGCCTCCTCCAGCCGCCGCGGCCCCTCGGGCACGGAGACCTCCGCGTTGGTCGCCCGGCGCCGCGCCCAGAATCCGCCCTCGATACGGGCCCGGGGGACCGGAGACAGAACGGTGACCGACTCCGGCCCCGGACCGACCGGCCCGGTGATGTGTCGGGTGCTCAGCGGACCCACCTCCGTACTCTTGCGCGGCAGGGCGCAGAAAACGTTTACTGTTGACTCGGCTCCGCACATTACGGCGTGAAAAAGCGGCCCGCAAGGCGCGGGCCGCTCGGAAGGCTCGGGAACGGTCGGTCCGGCAGGCGCGGGGGCCGCCGCCGGGTCAGCCCCGGGCGGCCGCCGACTGCCGGATCACCAGCTGGGTGCTCAGCACCACATGGTCGTCCCCGGAGACCCGCTCCTCCCGCTCCAGCGCCAGCCGCACGGCCGACCGGCCGAGATCCTCGTACGGGACGCGGACGGTGGTCAGGGCGGGGGTGAGGTCCGCCGCGAAGGGCACGTCGTCGTAGCCGACCAGGGAGATGTCGCCCGGGACGCTCAGCCCGGCCTCGCGCAGCGCGGCCAGCGCCCCGAGGGCCACCATGTCGGTGCCGGCGAAGACGGCCGTGAACTCCAGCCCCGCGCGCAGGGCGTCACGGGTGCGCAGATAGCCGGAGGTGCGGGTGTACGGACCCGGGACGTCCAGTTCCTCCTCGTACGGCACCCCGTGCGCACGCAGCGCGTCCAGGTGCCCGGCCCGGCGCTGCTGGGCGGTGGCGAACCGGGTCTCGCCGCCGAGGAACAGCACGCGCCGGTGTCCGGCGGTGAGCAGATGGGTGGCGGCCTGGAAGGCGCCGCCGCGGTTGTCGTACTCGATCACGGTGGCCGGCACGTCGCCGGGCAGCGGCGGCCGGCCGACCAGGACCAGCCGCGACCCCGCCGAGGCGAGGCCGTGCGCGTAGCCGGCCATGCGCTCGTGGTACGCGTCGTCGACCTCCGCGCCGCCGACGAGCACCACCGCGGCGGCGTGCTGCTCGCGCATCAGCTGCACGAGGTCGTTCTCGCGGGCCGGATCGCCGTGCGTGGCGCAGACCAGGCTCAGCCGGCCGCGCGTCGCCGCCTCCTGCTCCACGCCGGCCGCCACATGGGCGAGGGACGGGCCGGTGATGTCGTGGAGGACCAGCGCGACCGGGCCGGGAACCCTGCCGGAGAGCGCCTTGGCGTGCACGTTCACCACGTAGTGGAGCGCGTCGACCGCCGCCGTCACCCGGGCCCGGGTCTCCTCGGAGACCGGGTAGTTCCCGGCCAGCGTCCGGGACACGGTGGCCACCGACACGCCCGCCCTGGCGGCGACCTCGCGGATGGTGGCGGGCTTGTCCCGGCCCGCGACGCCGCGCCGCCGCCTGCCCCCGCCCGCGGGCCCTCGGCCCGCGCTCTCTCCGGTGGTGTGATCCGTCACGGCTTGACGTTACTGCATCCGGGGTCGTCCGATCCCCCCACCTACTATTCAAGTTTGACTAGACTGGGGGCATGGGTGAAACGACGATTCCGATCCTGCCGTGCCGAACCCTCCAGCCCGTCCTCGACTTCTACACCGCGCTCGGGTTCGAGGTGACGTTCCGCCAGAGCAGCCCCAATCCGTACGCCGTCGTCGAGCGCGGTGGCATTCAGCTGCACTTCTTCGCGATGAAGCGGTACGAGCCGACCACGTCGTACAGCACGTGCCTCATCCGCACCGACGACGTCGACGGGCTGTACGAGGCCTTCCGGGCCGGGCTCGGGGCGGCGTACGGGCGCGTCCCGACCCGGGGACTGCCGCGCATCGGGACGCCGAGGGACACCTCCCACGGTGTGCGCCAGTTCCTCGTCACCGATCCCGGCGGCAACTGTCTGCGCATCGGCCAGGAGACGAGCCCGGACCCTCACCACCGGCCCGCCCCCACGGAGACCTTCGCCCGGGCCCTGCATCACGCGTACCTGTTCGCGGACTCGAAGGAGGACCCGCTGGCCGCCGCGCGGACCATCGACCGTGTGCTGCGGATCGAGGACGAGCGGCCCACGCCCGTGCAGCTGTTCCGTCTGCTGGTGCTGCGGGCGGAGGTGGCCGGGCGGCTCGGGGACGAGGCGACGGCGGCGTCCACGCTCGACCGGGCCACCGCCGTCCGCCTCACCGCGGGGGAGCGGGAGTCGGTGCGCGACGACCTGGCGCGGCTGACGGAGCTGCGCAGCTGACCCCGAGTACGGGAGTTCGGCGTCGGATCCCCGCGGCACCGTCTGTTCGGAGCGCCGCGGAGGCGATGGGGCTCGGCCTCCGGCGTCCAGGACCGCGAGGTGATCGACCGCTGGCAGGTAACGGCCGGTCGGTGAACCGTCGGTGCTCGGTCGGTCCCGACGGGCTTAGGGCCTGCCGGGAAACAAGTCGTGGCTTCCAGCTGTGGGGCTCGTTGTTCTGGTATGGGGAGACCGGAGGGGATCGAGGACGTCCTGGCTGCGA
>NZ_JBEXXE010000066.1:0-43212 GCF_040630255.1 Streptomyces sp. NPDC005820
CGCGACGAGTTCTCCCAGTGGGACCCGCGCCGGCAGCGGCCCGAGCTGTGGAACCTGTACAACGGCCGCCACGCGCCCGGCGAACACGTCCGCGTGTTCCCGCTGTCCAACTGGACCGAGCTCGACGTCTGGCAGTACATCGCCCGCGAGGACATCGAGCTGCCCGACATCTACTTCGCGCACGAGCGGGAGGTGTTCCAGCGGTCCGGGATGTGGCTGACCGCCGGTGAGTGGGGCGGTCCCAAGGACGGCGAGACCGTCGAGAAGCGCCTCGTGCGCTACCGGACCGTCGGTGACATGTCCTGCACCGGTGCCGTCGACTCCGACGCGGTGACCCTGGACCAGGTCATCGCCGAGATCGCCGCCTCCCGGCTCACCGAGCGCGGCGCCACCCGCGCCGACGACAAGATGTCCGAGGCCGCGATGGAAGACCGCAAGCGCGAGGGGTACTTCTAGCCATGAGCACGATCACCGCCGAGGAGCTCTCGGCCACCACGCTGCTGCGGTTCGCCACCGCCGGCTCCGTCGACGACGGCAAGTCCACCCTCGTCGGCCGGCTGCTGCACGACTCCAAGTCGGTCCTCACCGACCAGCTGGAGGCCGTGGAGCGCGCCTCGGCCGGCCGCGGCCAGGAGGGCCCCGACCTCGCCCTCCTCACCGACGGGCTGCGCGCCGAGCGCGAGCAGGGCATCACCATCGACGTGGCCTACCGCTACTTCGCGACGACGAAGCGACGGTTCATCCTCGCCGACACGCCCGGCCATGTGCAGTACACCCGCAACATGGTCACGGGTGCCTCCACGGCCGAGCTGACGGTGATCCTGGTCGACGCCCGCAACGGCGTCGTCGAGCAGACCCGCCGGCACGCGGCGATCGCGGCCCTGCTGCGCGTCCCGCACGTCGTCCTCGCCGTCAACAAGATGGACCTGGTCGACTACCGGGAGTCCGTGTTCGCGGCGATCGCCGAGGAGTTCACGGCGTACGCGACCGAGCTGGGCGTCCCGGAGATCACCGCGATCCCGATCTCCGCGCTCGCCGGCGACAACGTGGTGGAGCCCTCCGCCACCATGGACTGGTACGGCGGCCCGACGGTCCTGGAGCACCTGGAGACCGTCCCCGTCAGCCACGACCTGGCGCACTGCCACGCCCGGCTGCCCGTGCAGTACGTGATCCGGCCGCAGACCGCCGAGCACCCCGACTACCGGGGCTACGCGGGCCAGATCGCCGCCGGCACCTTCCGGGTGGGCGACCCGGTCACGGTCCTGCCGTCCGGCCGCACCTCGACGATCTCCGGGATCGACCTGCTGGGCGCGCCGGTGGACGTGGCGTGGACGACGCAGTCGGTGACCGTGCTGCTCGCCGACGACATCGACGTCTCGCGCGGTGATCTGATCGTGCCCAGCAAGGACGCGCCCGCGACCACGCAGGACGTGGAGGCGACGGTGTGCCATGTCGCCGACCAGCCGCTGACCGTCGGTCACCGGGTGCTGATCAAGCACGGCACCCGCACGGTCAAGGCGATCGTCAAGGACATCCCGTCCCGGCTCACGCTCGACGACCTGTCCCTGCACCCGCACCCGGGACAGCTCGCCGCCAACGACATCGGCCGGGTGAAGATCCGCACCGCGGAGCCGCTGCCGGTGGACTCCTACGCGGATTCGCGCCGTACGGGATCGTTCATCCTGATCGATCCGGCGGACGGCACGACGCTGACCGCCGGCATGGTCGGCGAGTCGTTCGCCTCCCCCGAGCCCGTCAAGGACGAGTCCGACGACGACGGCTGGGACTTCTGATCATGAACTCCACGGATTTCTACGGGTCGTTCGCGAAGGAGGGCGGCCGGGTCGGCAGCGGCGCCCTCGGCAGCGGACAGGGCGGAGTGGCGCGATGTGTGCGTTGACGTACGCGCACTGCCTGCGCGCCCCGTCCCCCCACCCGACGTCCCGGAAGCGACGAAGACCCTTTGCCGATTACCCGGCCACGACCTGAAAGACCGTGACCGCCGGGCCAACGAGAGGAACCCCTCCCGTGCCTGCCAGCCGTTCAACCCGCTCGACCCGCTCAACGCTTCTTCGCCGCGGCCTCGCCGCCGTAGCCGCTCTCCCCCTCCTCACCCTCGCCGCCTGCGGCTACGGGTCCGAGGCCAAGGACACCAACAAGAACGAGAAGGTCGCCGCCGGGGCGGAGAAGATCGACGGGCTCGACACCGTCAAGATCGGTTACTTCGGCAACCTGACCCACGCGACCGCTCTGGTCGGCCGTGAGCAGGGCATCTTCCAGAAGGCGCTGGGCGCCACGAAGGCTTCGTACGCCACCTTCAACGCCGGTCCCTCGGAGATCGAGGCACTGAACGCCGGGTCCATCGACATCGGCTGGATCGGCCCCTCCCCCGCGATCAACGGCTACACCAAGTCCGACGGCAAGTCCCTGAGGATCATCGGCGGTTCGGCCTCCGGCGGCGTGAAGCTCGTCGTGAACCCGGACAAGGTCAAGTCCCTCAAGGACGTCAAGGGCAAGAAGATCGCCACGCCTCAGCTCGGCAACACCCAGGACGTGGCGTTCCTCAACTGGATCGCCGACCAGGGCTGGAAGGTCGACGCGCAGAGCGGCAAGGGCGACGTCACCGTCGTCCGCAGCGACAACAAGGTGACCCCGGACGCGTTCAAGGCGGGCTCGATCGACGGGGCGTGGGTGCCGGAGCCGACCGCGTCGAAGCTGGTCGCCGAGGGCGGCAAGGTGCTCCTCGACGAGTCGACGCTGTGGCCCGACCAGAAGTTCGTGATCACGAACATCATCGTGTCGCAGAAGTTCCTCACCGAGCACCCGAAGGTCGTCGAGGCCGTGCTGAAGGGCTCGGTCGACACCAACAAGTGGATCAACGCCAACCCGGACGAGGCGAAGGCGGCGGCGAACAAGCAGCTGGAGGCGGACTCCGGCAAGGCGCTGCCGACGGACGTCCTGGACCCGGCGTGGAAGTCGATCCAGTTCATCAACGACCCGCTGGCCTCCACCCTCAGCACCGAGGCGGAGCACGCCGTCAAGGCGGGCCTGCTGGAGAAGCCCGACCTCAAGGGCATCTACGACCTGTCGATCCTGAACAAGGTCCTCAAGGCCGCGGGTGAGACCGCGGTCGACGACGCCGGTCTCGGCGTGAGCGGCAGCTGACCGAAGTTCCGATGAGTTCCCAGGAGGTGACGACCATGAGCACGACCCTCGCCAAGGCCGCCGAAACGGTGGAGTACGCGGCGCGCCTCGACCACGTCTCGAAGTCCTTCGCGGGCCCGGGCGGGCAGCAGCTCGTCCTGGACGACATCACCCTCGATGTCGCGCCGGGTGAGTTCGTCACCCTCCTGGGGGCCTCGGGCTGCGGCAAGTCGACGCTGCTGAACCTGGTGGCCGGCCTTGACCAGCCCTCCGCCGGGTCGATCACGACCGACGGCCGTCCGGCGCTGATGTTCCAGGAGCACGCCCTGTTCCCCTGGCTCACCGCCGGCAAGAACATCGAACTCGCCCTGAAGCTCAGGGGAGTCGCCAAGAACGACCGGCGCGGCCGCGCCGAGGAGCTGCTCGAACTCGTCCGGCTGAAGGGCGCGTACGGCAAGCGGGTGCACGAGCTGTCCGGCGGTATGCGGCAGCGGGTGGCGATGGCCCGCGCGCTCGCCCAGGAGAGCCAACTGCTGCTGATGGACGAGCCGTTCGCGGCGCTCGACGCCATCACCCGGGATGTGCTGCACGACGAGCTCACCCGGATCTGGACGGAGACGGGCCTGTCGGTCCTGTTCGTCACGCACAATGTGCGCGAGGCGGTGCGGCTCGCCCAGCGGGTGATCCTGCTGTCGTCCCGGCCCGGCCGGATCGCGCGCGAGTGGGTGGTCGACATCCCGCAGCCGCGCCGTATCGAGGACGCGCCCGTGGCGGAACTGTCCCTGGAAATCACCGATGTCCTGCGTGGGGAGATCCGCCGTCATGGCCAGCACTGAGACGAAGTCCGCCGCCGACTCCGGGAGCGTCGAGGCCGGTCTCGACGCGCTGGACGGTGTCACCACCACCGGCCGGACGCCGTTCGCGCGCACCTTCGTGGACAAGATCCTGCCGCCGATCCTGGCGACCGCGCTGCTGCTGGTCGTCTGGCAGATCGCGTTCAAGGTCGTCGACGACCCGACCAAGCTGGTGGCCCCCGGGGACGTCTGGCAGACGCTGAAGACCGCCTGGCTCGAGGGCAAGCTGCTCGGCTACATCTGGACCAGCGTCTCGCGCGGTCTGCTCGGCTTCCTCTTCGCGCTCGCCATCGGCACCCCGCTGGGGCTGCTGGTGGCGCGGGTGAAGTTCGTCCGGGCGGCGATCGGCCCGATCCTGTCCGGGCTCCAGTCCCTGCCGTCGGTGGCGTGGGTGCCGCCGGCCGTGCTGTGGCTGGGTCTGAACAACTCGATGATGTACGCGGTGATCCTGCTCGGCGCGGTCCCCTCGATCGCCAACGGGCTGGTGTCCGGCGTCGACCAGGTGCCGCCGCTGTTCCTGCGGGCCGGCCGCACCATGGGCGCGACGGGCGTCAAGGGCACGATCTACATCACGCTGCCGGCCGCGCTGCCGGGCTATGTGGCCGGTCTGAAGCAGGGCTGGGCGTTCTCGTGGCGGTCGCTGATGGCGGCGGAGATCATCGCGTCCTTCCCCGACCTCGGCGTGGGCCTCGGCCAGCTGCTGGAGAACGGCCGTAACGCCAGCGACATGGGGATGGTGTTCGAGGCGATCCTGCTCATCCTGTTCGTCGGCATCGCCATCGACCTGCTGATCTTCAGCCCGCTGGAGCGGTGGGTGCTGCGCAGCCGCGGCCTGCTGGTGAGGGGCTGATCCGCAGGATGCGCACCGGGCCGGTCCTCCTCGTCATCGCCCACGGCAGCCGCGATCCGCGGCACGCCGCGACGGTGCACGCCCTCGTAGGGCGGGTGCGGTCGCTGCGGCCGGGGCTGCGCGTGGAGACCGGCTTCCTGGACTTCAACGTCCCCTCCGTGCAGGGAGTGCTGGAGTCCCTGGCGGCCGAGGGCGTACGCGACGTCGTCGCCCTCCCGCTGCTGCTCACCCGCGCCTTCCACGCGAAGGCGGACATCCCGGCGGTCCTCCGGGACGCGCCGCCGCAACTGCGGATCCGGCAGGCCGAGGTGCTCGGCCCGTCGCCGCTGCTGCTGCGGGCGCTGGACCGGCGGCTGTACGAGGCGGGCCTGACGCCCGCCGACAAGTCCTCGACCGGGGTCGTGCTGGCCTCGGCGGGGTCCACGGACCCGGAGGCGATCGCAGTGATCGCAGCAATCGCGCGGGAGTGGCGGCACACCGGTTGGTGCGCCGTGCGGCCTGCGTTCGCCTCCGCATCCCTGCCGCGCACCGAGGACGCGGTGCGCGCCCTGCGGGAGCTGGGCTGTGCGCGGGTCGCCGTCGCGCCGTACGTCCTGGCACCCGGCTTCCTCCCGGACCGCATCGCCCGCGGCGCGACGGAAGCGGACGTCCTGGCCGAGGTCCTGGGCCCGGCGCCCGAGGTGGCACGGCTGCTGCTGGAACGGTACGACACGGCACGGGTGCCGACGCTGGCGGCGGTCGGGGCCTGAGCGGACGACAGCGGCCTGGGTGTCGTCGGTGACCGGGCGGGGTTCCGGACAGGGGGTCGGGCCGCGGGCCGGGGAGATGGGCGTCGGCGGCGGGAGCAGGCCGCGTCCGGTGATGCTCGTGCCGGCCCAGGGCAGCCGCATACGGAAGTCCGGGGGTGGTGGTGAGCCGGAGTCGGTCGCTTCCGGCTGACGGGGTGTGAGGGGGAAGGGGATCCGGTAGCGTCGGGAGGTCGTGCCGGGGGGTGTGGCCCTCCGGGCGGTCGTGGGTCCGTACGGTGCGCGGGGGAGATCGTGGTGGACGAGTCTGCTGGCGGGGCGGCCGAAGGGCGGCGTGCTCCGCGGGTGTCGGTGCTGTCGATCGGGGTGGGGAGTTTCGACGAGGGCGGCACGGAGGAGGAGCTCGGTTTCGTCGCGGGGCGGGTGGAGGAGGTCGCCAAGGCCTTCGACCGGCTGAACGCCGACGTCGCGACCGCCCTCGACCTGGACGAGGACGAGATCGAGACACTGCTGCGCCGCCGCCTGGTCAAGGAACCGGGGCCCGCCGATGTGATCGTCGTCCACCTCGTCGGGCACGGCCGGGTGGACCGTGGATCCCGGCTGTCGTTCGTCGCGCGCGACGACCGTGAGGTGGACGTCGACCGCTGGATCGAGAAGGCCCAGCAGGAGGTGGGGCGGGGCGGGAACCGGCGGCGGGTGGTCTTCCTGGTGGACACGTGCTCGGCGGGGACAGCGACGGGACGGCAGCCGTTCACCGAACTGGACGTGGAGCGGGGGGTGTGGGCGCTGGGGGCGTGCGTCGCGGACACGCCGACCGAGCGGGGGCGGTTCAGCGGGTGGGTCGCCGCCGCCCTGCACCGGCTTGCGGACCGGGACTTCGCGCTCGACGAGGAGTCGGTCTCCTTCGGCCGGTTCGTGCGCGAGGTGATCCGGGTCAACCGCAAGGACTCGGCGGGGCTGCGGCTGTCGCTGGGCTTCCATGTCGAACAGGGCGACGCGGACTGGCCGTTCCTGCCGAACCCGCGGCTGGTGGGGCTGACCGATGAACAACGGCAGCTGCGGCAGAGGTCGTTGGGGTACGTGCCCGGCGAGGGCACCGGGGACGCCTCCGGGTCGGGAGACCAACAGGTCGACGACTCGGCCTACTTCGCCGACCGAGCGTCGGGACGCGGACTCGTCCCGACCGACACCGGCGCCGGGTTCTTCTCGGGACGGGCGGCGGAACTGGAGCAGTACACACGGTGGTTGGCGGGGGACGGCCCGCTGCTGACGGTCACGGGCGCGGCGGGGGCCGGCAAGTCGGGGCTGCTGGGGGTGATCGTCTGCGCCGCCGATCCCGCGCTGCGGCAGCGGTTCCGGGAGCTGTGGGAGTCGGCGGGGCGGGAACTGCCCGAGGTGCCGGGGGTGGTGGCGGTGCATGCGCGGCAGCGGAGTGCGCAGCAGGTGGTGGAGGCGATCGCCTCGGTGGCGGGGCTGGAGCGGGAGGTCGCGGAGGGAAGCGCCGACGGCGCGACCTCGGTTCCCTGGAACGCCCGTCGGCTGAGCAGGGCGCTCGCCGAGGAGGGCGGGGACCGTCTCCTCGTGATCGACGCGGTCGACGAGAGCGGCGAACCCCAGGAGGTACTGCGTCTCGTGGCCGACCTTCTCGCGCCGGTCCGGGGCACCGGTGCGAGGCCGTGCAGGATCCTGCTCGGCGGCCGGCGTGAGGTCGTCACCGCGCTGCACGCCCTCGAAGAGGTGACCCACGTCCTGAGCGAGGGCATCGACCTGGACACGGCCTCGCCCCTCACGGTGGAAGACGACGTGCAGCGGTACATCCGCTCCATGCTGCGGGCCCGGGAGGCCTACGCCACCGGCGCACCGGCCGAGTTCGTCGACGTCCTGGCGAAGCGGGGAGCGCGGTACATCGTCCGCGGCGCCCGCCCGAGCGAGCCCTGGGGCCCCTTCCTCCTCGCCGGTCTGTACGTGCACTTCCTGCTCACCCTCAAGCACCCTCCGCAGGACGAGGCGGGCGCCGGCGCGTACGCGAAGGCGGCGTCCGCGGATCTGCCGTCCCTGCTGGAGTCGATCCTGACCACCCGGCGCCAGGACTTCCCCGCCCTGCGGGCCGTGCTCGCCGTGCTGGCCCGGTCCCGCGGCGACGGAATGCCGCGCAGGGTGCTGCGTCGCTGTCTGCGTGCCTCGGACTGCGAGGACATCGACGACGAGGAGCTGCGGAACACCCTGTGGGAGGCGTCGCCGTACCTGCGCTATGGCACGGACCCGCAGAGCGGGGAAACCCTGTACCGGCTCTTCCACCAGGGGCTGGTCGACTATCTGCGGAGCCACCCCGTGAGCGAGGATCCGCTGGACGAGGCGGCGGGAGCCGCCCTCGAGACGCGGCTCCTCGCCGAGCTCATCCAGCCCTTCACCGGGGGTGGGGACGACGGCGAGGATCCGTGGGAGGCCGCCGACGACGAGCCGTACGTGCTGCGCCACGCCCTGGGGCACGCCGCACAGGCCGGCTCGGCGGCCCAGGCGGAGGCGCTGCTCACCGACCCGTACTTCCTCGTCCGCTTCGATCTGCGGGAGGACCACCGGGCGATGGACCTCGTCCGGAGCGAACCGGCGAAGAACAGCATGCGGCTGCTCAGCGCCTCGTGGCGGACCCACGCCCGGCTCCGCAGTGCCTCCGACCGGGCGGCCGTGTTCGCCTTCGACGCGCAACGCCTGGGACTCGGCGAACTGCGGCGGGTGTTCGCCGACATCGCCCGCCAGCTCGCGGTACGGCCGGAGTCGGCGGCGTACGCCCTCGGGTGGGCGGAGGGCGGCACGGCTGTGTCCGGCAACCGCTTCGTCGACCATTCCCAAAGCAGAGTCGACCATGTCTCCTTCTCTCCGGACGGCGGTCTCCTGGCCGTCACCACCTGGAGCGGAATCGAGCTGCTGGAAACCGAGACCTGGAAGCCGATCGCCCCTCGGATCGGCCGAGGGGGATCCGCCACCGTCAAGACGATCGCGTTCTCTCCCGACGGTCGGCTGCTCGCCATCGCGAAGTCGTCCTTCCGCCGGAGCGTCCAGTTGTGGGATGTGCACCACCAGGTGTTCGCCGGACCGCCATGGGAATGCCGGACCGGTACCGCCACAGCGCTGTCTTTCTCTCCCGACGGGCGTCGGCTCGCGGTCGGCAGCAGGGAACAGGGCGTCTCCGTGTGGGACATCGTCGACGGCCGTCCGGTGGAGCGTGCCCGCCGGGAGCCGGGCGAGGATGTGGAGGACGTGGAGGAGGTCCACGATGTGGCCTTCAGCCCGGACGGGCGTCTCCTCGTCGCGTGCGGCACCGCCGGGGTCACGCTCTGGGAGTCCGAGGACGACCGATGGACGTCGATCAGCCGCACGAACGCCCACGCCGCCGCTTTCTCTCCCGACGGCCGCTTGCTCGCCACGACCTCCCGTCGCGCTGTGTCGCTTCGTTCCGCCGCAACGCGCGAGCACGTGGCGGACATCGACCTGAGGGACGGAGACGGCTCGGAGATCGCCTTCACGCCCGACGGCTCGCTGCTGGTCGTCGGCGGCTGGGGGTCACTGGACATCGTGGACGTGGCGGCGGCGCGCGTGCTCGATCGGCCGCAGAGCGGCGACTCGGTCACCGCCATGGCCGTGCACCCGGTCACGGGTGTACTCGTCAGCGGCGACAGCGCTGGACGCCTCGCGCTCTGGAAGGACTTCTCCCAGGAGCTGCAGTCCCCCGAGGTGTCGCAGTTCGAGGAGGAAGCCGTCGCCGGCTCCCCCACCGCCCCGTTCATCGCCGTCCATGAACCCGCGAGCAGACTGCTGCTGCTCCGCGACCCGGCCACGGGCCGCACGCTCGCCCGTATGGCCCTGGGCCGCGGCGCGTACGAGCTCTTCGTCTCTCCCGACGGTCGCACCCTGGCAGCGTTGGACCACCTGCACGCGTATGTGTTCCGGCTCGGCTCGGCAGATGTGCTGCCGCAGCCCGACGTCCTGCCCATCGGCGGGCGGGGACGGTCGGCATCGCTCACGTTCTCCCACGACAGCACGCTCATGGCCCTCGCCTTCCTGGAGCAGGACACCCCCGTCCTCATGGTCTGGGAGACCGCGACACTCCACCCCTGCCTGCGTGTTCCGCTTCCCGACATCCCCAGGGCCTACGGCTTCGCCGGCCCCCACCACCTCTACGCCGTCGTCAACGGCGCCCTCGCCACCTTCGCCCTCCCCACCGACCCCCCGAAGGACACCCCCGCATGACCCGCACCCTAGGCATCCACGGCGTCCGTAACTACAAAGCCGCCGACACCACCCCCGCCCTCGGCGCGAAGCGACTGCGTGCCGACTGGCAGGGCGCCCTCGGCGCCGCGCTCCCCTCCCTCGATCTGGAGACCGCCTACTACGCGGACCTGCTCCGCAGCGAGCGGCAGGGTGAGGAGCTGGACGACGCCGAGGTGGCGCTGGTCGAGCAGTGGGCCGCCGCCTGGGGTGTCGCACCGGACGGGGTGCAGGGGCGGGCCACCGGCTGGCTGCGCTGGATCTGCGGGGAGGTCGCCCGGCGCTGCGGGGAGAACCCGGTGGTG
Source organism: Streptomyces sp. NPDC005820 (assembly GCF_040630255.1). Classification (NCBI taxonomy): domain Bacteria; kingdom Bacillati; phylum Actinomycetota; class Actinomycetes; order Kitasatosporales; family Streptomycetaceae; genus Streptomyces; species Streptomyces sp. NPDC005820. The sequence continues at coordinate 10,166 of NZ_JBEXXE010000066.1, forward strand.
GTCGAGAAGGCGGTCAAGCTGGCCTTCCCCGAGGTCGCCCGGTACTTCGCCGACCGGCGGGCGGCCGTGCTCGATCGCGTGCGCGAAGCCCTTCTGCGCCACCGCCCCGACGTCGTCGTCGCCCATTCGCTCGGCAGTGTGGTGGCGTACGAGGCGCTCCACGCCCTCGGCGACGACCTCGACGTCCGGCTGTTCCTCACGCTCGGCTCGCCCCTCGCCCTCCCCCACGCGATCTTCCACCGGCTCGCCCCCGCGCCACGGGACGGTTTCGGCGCGAAGCCGGGGAATGTGCGGCGGTGGGTGAACCTCGCCGACGTCGGGGACTTCGTCGCCGTACCGAAGGGTGAACTGGCCCGGGTCTTCCCGGAGGTGGAGCAGCTGCCGGACGTCAGCATCGCGCCGTGGTGGCCGCACGGTGTGCTGGACTATCTGCGGCATCCGAGCGTGAGCGCGGCGCTGCTCAGCCGCTGACGGCGTCGGCCAGGCGCACCAGCTCCGCCACCCCCAGCGCCCCCGGCGCCCTCCGCTCCCGCGCGGACTCGTTCGCCAGGCGTTGGAGGAGTTCGTTCAGCGGGGTCGGTACGCCGTGCAGCCGGCCGAGGAGGGCGATCTCGCCGTTGAGGTAGTCGGCCTCGATCGTGCCGGCGCCCCGGGTGAGGGACTGCCAGGAGGAGCCGCCGCCGCGCGGGACCCCGTCGAGGGGGACGAGGGTGACCTTGTCGCCGCGCACGGCGCGCTGTTCCTCGGGGCCGGCGTGCGCGATGCCCGCCGCGTCCAGCACGGCGGCGCCCTCCGCCCGGACCCGGGCGAACAACGTCTCGGCCTGCGGATCGCCGCCCAGGCCGCCGGCCACCGCCTCCAGCGCGTTGCCCAGGTTGGACAGCAGCTTGGCGTACTGCCAGCGGGCCACGTCCTCGACGACCGGTGCCTCGAAGTGCGCCTTCTCCAGGTCGGCGGCGATCCGGCGGGCCGTGTCGTCGGTGCCGTGCGGGTGGCGGCCGAGGTGGAGGATGCCGGTGAGCGGGCTGCCGGCGGCGGAGACGACGCCGGGTTCGACATGGGTGGAGGGCAGCCAGACGCAGACGCCGTACACCTGCCGGAAGCGGCGCAGGGCCAGGCGCTGGCTCTCGACCCCGTTCTGCGCGCAGACCAGCGGCAGCTGTTCGGCGGCCGTGCCGCCGCCCTCGACCGGGGCGGGGCCCCAGGTGCCGAGGGCCGCCTCGCTGTCCTGGGTCTTCACGGCGAGGACGAGGACGTCGTCGGCGCGCAGCACGCCGAGTTCCGCCGGCCCGGCCACCACGGGGAGCCGCTGTGTCAGCTCGCCCTGCGGCACTATCAGCCGCAGCCCGCCCTCCCTGAGCGCGGCCGCGTGGGCGCCCCGGGCGACCAGGACGACCTCCTGTCCGGCCTCCGCCAGCCGTCCGCCGACGGTGCCGCCGACCGCCCCTGCCCCGATGATGATGTAACGCATGGGACGAGCCTACGGTCCCGTCATCTCCACCAGTTTGACCACCGTGTTCCAGTTGCGGCTCGTCGCCACCAGCCCCTTGGTGAAGCGGGGCTTCGACAGCGTCTCCGCGAGCTTGGAGCGGCCGAGGCCGTCGGGGACGTACAGGTACAGCGCGCGGTCGCCGAGGCGGAACTCCTCGGGGAGGTGGGCGGGCCGGTCGACGTCGGCGAAGCGTTCGGCTTCGACGGGTGCGGAGAAGTAGGTGACGTGGAGCTGCTTGGGCTGAAGGTCGGCGGCGGGGAACGGGCAGGCCTCGGCGACCGTCTTCAGGTACGCGTGGTCGCGGACGAGGACGTCGACGTCGAAGCCGAACCGCTGGGCGATGGCTCCGGCGAGTTCGGCGGCGAGGCTCTCCTCGTCGCCGTGGGTGGAGGAGAAGACCGCCTGGCCGCTCTGGAGGTAGGTGCGGACGTCGTGGTGGCCGAGCCCCTGCATCAGGGTGCGGAGGTCGGCCATCGGGAGCTTTCTGGCTCCGCCCACGTTGATCCCGCGCAACAGGGCCGCGTACATCGTCGTCATGCCCCTCAGCCTAGGGTCGGCCCCCTAGATCGCAGGATAGATGTAGGGGCCCACCTCCTCCCCTGCGGTGAGGCGGCCCGCTCCGAGGGGAGGACCCCGGCGGCCCGCACTTCACCGGACAGCACGACGAGAAGGCTTTATCCGCGCCATACCTTCGAATCGAAAGGTGGCGGCAGGGGGCTGCCACCGCTCACGAGGGGGCAGGCCCGTCATGGCACATGGAGATACGCGGGTACGGGGCCTGGCGGCCCGGGCCGGCGGCTGGAGTGCACGCCACCGATGGGCCGCCGTCGGCATCTGGGTGCTGTTCGTCGTCCTGGCCATGGGGATCGGCTCGGCGGCGGGCACGGTCGAGGTCAAGGAGAGCGACCAGCTGGGGGGCGAGACCCACACCGCCGCGAAGATCATCGAGGACGCGGGGATCGAGGAGCCGGCCGGGGAGACCGTGCTCCTCCAGGCGAAGGACGGGGCGCTCAAGGCCACGGACCCGGAGTTCCGGTCCGCCGTCGCCGCGATCGTGAAGGCCGTGGAGGGGACCGGCAAGGTCACCGACGTGACCTCGCCGTACGACACGGACACGATCTCCAAGGACGGCCGCAGCGCACTCGTGCAGTTCGACATGCGGGGCGACTCGGACACCGCCGGTGAGCGGGTCGAGCCGGTGCTGAAGGCCGTCGACGGCGTGCGGAAGGACCACTCGTCGCTGCGGATCGAGGAGATCGGCGGCGCCAGCATGATGAAGCAGTACGACGACGCCTTCGGCGACGACTTCCAGCAGGCCGAGTACTCCGCGGTGCCGGTCGCGCTGGGCATCCTGCTGATCGCGTTCGGCGCGCTGGTGGCGGCGCTGCTGCCGGTGGCGCTCGCGCTCACCGCGATCATGGCGACGACCGGCCTGATGGCGATCGTCAGCCACTTCCAGCCGATGGACGACACCGCGAGCTCCGTGATGCTGCTGGTCGGTCTCGCCGTCGGCGTCGACTACTGCCTGTTCTACCTGCGCCGAGAGCGCGAGGAGCGGGCCGCGGGCCGGGACCCGGAGACCGCTCTGCGGATCGCCGCGGCGACCAGCGGCCGGGCCGTGATCGTCTCCGGTGTCACCGTGTGCGTGGCGATGGCGGGCATGCTGTTCACCGGGCTCGCCACCTTCGAGGCGATGGGCCTGGCCTCGCTGATGGTGGTGGCGGTCGCCATGGTCGGTTCGGTGACCGTGCTGCCGGCGCTGCTGTCGCTGCTCGGCCACCGGGTGGAGAAGGGCCGTCTCCCGTTCCTGCGGCGGCGCACCAACGGCAACAACGGGCAGAACGGCAGCCGGTTCTGGTCGGCGGTCCTGAAGGGCGTGCTCGCGAAGCCCGTCGTGTCCGTGGTCGTCGCGGCCGGCGCGCTGCTCGCCATCGCCGCTCCGGCGCTCGGCATGAAGACCCAGAACCTCACCCTGGACCAGGAGTTCGGCGACTCGCTGCCCATCGTGCAGACCTACAACCGGCTCAACGAGGCCTTCCCGGGCGGCTCCGACCCGGCCACGGTCGTCGTCAAGGCCGACGACATCAACTCCTCCGAGGTGAAGGGCGCGCTGGCCGCGTTCAAGGAGCAGGCGGTCAGCTCGGGCGCCTCGCGCGGCCCGGTGGAGATCAAGCTGCACGACGCGCAGAACGTCGCCTTCGTGTACGTCCCGCTGGTCGGCGGCTCCGACCAGGACAAGGCGGGCGCGAGCCTGGACACGCTGCGCGACGAGGTGCGGCCGGACACGCTCGGCAAGGTCGACGGCGTCGAGGCGCCGATCACCGGCCAGGTCGCGGGCAACCAGGACTTCAACGACCAGCTGATCGGCTCGGTCGTCCCGGTCTTCGCGTTCGTGGTGGTCTTCGCCTTCCTGCTGATGCTGCTGTCGTTCCGCTCGCTGACGGTCGCGATCACCTCGATCGTGCTCAACCTGCTGTCGGTGGGGGCGGCCTACGGCATCCTGGTCGCCGTGTTCCAGCACGGCTGGGGCGCCTCACTGGTCGGCGCGGAGGGCGTCGGCGCGATCATCACCTGGCTCCCGCTGTTCCTCTTCGTGATCCTGTTCGGTCTGTCGATGGACTACCACGTGTTCGTGGTGTCGCGGATCCGTGAGGCGCGGATGCGGGGCCGGAGCACGAACGAGGCGATCCAGCACGGAGTCGTCACCACGGCCGGTGTCGTGACCAGCGCCGCCGTCATCATGGTCGCCGTGTTCGCGATCTTCGGGACGCTGTCCATGCAGTCCATGAAGCAGATGGGCGTGGGCCTGGCGGCGGCGGTGCTGATCGACGCGACGATCATCCGGGGTGTGCTGCTCCCGGCGGTGATGGCGCTGCTCGGCGAGCGCAACTGGTACCTGCCCAGCTGGCTGGGCTGGCTGCCGGACATGACGCACGACGAGTCGCCGGAGGCCGTCGCGGGCGGGGTGGCGCGCGACGACGAGGGCGAGCGGCTGCCCGTCTGATCCCGGCTTCACGAACGGAGGGCCCGTCGGTCACAGGGGAACCGACGGGCCCTCGTCGTGCGCCCGTCCGGACTACCGGAGCCGGGCGGGCAGTGCGGCCTCGACGAGGTCGGCGGCCCGTCGGGTGCCGCCCTCCTCGGCCATCTCCGCCCGGATGTCCCTCAGCCGGCCCGCGACCTCGGGGTCGTCGACGAGCGCGAGGGCGGCCTCCCGCAGCGCCCCGGCGGTCGCCGCCGCCGTGTCCAGCCGCCGCGCCACCCCGAGCCCGGTCAGCATGTCCGCGTTGCCGAACTGGTCCACGGCCTGCGGTACGGCGATCATCGGCGTCGCCGTGGCCAGCCCCTCCTGGCTGCCGCCCGCGCCGGCGTGCGTGACGAACAGGTCGGCCTGCTTCAGGACCGTCAACTGCGGCACCCACGGATGCACTTCGACGTTCTCCGGTACGGCCCCGAGCTCGTCGGCGGTCACAAGTCTGCCGACCTGGAGGACCAGGTGCCAGCCGGGCAGCCCGCCGAAGGCGCGGACGCACTCCCGGTAGAAGGCGGGCTGCTTGTTGACTGCTCCTCTCCCTCAAGGGGAAGGGATTCCTGGCTCAGGCTGCCTGCGGGAGCGGCGCTCCCGGAGGTCCTACGCCCTCGGCACCAGCCGGGTTCAGACCTGCCCGGACGAGCATCACGCGGGCGGAGTTCTTGTCTCTGGGGGAGACGGCTCCGCACGTGGTGCAGGCGTAAGTACGTTCCCAAAGAGGGAGTGCGTGCTTGGTTCTCGCACCGCACGACGCGCAGTCCATGGTGGTGTGCGCGGGGTTGACGAGACGCACATCGCGTCCGTGCTTGCGGCCCATCTCCAGGAGGGCTGTCTTGGTGGCTCCGATCGCCGCGTCCGCCGCCTTGCGGGCCATGGTGGTCTTCGCGAGGAACTTCGGACGGAAGTCCTCCACGGCGATCGCGTCGTGGTCCCGGACGACGCGCTTGGCCCACTTGCGGGCGGCGTCCTGCCGCTGCCGGGCAATCTTGGCGTAGGTCTTCGCCCGCCACTTCTTCGCCTCACGGTAGCCCTTCGACGATGCCTGTCCCTTCTTCGGCCTGCGGCGGGCCATCATCCGGTCGTACCGGCCCAGCTTTGCCTGAACCGCGCGCCCGTGCTGCGGGTGGGGGAGGTCGTGGTCGTCGGATGTGGTGGTGGCGGTCTCCTTCACCCCCCAGTCGATGCCGAGCACCCGGCCCGTGGTAGGCAGCGGCTGCACCTCCGTGGCGACGACGAACGATGCCCACCAGTGCCCCACCGCGTCCTGGTACACCCGCACCGAGGAGGGCACGGCCGGGAGCCCCCGGGACCACACCACGGTCAGGACGATCCCGCCGGCGAGGTGCAGGCGGCCGTCCTTCAGCCTGAAACCCCGGGTGGTGTAGTTCAGCGTCGGCAGGGCCTCGCGCTTCTTCTTGTGGCGCGGCATCCCAGCGCGCTGCCGTGCAGGCAGCCGCTTGTCGATGTCCTTCAGGGCTTTGGAGCGGGACTTGGCGAAGTCCCGGACGATCTGCTGCTGTGGGACGCTCGCCCCGTCATGGAGCCACGGTGTCGCGGCACGGGCCGAGGTCAGCAGCTTGTCGAGCCAAGCCGGGCCGCACGTCAGCCTGCCGTCCGAAGTGGCCTTGCTGTGCTGGTGCAACTGGCGGGATTTGGCGACGCATTCGTTCCAGATCCACCGACACCGATCCCACTCCGCTTCCAGCGTGGTGCGGGCGGCCGACGACACACGAAGCCGGTAGGTGTACCGGGCATGCCCCAGTCCGCCAGTCTTGCTCACCGCTGCCACCCCAACACCCCCTCATGCTCGCTGTTCGTTCCGGTCACCCACCCCTGCCCGACGACCATACGATCGAGACCCGCACACCCGCTCCCCACTTCCATGACGGCCACTCCAATCGACGAACACGGGCACGCGCATTCGATCCCACCCGACTCAGCCGGGAAGACCACAGCGGCGCTCCGCGCCCGGAAGCCGGACACCGCGACACGCCGCATCCCTGTCACAGGACGCGATTCCTCTCCTCCCCGGCCTTGCATGCAGGTGGATGCGGCCTACGCCTCGCAGCGATGACCACGTCGCCGGGGTCGACGTGCGCCATCGCGCGCATTCGGGGTGAGTATGCGCCAACATGCCAGATCCGGTCCCGAGATAGCCGGGACCGGCGGATGCGGCCGTGACCGTCCCGTCGCAGGGGACAGTCGGGAGCATGCGCAAGCGCGAGGGCAGTTTGAGGGCGGCCAGGTGGCCGTGAGGAAGCGACGCCACCCGGCCGCGCCGTCCACCGCCGCCGCCGCCTCGCAGAGCTCGCGTGAGGTGTTCCGCAAGTCCGGCGAGCAGGGCGACCGTGGTCCCGGGCATTCCCACCCAAACGCCCAATGACGAGGTACGGCATCTTCTCAAGGGCCCGACCTGTGGAAATGCGAGACTGGCCGGAACCTGCACAGGACACGGAGGCGGACGATGGACGAGGCGAGGGCGCGGGACGTACTGGCCGGGGCGGGGGTGCTGCCCGGTGCGGCGCACGACGCGCGGCTCCTCGCCCTGGGGGAGAACGCGGTGTTCGCCGCCGGTGACCTGGTGGTGAAGGTGGGCCGGGACGCCGAACTCCTGGACCGGGCGCGGCGCGAGCTGGACATCGCCGGCTGGCTGGCGGAGGCCGGTGTCCCCGCCGTGCGGGCGGCCGGGCCGGAGCCGCTGCTGGTGGAGGGGCACCCGGTGACGGTGTGGCACCGGCTGCCCGATGCCGTACGGCCCGCCGAGCCGCGGGATCTGGCCGAACTGCTGCGGTCGGTGCACGCCCTGCCCACCCCCTCCTTCGGTCTGCCGCCCCGGGATCTGCTGTCCGGGGTGGAACGCTGGCTGCGGCTCGCCGGTGACGCGATCGACCCGGCGGACGCGGCGTATCTGCGCGAGCGCCGCGACGGCTTCGCGGCGGCGGCCGCCGCGCTGGTCCCCGAGCTGCCGCCGGGCCCGATCCACGGCGACGCGCTGCCGCGCAATGTGCACGTGGGTCCCGACGGGCCGGTCCTGGTCGACCTGGAGACCGTCTCGGCGGATCTGCGCGAGCACGATCTGGTGGTGATGGCCCTCTCCCGCGACCGCTACGGCCTGCCCGCCGACGCCTACGACTCCTTCACCGAGGCCTACGGCTGGGACGTACGGGAGTGGGAGGGCTGCGCGGTGCTGCGCGGCGCCCGGGAGACGGCGAGCTGCGCCTGGGTCGCCCAGCACGCGCCCGCCGGCCCCGAGGCGCTGGCGGAGTTCGAGCGCAGGGTGGCGTCGCTGCGGGACGGGGACGAGACGGTGCGCTGGTACCCGTTCTGAGCGCCGGTCAGACGGCGGGGCTGTCCGCGAGCTCCCGCACGGGCCAGGCCCCGTCCACCACCGCGTCCGTCTCGCCCTTGCGGCGCAGGAAACCCTGGAAGTCCGCCGCCCAGGCCGCGTACCACTCGATCTGGCGGCGGTGCAGCTCCGCCGGGCCGAGGGCGCCGATCTTGGGGTGGCGGACGGCTATCGCGCGGGCCAGCCGGGCGGCGGCGAGGGCGTCGGCGGAGGCGTCGTGGGCGGAGTCGAGGGTGACGCCGTACTCGGCGCAGACCGCCTCGAGGTTGCGCTTGCCGCGCCGGTAGCGGTCGGCCCAGCGGTCGATGGTGTACGGGTCGACGACCGGCGCCGGGTCGAGGCCGCCGAGCCGGTCGCGCAGGGAGGGCAGGCCGTGGCGGCGCAGTTCGGCGGAGAGCAGGGTGAGGTCGAAGGTCGCGTTGTAGGCGACGACCGGGACGCCGGTGCGCCAGTAGCCCGTGAGGACGTCGGCGATCGCGTCGGCCACCCGGTCGGCGGGGCTGCCCTCGGCGGCGGCCCGCTCATTGCTGATCCCGTGCACGGCGACCGCGTCGGCCGGGATCTCCACGCCCGGATCCGCCAGCCACTCCTTGCGCCCGAGTACCTGTCCGTCCCCGACCTCGATCACGGCGCCCGTGACGATGCGCGCCTCGCGCGGATCCGTCCCGGTCGTCTCCAGGTCGAAGCCGACGAGCAGCTCCCGGTACCAGGCCATGACGGCCCCCCTTCTCGGTGGTGCTTCCCCCAGTGGTCTCCACCTTCGCATGCGGCACTGACAATCAGAGGACCGCGTTCCGCTTACCACTCCGAGGGGGCATCACGGACCACCGAAAACCGGGATGAATCAGGACACAGGGCGCGAATCCGCCCAGGCCAGTTCGAACTCCTCGCGGTAGGCCGCGAAAAGACCGCCTTCGTCCACCTCGCCCGGCTTGACCACCCGGTTGCCGCCGCGCAGCACCAGCACCGGCGCCTCCATGCCGCGCATGCGCCGCAGATAGGACTGCACGACCGCGACGCCGTCGGTGCCGTCGCCGTCCACGAGGTAGGCGGTGAAGCGGGGCGTCTCGTCGTACACCTGGATCTGGAAGGCGCCCGGGTCGCGCAGCCGGGCGCGGACCCGGCGCATGTGGAGGATGTTCATCTCCACCGAGCGGCTGAGTTCGCCCCGTTTCATCCCGAGTTCGCGCTCGCGGCGCTTGACCGCGCTGGAGGCCGGGTTGAGGAAGAGCAGCCGGACCCGGGCACCCGCCTCGGCGAGGCGGACCAGACGGCGGCCGGAGAAGTTCTGCACCAGCAGGTTGAGGCCGATGCCGATGGCGTCGATGCGGCGCGAGCCGTCGAAGATGTCCTCGGCGGGGAACCGGCGCAGCAGCCGCACCCGGTCGGAGTGGACGGCGACCACGTCCGCGTACCGGTCGCCGACGAGGTCCTCGACCGCGTCCACGGGCAGCCGGCGCGCGGACGGCACGTCCCCGCCGGTGCCGAGCATCTCAAGGAGCCGCGCCGAGGCCCGCTCGGCCTGGCCCAGCACGGCCTCGGACAGCGCCCGGTTGCGGGAGACGACGTTGCGGGTCACCTCCAGCTCGTCCAGGGCGAGTTCGACGTCCCGGCGGTCGTCGAGGTAGGGCTCGAAGCACGGCCAGTGCTGCACCATCAGCTCGCGCAGCTGCGGCAACGTCAGGAAGGAGATGACGTTGTCGTCGGCCGGGTCGAGCAAGTAGCCCTTGCGGCGGCTGACTTCGCGGACGGCGACGGCGCGCTGCACCCATTCCTGGCCGGCGGGACCGGCCGCGGCGACCACCCATTCGTCGCCGTGGACGGGTTCGTAGATGGGCCGCAGCACGGCGGCCACCACGGCGCGCAGCCGCTGTTCGACGAGGTTCAGCCAGATGTAGGCCCGGCCGGCCCGCTGGGCGCGGGTGCGCACCTCGCGCCAGGCGTCGGCGTCCCAGTCCAGCTCCGGGCCGATGGCGTTGGTCTCCATCGGCCGGGCCAGGGACACCGTTCCGGGCGGGATGTCTGTGGAGTTCCCCTCGTGACCCTCGTCACCAGGGGGCAGCTCCAGCCCTCCCGAGCCCACCCAAGCACCGCCTTCCGCTCCCCCGAGCTCTCCCCGTCTCAACGATCAAGGAAGGGTACTCCGGGACCGGTCGGCGGTGCAGCCGGATGGGCAGGTCGTTTCTCAACTGCCGTCGCGGGGGATGCCGTTCTCGCCCCTGAGCGCGGAGGGTGTGAGCGGATTCATGGCCGTGACGTCCCGGGGGGCGATGGAGAAGCCCTGCCAGTGGACCGGCATGGGCTGCTGGTCCTCGTCACGGGCGATGTGGTGGAAGCCCACGTTCACCCAGACCACGGGGTGCTTGAGGGTCTGTCCGTTCACCCAGCCGTCGACGGCCTTCGGGTGTCCCGTACCGCAGTTGAGGGGGTTGTTGCTCGCGTACATCTCGCACTTGTTGTACTCGGTGAAGTAGACGTCGTGCTTGGTGAAGCTGCGTCCGGAGTACTTGGTGGTGGCGCCGGGGACGAGTTCGTAGCTGCGCGCGTGCCCGTCCTTGTTCTTGCCGGTGGCGCTGACCACGCGCCACCAGCGCATGTTCTTGGCGTCGCCCGCGAGTTCCTTGGTGACGGCCGTGCGGGTGGTCTTGTTGGTCGGGCCCTGCTGGCCGCTCGCGGGTGCGCTGACCTTCGAGTCGTACTGCTCGATCTTGTTCGCGGAGGAGCCGTCGAGGCCGAAGTCCAGCCGCCAGAAGACGTTGTGGCTGTGGCTGGTGGCCTTGGCCTGGGCGCCCCTGCCTATGGGCCAGCCGCGGCCGTCGCCGGCGTCGTAGTCGAAGGGCGAGAGGCTGCCGGTGGCGCCGACGTTCATGTTGACGGTGCCGTCGTCGGAGAAGCGCCACTCGGTCATGTACTCGTACCAGCCGACCTTGTTGACCGTGTAGATCAGCAGGTCCTTGCCCTGGGCCTGGTAGACCTTGGTGGCGTCGGCCTGCATGCGGTAGGCGTGACCGCGCGAGCGGGTCGTGGTGCACATGCCCTTGACGTTCGAGGCGGACGGGTCGGTCTCCGGGACCTTGATGGTCTTGATGGTGCCGCCGGGGCACTCCGCGGGCTTCAGATTGACCAGGCCCGAGCCGAAGTTGAAGTCGGTGACGTCGTTGTACTCGTTCTTGCCGTCGTCGTAGGGCACATGGATCTGGGCGATCTTGGCGCTGGTCAGGACGCGGATCGGCTTGGGCTCGCCGGGCGGCTGGTAGCTGACCTTCTCCAGGACGAGCCCGGACTTGGCCTCGTAGCGCCAGCACATGCGCCAGGTGGTGCCGGTGGAGAGCTTCTGTTCGATCCGGTAGGCGGCGCTGCAGTCGGCGGCGGCCGCCGCCGCGGGGGCGGTCTTCGGCTGGGCGACGGCGGGGCCGGCCCCGGCGGTCGCGCCGACGGCCAGCGCGGCCAGGGACAGGCCGAAGGCCGCCCCCTTCTGGGTACGGCTCATTCTGGTGACGTGCATGAGGACATGACTCCCTGACAGGAGATGACGGGTGGGAAGGGTGGAGGTGCGGGGCCGTGTCAGCCGTTGAGCTTGACGACCTTGCCGGCGCTGAGGTCGATCACGAAGGACCGGGCGTCGATCCAGGGACCGTTCTTCACCTTCGGCAGCAGCCGTACGCAGCGATGCTCGCCGCACTTGTCGAGTGCGGCCGGCTGGGCGCCCGGCACCGAGTGGTAGACCATGCTGGAGAGCTCCAGCTGGTCCGGGGAGGTGAGCTCCTTGCCGGTGGCGTCCTTGTAGTCGCCCTTCAGGCCGGCGCCGAGCGGGTCGGCGATGAGCACCCGGGCCGCCTCGGTCTGCTCGTCGACGCTCAGCGGCGGCTGGACGCCACGCTGGGTGCCGGTGTTCTCCACCTTGCCGGTGTCGAGGTTGACGGTCTTGGTGACGACCGTGTCCGTCTTGTAGTCGTAGAACGTCACGTCGGCGCGCCGGGGCGCGTCCGGGGCGTCGAGTTCGCCGGCGTCGGGCGCGGCGAGCTCCACGCCGAGGCGCTGCGGGCCGCGCTCGCCCTCGACGTTCTGTGCGGCGTTGAACGCCTGCCGGCTGAACGCGAGCTGCTCGGCCCGCTTCATCTCGTCGTCCGTGAGCGGGTCGCTGCCCTTGCCCTTCTCGCCCTCGTCGGGCGCGGCCTCGACCACGCCCGCCGGCACCGAGCCGCCCGCGCCGTCGGCCGCCGTCTGCGCGGCGCTCTGCCCGGTCCCGCCGCCTGTCTTGTCGTCCGCCCCCGCCGTGCCCGGCAGGGTGATCGCGACCATCACGGCTGTCGAAGCCACCGCGATGGCCGTACCCGCCACCACCTTGCCCAGGTGGCGGCGCACTGTCGTGCGCACAATTGCCCCCTACTCCCCCTGTTGCCGGGAGTACGTATGTCTGCCCCACTGAATGCGGCATCCGCCGAATGCCGGCGTATGCACTGGTCGACAGGTAAGAGGGCAGTAAGTCGAAGGCGGTTCCATCAGTTTCCGCGAGACTCGGGCGCCAAGGCGCCCCCGGCTCGGCGGCACACCTGAAAGAGTCGGTTCATGCAGGTCTGGCCTGGAGAGGCGTACCCCCTCGGCGCCACGTACGACGGCGCCGGCACGAACTTCGCGGTCTTCACGGAGGCCGCGGACCGAGTAGAGCTGTGTCTGCTGCACGACGACGGCTCGGAGACGGCGGTGGAACTGCGCGAGAGCGACGCGTTCGTCCGGCACGCGTACGTGCCGGGCGTGATGCCCGGTCAGCGCTACGGCTTCCGGGTGCACGGTCCGTACGACCCCGCGCGCGGGCTGCGCTGCAACTCGGCGAAGCTGCTGCTCGACCCGTACGCGAAGGCGGTCGCCGGCGCGGTCCGCTGGGGCGAGGAGGTGTACGGGTATCCCTTCGGTTCCCCCGAGAGGCGCAACGACCTCGACTCCGCGCCGCACACGATGTCGTCGGTGGTGGTCAACCCGTACTTCGACTGGGGCGACGACCGGCCGCCGCGCACCGAGTACCACCGCACGGTGATCTACGAGGCCCATGTGAAGGGTCTGACGATGCTCCATCCGGGGCTGCCGGAGGAGCTGCGCGGCACCTACGCGGGCCTCGCGCACCCGGCGGTGATCGAGCATCTGACGGGGCTCGGGGTGACGGCGCTGGAGCTGATGCCGGTGCACCAGTTCGTCAACGACCACCGGCTGGTCGACATGGGCCTGAACAACTACTGGGGCTACAACACGATCGGCTTCTTCGCCCCGCACAACGCGTACGCCTCCTGGGGCGACCGGGGCCAGCAGGTGCTGGAGTTCAAGTCGGCGGTGCGGGCGCTGCACGAGGCGGGGATCGAGGTGATCCTCGACGTGGTCTACAACCACACCGCCGAGGGCAACCATCTGGGCCCGACGCTGTCCTTCCGGGGCATCGACAACCAGAAGTACTACCGGCTGTCCGAGGACGCCCGCTACTACACGGACACGACGGGCACCGGGAACTCGCTGCTCATGCGGTCGCCGCACGTCCTGCAGATGATCATGGACTCGCTGCGGTACTGGGTGACCGAGATGCATGTGGACGGCTTCCGCTTCGACCTCGCGGCGACGCTCGCCCGGCAGTTCCACGAGGTGGACCGGCTGTCGTCGTTCTTCGACCTGGTGCAGCAGGACCCGGTCGTCTCCCAGGTGAAGCTGATCGCGGAGCCCTGGGACGTGGGCGAGGGCGGCTACCAGGTGGGCAACTTCCCGCCGCTGTGGACGGAGTGGAACGGCAAGTACCGGGACACCGTGCGCGATCTGTGGCGGGGCGAGCAGCGCACCCTGGCGGAGTTCGCCTCCCGGCTGACCGGTTCCTCCGACCTCTATCAGGACGACGGCCGCCGTCCGCTGGCCTCGATCAACTTCGTGACCTGCCACGACGGGTTCACCCTGCACGACCTCGTGGCGTACAACGACAAGCACAACCAGGCCAACGGGGAGGACAACCGGGACGGCGAGAGCCACAACCGGTCCTGGAACTGCGGGGCGGAGGGCGAGACCGACGATCCGCGGGTACGGGGGCTGCGGGACCGGCAGATGCGCAACTTCGTCGCGACGCTGCTGCTGTCCCAGGGCGTGCCGATGATCAGCCACGGGGATGAGTTCGGGCGCACCCAGAAGGGCAACAACAACGCCTACTGCCAGGACAGCGAGCTGGCGTGGGTGCACTGGCCCGAGGACGGCAGCGAGCTGCTGGACTTCACGCGCGCGCTCACCCGGCTGCGCCGCGAGCACCCCGTGTTCCGGCGGCGGCGCTTCTTCCACGGGCGGCCCGTGGAGGGCACCCACGACGAGCTGTCGGACATCGCCTGGTTCACCCCGGAGGGCGGGGAGATGGCCCAGCGGGACTGGGAGCGGGCGCAGGCCTCGGCGCTGTCGGTGTTCCTCAATGGCAACGCCATCTCGGAGCCGGGCCCGCGCGGGGAGCGGATCACCGACGACTCCTTCCTGCTGCTGTTCAACGCCTCGCCCAAGCCGCTGGAATTCGTGGTGCCGGTCGACCACGGGCGGCAGTGGCAGGTGGTGTTGGACACCGCCGACCCGGAGCCGGTCGCACCGGGCGGGGGCCGCAAGGTGCAGGCCGGCGACCGGCTCACCCTGACGGACCGAAGCATGACGGTCCTGCAACGGCCGGCGTGAGCCCGCCGGTAAAACGCGGGTGCGCCGGTGACCGGTGAGCCCGGCGACTCCGACAACCCCGGCGACCCCGGTGACAGGAAAGCGGGCGGGGCGGGTACGTAGGTGTTCATGACCCCTGCGCGCCCCGCTCCCGTCACGCCCACGGCCACCTACCGGCTGCAGCTCCAGCCCGCGTTCCCGTTCGCGGCCGCGGCGGCCGCCGTGCCGTACCTGGCCTCGCTCGGTGTGTCGCATCTGCACCTCTCGCCGGTCCTGGAGGCCGTGCCGGGCTCCCCGCACGGCTACGACGTGGTGGACCACGCGCGCGTGCGCGAGGAGCTGGGCGGCGAGGAGGGGCTGCGGGCGCTGGCGGCCACCGCGCGGGAGCACGGGCTCGGGCTGGTCGTGGACATCGTGCCGAACCACATGGCGATGGTCCCGCGCCACAACCGCGCCCTGTGGGAGGTGCTGCGGGAGGGTCCCGGGTCGCCGTACGCGCGCTGGTTCGACATCGACTGGGAGGCGGGCGGCGGGCGGCTGCTGCTCCCGGTCCTCGGCCACCCCGTCGGCGAGGAGCTGGAGCGGCTGCGGGTCGACGGCGGGGTGCTGCGCTACTACGACCATGTCCTGCCGTTGCGGGAGGGCACCGCCGGGCTGCCGCTGCCGCGGCTGCTGGACGCCCAGTGGTACCGGCCGGTGTGGTGGCGGCTGGCCCGCACCGAGCTGAACTACCGGCGGTTCTTCAGCATCTCGGAGCTGATCGGGGTGCGGGTGGAGGACCCGGAGGTCTTCGAGGCCACCCACGGCACGATCCTCCGGCTGCTGCACGAGGGCGTGCTCGACGGGCTGCGGATCGACCACCCGGACGGGCTCGCCGATCCCGACGGCTATCTGGAGCGGCTGCACGAGGCCACCGGCGGGCGCTGGACGGTCGTGGAGAAGATCCTCGCGGACGGGGAGCGGCTGCCGGAGTCCTGGCCGGTCGCCGGCACCACCGGCTACGACGCCCTGCGCCGCGTCGACGGGCTGTTCACGGACCCCGCGGGGGCGGCGGAGCTGCTCGGCCTGTACCGGCGCTTCGCGGCCCCGCAGACGGACCGCGGCGGCGACTGGGCGGCGACCGCGCGGCGGGCGGCGTACGGGGTGCTGTCGCACGAGCTGGCGGCCGAACGGGACCGGCTGACCCGGCTCGCGTCCCGGATCTGCGCGGACGCCCCGGATCCGGTGCTGCGCGACCGGGCGCCCTGGGCGCTGCGCACGGCGCTGGAGGAGCTGCTGGTCCGGATGGAGGTCTACCGGCCGTACACCTCGGGCGACGCGGCCGCCGTGGTCACCGAGCAGGCGGCCGAGGAGGCCCGGCGGGCGTTCACGGTGGCGGAGGAGGCGGGCGCCGTCGACGCGGTGCGGGCGCTGGTGCTCGGCGGGGAGGGTCCGCTGCGCGCGGAGTTCCGGGCCCGGTTCGCGCAGACGGCCTCCGCGCTGCGCGCCAAGTCGGTGGAGGACACCGCGTTCTACCGGTACGTCCCGCTGCTCGCGGCGAACGAGGTGGGCGGCGAGCCGGGCCGCCCCGGGGTGTCCCCGGCGGAGTTCCACGCGTACTGCGCGCGCGTGCAGCGCGACTGGCCGGCGACCGGGACGGTCGTGTCGACGCACGACACCAAGCGCAGCGCCGACGTCCGGGCCGCGCTGGCCGTGCTCACCGAGTGCCCGGACCGCTGGGCGGAGGTCCTGGAGCGGGTCACGCGCGCGGAGCCGGAGGTACCGGACGGCCAGCTCGCGTGGGTCGCCTGGCAGACGGTCTTCGGGCTCGGCCCGGCGGCCGCGGAGCGCGTCCAGGGGGCGCTGCTGAAGCATGTGCGCGAGGCGGGCCTGTACACGAGCTGGACCGAGCAGGAGCCGCCGTACGAGGAGGCGGTGGCCGCGTTCGTCGCGGCGGGCCCGTGCGGGGAGCCCGGCGAACCGGTGGCGGCGCTGCGGCGCGCGCTGGAGCCGCACATCGCGGCCAATGTGCTCGGCACCGCCCTGGTGCATCTGACGATGCCGGGCGTGCCGGACGTCTACCAGGGGACCGAGAACGATTGCCGCGCCTTGGTGGACCCGGACAACCGGCGTCCCGTACGGTTCCCGCCCGAGGATCCCGGCACCAAGGCGGCCGTGACCCGGGCCGCGCTGCGGCTGCGCCGGAGCAGGCCCGCCGCGTTCGGGGCCGCGGCGGCGTACGAGCCGTTGACCGCCGAGGGGCCGGCCGGGGAGCACTGCCTGGCGTTCGCGCGTTCGGGCGAGACGGTCACGGCCGTGACCCGGCTGTCGCTGCGGCTGGCGCGGGCGGGCGGGTGGCGGGAGACCCGGCTGCCGCTGCCGCCGGGACGGTGGGCGGACGTCCTGGCGCCGGGGCGGGGGTTCGAGGGGCACGCGCGCGTGGCGGAACTCTTCGCGGAGCTGCCGGTGGCGCTGCTGGAGCGCGTGGACTGAACGGGCGGGGAGAGAGGCAGGGAGAGGCCGATGACGGACTACGGCGTGCGACCCCTGGGCGAGGACACCTGGCCGGACTTCGCCCGGCTCGTCGAGCGGCACAACGGTGTGTGGGGCGGCTGCTGGTGCATGGCCTTCCACGAGGAGGGCGTCGGCGGGAGCAGGACGTCGTCGCTGAACCGCGAGGACAAGGAGGCCCGGGTCCGGTCGGGCCGGGCGCATGCGGCGCTGGTCTACGACGGGCCGGAGTGCGTCGGCTGGTGCCAGTTCGGTCCGGTGGACGAGCTGCCCCGGATCAAGCACCGCCGGGCGTATCTGGCCGGCCGCGAGGGCGGACCACGCGATCCGGCCGACTGGCGGATCACATGCTTCTTCGTCGCCCGGGACCACCGGCGGCGCGGGGTGGCGGCGGCCGCCCTGGACGGCGCGCTGCACGAGATCGCCCGGCTCGGCGGCGGCTCCGTGGAGAGCTACCCGGAGGACACCGCCGACCGTTCGGTGTCCGCGTCCTTCCTGCACAACGGGACGCTCGCCCTGTTCGAGGGCCGGGGGTTCACCCCGGTACGGCGGCTCGGCAAGCACCACTGGGTGGTGACGCGGGCGGTGGCGGGGCCGGCGACGGGGGAGGCGGCGGGGGCGTAGGCGCGCTGCCGCCCCGTCTGCGTCCGCGCGCGCTTCCGGGCGCCCCCCGGAGGCTCCCCTGGGCATTCTTGACAGTTCCCAGAGTCCGTGGGGTACTGCGGAGAGCGAAGCCGGTCGGACATGACGGGGGTGAGTCTCCTGCCGGTGCTGCGCTACCCCACGGTGACCGAACTGACGACCAGCGCCCGGGCCCTGACCGCGCGACATCCCGGACTGTGCGCCCTGCGCCAGGTGGGGCTCTCCCGTGCGGGCCGTCCGCTGCATCTGCTGTCCGTCGGGCGCGCCCGGCGGGCCGTGCTGGTCGTCGCGGGCGCCCACGCCAACGAGCCCACCGGTGGCCCCACCCTGCTGTCCCTGGCGGAACGGGTGCTGCACGAACGGGAGTTGCGCAACGGAACCTCCTGGCACTTCCTGCTGTGCGCGGACCCGGACGGGGCGAGCCTGCATGTCACGCCCGCGCCGCGCAGCCTGTTGGAGTACCACCTGGGGTTCTTCCGGCCGGCGGGTCCGGAGCAGCCGGAGTGGTCGCCCGCCGTGCTGCCGCCCGACCGGCTGCCGCCCGAGACGCGCGCGCTGACCCGGGTCATCGACGAGCTGCGGCCCTACCTCCAGGTGACCCTGCACGGGACCGATCTGGGCGGCAGCTGGGTGCAGCTGACGAAGGACATCCCGGGGCTCGCCGAGCCGTTCGCGAAGTCCGCGGCGCAGCTGCACATCCCCGTCGAGACGGGCGCCTCGGACGCGGCGGGCTGGCCGGTCTCCGGGCCGGGGGTGCGGGTGATGCCGGACGCCGACGCGGGTGCGGCGTACCCGAGCATGCCGGACGACGCCCGGCACAGCACCTGGTACCACGCCCATCGCTACGGCGGTCTGACGGCGGTGGTGGAGGTGCCGATGTGGGCGAGCGACCTGGTGGACGACTCCGCTCCGCATCCCGCGCCGGCCGCGGCGATCCGGCGTCTCGCGGAGCGGCTGCTGCGGGACGCGCGGGAGGTGGAGCGGGTGCTCGCCGAGGCGCTGCCGCGCCTGGAGGGCGTGGACGGGCCGCTGCTGCGGGCGGCCCGGTGGGGGCTGGAGCTGGTGCCGGGCCTGGCCTCGGACTGGACCCACACCCCGCCCGCCGACACGACGATGGCGTACGTCGGCAGTGTGGACGCCTTCGCCCGGCGGCTGCCGCTGAGGGCGGCGGCGATGCTGTGGCGGGTGCTGCAGGAGAGCGACGACCACGCCGCCCCACGGCTGGAACAGCTCGTCGGGATGTGGAGCGACGCGTTCGCCGTGCGCTTCGGCGCCCGCTGGGTGCCGCTGGAGCACCAGGTCGAGCACCAGAGCCGCACGGTCGTCGCGGCGGCCCTGCACGCGCGCGAGGGGGCGGCGTAGGGCAGGCCCCGCGCCACCCCCTCGGCGGTGCCGGGGTCAGGCTCCGGGTGCGGTGGTCCCGGTGTCGTCCAGGGCGAACACCGCGCCGGTGCGGGCCTCCATCTCGCAGGCGTTCGCGAAGGTCTGGGTGTACGCGACGGCCTTGCCGTTCCACTGTCCGCTCGCGTGGGCCGTCACGGGGGCGTAGACGAGGGTGCAGATGGTGTCCTGGGCGGCCGGGAGGGCGTGGAGGTCGCCGTTCGCCGCGGTCAGCTGGTCGCAGGCCTCGGCGGCGCGGCGGTGGCCCTGGGGCGGGCCGCACAGCAGCAGGGTGCCGCGGGTGTCGTCGGAGGGGGCGGTGTCCCGGGTGACGGAGAGCTGGAGCCAGTTGCCGGGCTGGGGGTCCTGGGAGGCCGCCTGTACCGGAGCGGCACCGGCGGCGGCGAGGAGGAGGGTGGCCACGGCGGGCAGCAGGGGGGCCGGGGAGAGGGGGTGCGAGTGTCTCATTCCCGGTGCATCGGCACGGCGGCCTGGGTTCCCCAGTCCGGCTCACCCGAACGCGTGGGCCGAGGGGGCCGCCCGGCCAGTTCGAACGCCGCGAGCACCACCCGCGCCTGGTACTCCACCTGGCGCGCCACCGGGATCCAGCGGGCCTGGCAGTCGTCCCGGAAGGCGGCGCACCAGCGGTCGATGAGCGCGTCCAGCTCCGGCAGGACTCCGGCCGGGTCGCGGCCGGAGCCGGTGACGAGCTGGTGGAGCAGACCCGCCGTGCGGACCGCGATGCGCCGGCCGGCGATGCGCAGGGCGGTCAGATGGGCGGTGCTGAGCGGCGGCAGGGGGTGCCCGGGGTCGGCGGTGTCGGGGTCCCAGGCGTCGGCGAGCCCGGGGCAGACCAGGAGGTAGTCGTCGACGGGCGCGAGCAGCCGGTCGGCCTCGGGCGCGCCGGCGAGCCGGGGCCGCACCCGCGCGAGGATGTCCTCCAGCACCCGGGTGTCGTGGCGCAGGGCGCCGCTCACGGACCGCAGCGCCGCGTCCCGGTCGGCGGGCGGGGAGCCGTCCCCGACGGCGGCCACGCCCCACATGGGCGCCTCGACGACCGCGGTGACCGTGCCGTGCCGGTGCGGGTGGTACCAGGTCGACTCGACGGCGGCCTCGGTGATGGCGGCGGCCAGGTCGCGCCGGTGCGGCGGCGGGATCCGGTAGACCGCGGGTCCCAGTACCGGCCAGTAGAGGGTGTCGTACGCGCCGAGTTCGCGCGGGATGCCGAGCCGGGCGGCGGCGTGCGCGATGCGGCGGTCGAGGCCGGGCAGATCACGGGTGAGTTCGACGAAGCCGCCGCCGACGTCGACGCCGTGCAGCGAGCACTGGAAGAAAGGTTTCAGTTCGTCCTGGAGGCGGAGCAGCGCCCGGGTCTCCGGGAGCGCGGCGGCGGCCGCCCCGTCGGGCAGCCACTCGGGCTGTTCCAGGAAGCCGGGCCGGAAGAAGTGCCGGAAGTGGCGGCCGAGGGTGTAGGGGCCGGTCAGCCAGCCCTCGTTGCGGCGCAGTCCGTCGGGGTCGAGGCAGAGCAGCAGGTTCCAGGTGGCGTCGGCGCCGTCGGTGAGCCGGGGGTCGGCGAGGGCCCGTTCGGCCAGCCGGAGGGCGGTGGCGCCGCCCGCGGGCTCGTTGGCGTGCGGTCCGGCGACGACGAGGACCTGGCGGGTGCCCCGGCCGACGGAGAGCAGCCACAGCGGGGTGCCCGCTCGGGAGTACCCGACGCGGCGCAGCCGGGCGTCCCGGGGGTGACGGGCGGCGAGCGCGGCGGCGCGGGCCGCGAGTTCGTCCACGGTCGGGTAGCGGAGGAGTGGCGGCAGGGCACACCTCCATGACGGCGCCGTCGCTTCACCGGGCGTATCCGGTCTACGCACCCTGAGTCATGGCCCGGGGGTACGTCAACACCGCCGTATCCGCCGTTACTTGGGCAAGCCGGTCGAGCCGGCGCCGTACGGGCGACCGGCGGTGGCCCGGTGTCAGTTCACGGAGAGGCGGAACGCGACCTTCCCGAAGGAGACCTGGTCGCCCTCGCGGACGACGGCCGCGCCGATGACCCGGCGGCCGTTGACGCTGGTGCCGTTGGTGGAGCCGAGGTCGCGCAGCACCCACATGCCGCCCTGGCGGGTGAGTTCGGCGTGCACCCGCGAGACGCTCTCGTGGGTCAGCCGCAGTCCGTTGACCGGGTCGCGGCCGATGCGCAGCGCCTGTTCGGTGCCCGGGTGCGGCAGCAGCAGCTTGGGCAGCCGCTCGGCCTGCCAGGCCAGGCGCAGCCGCACGGTGAACCCGGACACGGCCTCCACGGAGCCGAAGACCACGCGCGAGAGGCGGCTCTCCTTGGGCAGGTCGGCGGTGAGCGCGACCAGCTCGTCGGAGCGGCGGGCGGCGAGCGCGAGTTCCATGCGCCGGATGAACGTGTCGTGCGACAGACGGCCCATGGCGACGCCGTCGCGGAGCACCTTCAGCGCCCTGTCGCGCTCCGCGTCGGACAACCGCGCGGGGTACGGGTTCACCTCGAAAGACGACGTCACGCTCGTGATTGTCGGTCAGTGAACCCCGGGTGTCCAGAAAACGGGTAAACGCTCGCACGCACGCGTGGCCGAAGACACCCCCGGCGATGGGGGTGTTGCCCCGCTGGACGGATCCGTTTGCAGCACGATGGACCCGGCTACATCACGGTGAGCAGACGTAAGGGGAACCGTCCGTGCAGTTCGAGGTGTGGGCACCACAGGCCGGCCGGGTGACGCTGGAGTGCGACGGCGTCACCCGCGCGCTCCGGCCGGATCCGGAGCGGGCCGGCTGGTGGACGGGCGAGGCGGAGGCCGCCGACGGCACGCGGTACGGCTTCGCGGTGGACGACGGTCCGGTCCGCCCGGACCCCCGCTCGCGCCGTCAGCCGGACGGGCCGGACGGACGGAGCGCGGTCGTCGACCAGGGCCGCTACGACTGGCGTGTCCCGTGGTCCGGGCGCCCGCTGCCGGGCGCGGTCCTGTACGAGCTGCACGTGGGCACGTTCACCGCCGAGGGCACCCTGGACGCGGCCGCCGGGCGCCTGGAACATCTGGCCGAACTCGGTATCACCCACGTGGAGTTGATGCCGCTGTGCTCGTTCCCGGGCCGGCACGGCTGGGGGTACGACGGGGTCTCGCCGTGGGCGGTGCACGAGCCGTACGGCGGTCCCGAGGGGCTGAAGCGGTTCGTCGACCGGGCGCACGAGCTGCGCCTCGGCGTGGTCCTGGACGTCGTGCACAACCACCTGGGGCCCTCCGGGAATTACCTGCCGGAGTTCGGCCCGTACTTCACCGAGCGCCACCACACGCCCTGGGGCGCGGCCGTCAACCTGGACGCGCCCGGCTCGGACGAGGTGCGGGCGTATCTGCTGGGCAGTGCGCTGGCCTGGCTGCGGGACTACCGGCTCGACGGGCTGCGGCTGGACGCGGTGCACGCGCTCGCCGACACGCGCGCGTACCCCTTCCTGGAGGAGCTGTCGACGGCCGTGGACGCGCTCGCCGCGGAGACGGGCCGGCCGCTGTTCCTGATCGCCGAGTCCGATCTGAACGACCCGCGGCTGATCACACCACGCCGCGAGGGCGGACTCGGGCTGCACGCCCAGTGGAACGACGACTTCCACCACGCCCTGCACACCGCGCTCACCGGGGAGTCCCAGGGCTACTACGCCGACTTCGCGCGCGACCCGTTCGCCGCGCTCACCCGGACCCTCACCGGCGGGTACTTCCACGACGGCGGGTTCTCCGGCTTCCGGGACCGGCGCCACGGGCGCCCGCTGGACCGCGCCCGCGTCTCCGCGCACCGGCTGCTGGGCTACTCCCAGACCCACGACCAGGTCGGCAACCGGGCACAGGGCGACCGGCTGGCGGCGTCCCTCTCCCCCGGGCTGCTCGCCTGCGCGGCGGCGCTGACGCTGACCGCCCCGTTCACGCCGATGCTGTTCATGGGCGAGGAGTGGGCGGCGGGCACGCCCTGGCAGTACTTCACCGACCACACCGATCCCGAGCTCGCCGAGGCCGTACGGCGGGGCAGGCGGCGGGAGTTCGCGGGGCACGGCTGGGCCGAGACGGACGTACCGGACCCGCAGGACCCGGCGACCCGGGACCGCTCCTGTCTGGACTGGTCCGAGCCGGGGCGGGAGCCCCACGCGCGCGTGCTGGCCTGGTACCGCGAGCTGATCGCGCTGCGGCACGCGCAGCCGGACCTCACCGATCCCGACCTCGCCGACATCAAGGTCGCCCAGGACGCCGGGGCCCGCTGGCTCGCCTTCCGGCGCGGGGACGTGCGCGTGGCGGTGAACCTGGGCCCGGGCCCGGCGGCGATCCCGCTGGGGGCGCGGCCGGCCCGGGTGCTTGCCGCGTGGGAGCCGGTTTCCGTGCCGGGGGCGGCCGGGGTGTTGGAGGTGCCGGGGGAGTCGTGCGTGGTGCTGTTGCAGGAGTGAGGTGGGGGTGGGCGGGGGTGCGGGGTCGGGTGTGGCGGGTTCTGTCCGGCTGCCGGGTGCGGGAGTGTCGTGGCTGGTCGCGCAGTTCCCCGCGCCCCTAGTCCTCGTCCTCCCGGAAGTCCGTCACCCGCTCCAGCAGGATCGCCTCCCAGGCGTGGCGGAGGTGGGTGTGCAGGAGGGGGAGGGGGGTCGTGCCCTGGCCGTTCAGGCGGTCGGCGAGGTGGGTGACGGTGTCGCAGCGGGCGAGCCACAGGCCGCGCAGGCAGGGGCGGGCGCCATAGCCGGCGAGGGTGGCGGCGCGGACGGCGGCGCCGGAGCCCACGGCGAGGGCGAGTCCGGCGATGTCCTCGGCGGGGTCGCCGAGGACCGCGTCCGTCCAGTCGAGGACACCCCGGACCCGGCCGTCGGCGCTGACCACGAGGTGCTCGCCGCGCAGCCGGTGGTGGACGAGCACGGCGGTGGCGGGCTGGGCGGCGAGCTGGGCCGCGCCGGCCTGGGTGAGCTGGTGCAGGCGCGCGGGGTCGAACTCGTCGGCACGGGCGAGGGTGTCGGCGGCGGCCACGGCCCTGCGGCGCAGCGCCTCCAGGGAGCGCGGGGCGGTGCGCGGCACGCCGAGCGCCTCGGCCTGCCGGGGCGGCACCTCGCGCAGCCCGCCGAGGAGGCCCGCGAGGTCGGCCTCGCCGACGGCGGACACGTCGTGTTCCTCGGCGGTGCCGCCGGCCACCTTGGTGTCCAGGGTGTAGGTGAGCCCGGGCGACCACTCGCCGTGCGCGACGCCGGTCGGCACGGCGACGGGCACATGCGGGCGGACGAGGTCGCGCAGCCGCAGTTCGCGGCGCTGGCGGACGGTGGCCTCGTGGTCGGGGGCGAGCCGCAGCACATGGCGGGTGCCGACCCACCAGGTCCAGTGCCCGCCCTCCTCGGCGACGGGTCGCACCTGGGGTCCCGGGCCGCCGCGGTCGCCCTCCTTGAGGAGTGCGCGGACCAGTCGGCGGACGGTGTCCGCGGTGGGTGTCGGTGCCTGGGTCATGATCGCGCCGTTGCCGTTCGGGTGGGTGCCGGACTCCTGGGGTGGGCTCGGTGGGGCGGGCTCAGTCGACGACGACCAGCTCGCGGGTGGTGTCGTTGAGGCGGCGGCCGCCGTCCTCGGTGACGGTGACGATGTCCTCGATGCGTACCCCGAACCGGCCGGGCAGGTACACCCCGGGCTCCACGGAGAAGCACATGCCGGGCACGAGGGGCTGCTCCTCGCCCTCGATCATGTACGGCGGCTCGTGGGTGGTGACGCCGATGCCGTGGCCGGTGCGGTGGATGAAGTGGGCGCCGTACCCGGCGTCGGCGATGACCGCGCGGGCGGCCCGGTCGACCTCCTGGCAGGCGACCCCGGGGCGTACGGCGCGGAAGCCGGCCTCCTGGGCCTCGCGGACGAGGTCGTGGACCCGGCGTTCCTCGTCGGTGGGTTCGCCGACGTGGACGGTGCGGGAGGTGTCGGAGCCGTAGCCGTCCTTGAGGCCGCCGAAGTCGAGGACGACCATGTCGCCGCGTTCGATGACACGGTCGCCGACCTCGTGGTGCGGGTTGGCGCCGTTGGGGCCGGAGGCGACGATGGTGAAGTCGACCTGGGAGTGCCCGAACCGGCGGAGCAGACCGGCGAGGTCGGCGCCGACCTCGGACTCGCGGCGCCCGGCGAAGGGCAGCCTGCGGATCTCCTCGAACGCCCGGTCGGCGGCGGCGCCCGCGGCGGCCATCAGCGCCAGCTCCGCCGGGTCCTTGACGGCGCGCAGCATCGGCAGCACCTCGGTGAGGGCGGTGTAGGAGGTGCCGGGCAGGGCCCGTTGCAGGCCGAGCAGGTGCAGGGCCCAGGTGTTGTCGCTGACGCCGAACCGGCCGCGCGGATCGAGCAGGCCGGCGGTGACGGCGTAGGGGTCCTTGCCGTCGGTCCAGTCCCGCAGGGTGAGCGCCGGGGCGCCGGCCGCCTTCGCCGCGTCCGGGGCCTCCAGGGTGGGGACGACGAGGACGGGGTCGTGGCCGGGGGCGAGGGCGAGCAGGGTGAGCCGTTCGGTGGCGGCGGGGGGCGCGTAGCCGGTGAGCCAGACGAGGTCGGGTCCGGGCGCCACGAGCAGCCCGGCGAGTCCGGCGTCGGCGGCCTCGCGCGCGGCCCGTGCCATACGGGCCCGGTAGTCGTCGGCGGTGAAGGGCGCGGGCGCGGTGCCGGTCATCCGGGTCTCCCTCGGTGGTGACGGTGGCTACGGGCAGCATCCTGCCCGGACAGCGGGGGCCGCGCGAGCCGGTTCGCGCGGCGCGGGCGGCGGGGCCGGGTCCGGTCAGGTCTCCAGGGCCATGCGGACGCCGAGGAGCAGCAGCACGCCGCCGGAGACCTGCTCCAGGCGCCGGCGCACCCCGGCCCGGGACAGCACGGTCCTCATCCGCCCGACGAACCAGACGTAGAGGCCGTAGTAGCCGACCTCGTAGACGGCCCACAGGGCGGCGAGGCCCACCATGGCGGGCAGGTGCGGGGCGCCCTCGGGGACGAACTGCGGCAGGAAGGACAGGGCGAAGACGGCCGCCTTGGGGTTGGCGAGGTTCAGCAGCAGTCCGGCCCGGTAGGACGCCCGGCCGCCGCGCTCCTCGGTGGTCCAGTCCGTGGCTCCGGCCGCGTCGTCGCCGTCCCGCCGCACACGGCGCGCCTGGCGCAGCGCCTGGACGCCGAACCAGACCAGGACGATCGCACCGACGACACGCATCACGTCGTACGCCAGTTCGGATGCCGCCAGCAGGGTGGTGAGGCCGAACGCGGCGACGACGCCCCAGACGAAGACGCCGGTCTCGTTGCCGAGGACGGTCAGAAAGCCGGCGCGGCGGCTGCGCAGCGACTGCTTGACGATCAGCACGGTGCTGGGTCCGGGCGAGGCGGCGACGAGCGTGCAGGCGCCGAGGAAGGCGAGAAGGGTGCCGAACATGGGCTCATGGTGGCCCCGAGGGGGCGGCCGTGACCAGTGGGGCGCGCGACGAACCGGGCGGTGAGGTGCCAACCGGTCACACGACGACGCCGGGCACCACGACCACCTGCTGGTAACCGCCGCCCGCATGACGGAGCGTCAGAGTGACCCGGCGGCCGGGGCGGGCGCCGCCGACCGCGCGGGCCAGATCCGTCGCCGAGTCGATCCGCGTCCCGCCGAACGCCAGCAGGACGTCGCCGCGCACCAGCCCCGCGGTGCAGCCGGGCCCGGGCACATGGACGGCGACGATCCGGGCGCCCGCCCGCTCCGCGTCCACGGCCTCCAGGCCCAGGGTGGCGCGGGCGGGCCGCGGCGACGGCGCGGCCGGCGCGGTGTCGCCCGGACCGGGGCGGCCGGCGAGGCCCCGTACCGTCTCCCGGTGGAGCTCCGCCAGCCGGTTCATGCCGATCACGGTCGCCCCGACCGTGCCGAGGCCCACGCCGGAGAGCAGCAGCACCGCCCCGGCGAGCAGGCCGAGCAGCGAGGTCGTCAGCCGGCCGCCGCGGCGGGCGGCAGGCGGGCGGCGGGCCCGGCCGCCCCGCTCGGCGCCGCCGCCGGGTTCCCGGCCGGGCAGGGGCTTGGGACGCAAGGTGGTCTGTTCCATGGATCGCCTCCGGCTGGTGCCCTACCCGGCGCCACGGCGCGTGACGTTCCTCGAACGAGTGAGACTGATTGCGCGCGGGGACCCGGTCGAGCGGTCCCCCGTGCCCCCGAAGGGGGCTACGCCCGCTCCTGCAGCGCCTCCACCAGCGCCCCTGCCGCGCCCGACGGCGTACCGCTGTGGACGAGTTCGGTGCGGTGGACGACCCGGGGCTCGGTGAGCGGGACGGCGGCCGCGCCGGGGACGTCGGTGGCCGCCGAGCGGGGCAGCAGCGCGAGGCCGTGGCCGGCGGCGGCCAGCGCGGTCAGCAGGCGGACGTCGGTGCCGTCGTAGCGCAGGGCGGGCCGGAAGCCGTGGCCGCCGTTCGCGGCGCGCAGCTGGGGCAACGGGAGGGCCGTGTCGGGGGCGTCCAGCCAGCGGGCGTCGGCGAGGTCGCCGAGGCGCAGGCCGGTGCGGCGGGCCAGCGGGTGGGCGGCGGGCAGCAGGACGCACACGGGTTCCTCCGCCACGCCGTACGTGGTCAGCGGCGCCACGTCGGGCAGCCGGAGTGGGTCGCTGGGCGCGGCCAGGCCGTCCACGAGGCCGAGGTCGGCGGTGCCGGCGGCGACGGCGGCCGGGACCTCGTCGCGGGCGAGGACGCGCAGGGTCACCCCGGCGGGCGGAAGCGCGGCGAGGACGGCCGGGCCGAGGGCGGTCGGGGCGGTGGCGAGGGTCAGCCCGTGCGCGGGCGCGGCGGCGATCCGTACGACGTCCGCGCGGGCCGCCTCCAGGCGCAGCAGCAGCGGGCCCGCGTGCTCCAGGAGCCGCTCGCCCGCCGCCGTGGGGGTGACGGGGCGGCGGGTGAGCAGCGCCGCCCCGAGGTCCTGTTCGAGGGCCGCGATGTGCTGAGAGACGGCCGACTGGGTGTAGCCGAGGTCCCGGGCGGCCTCGGAGAAGGAGGCGAGGCGGGCGACGGCGACGAAGGTGCGCAGGAGGTGCGGGTCCATACACCAGGGTCTCATCAGTGGTGCTTATGGAGAATGCAGCAATCATCGTTGGACGTGAACCGGGGGCCGCGCCCAGGATGGGGGCATGACGGACACCGCAGCTCGGATCGCCGAGGTCGCCCTGGTCGGCGACCGCTCCCCCAATGTCGTCTCGCACCTCCGCGTCCCCCTTCTGCTGGACGCCCTCGCCGCCCGGGACCGGCTGGTCCTGGACGCCTACTGGATCCCGTCCGAGGACGCCGAGGACGCGGACGCGGTACGCGGCTTCGACGCGGTGTGGGTGGTGCCGGGCAGCCCCTACCGCAGCGAGGCGGGCGTGCTGAACGCGATCCGCACCGCACGCGAGGAGGGCATCCCCTTCCTGGGCACCTGCGGAGGCTTCCAGCACGCGCTGCTGGAGTTCGCGCGGAACGTGTGCGGGCTCCCGCACGTGGCGCACGCCGAGAACGACCCCGGCGCCGACGACTTCCTCATCGAGCCCCTCGCCTGCTCCCTGGCCGGACACGAGGACACGGTCCTGCTGGAGCCGGGATCCCTCGCCCACACTCTCACCGGCGCGGACCGCACGGTCGAGCGCTACTCCTGCCACTACGGGCCCTCCCGCCACCTCGACACCCTGCGCGCCCACGGTCTGCGCTTCACGGGGCACGACACGTCCGGCCAGGTACGGATGGCGGAACTGCCCGGCCACCCCTTCTTCCTCGCCTCCCTCTTCCAGCCGGAGCTGTACGGCGACGGCTCGCGTCCGCACCCGATGATCCGGGGCCTGGCACGGGCCGCCGTCGAACACGCCGCGCGCAGCCGTCAGCCCGTGTGAGCCGCCGTACGGGGCACGGGTGCCGTGGGGAGCCGGTCCGGGACGAACCCGTGGGTGCGGCGGGCGAGATGCTCCGGCTTGTAGCGGTCGACCTCGCGATGCCAGTGCAGGATGCCCGCCATCCAGTTCTGCAGGTCGGCCACGTAGTTCCCCATCGCGGCGCGGGCCGCGGCCGACAGCTGGAAGTCGTCGTAGAGGACGGGGAGTTCGTACGCGACGATGTGCTCGAACTGCCGCATCCGCTGAGTCATCAGGTCGTGGACGATGCCGAGCGCGGTCGGGTGGTCGCAGCCGAAGAAGTTCTGCACGACGAGGATCGCGTTGTGCATCTCGCCCTCGTACTCGATCTCCTTCTGGTACGAGAAGACGTCGTTGGTGAGCCAGCCGTGGTCGATGGCGGCGTTCTCCAGGGCCTGGACGGGGCCGGTGCGGTAGATCCCGGGCGGGATCGCGGGGCCCTGGCCGCTGCGGCACATGCTCAGGGTGAGGTCGGAGCCGAAGGTGGCGCGGCGCATCTCCAGATAGTCGACCGGGTCGGGGACGCGGTTCTGGACGTGGTTGGACAGCTCCCACACCCA
Organism: Streptomyces sp. NPDC005820; assembly: GCF_040630255.1. Lineage (NCBI taxonomy): Bacteria > Bacillati > Actinomycetota > Actinomycetes > Kitasatosporales > Streptomycetaceae > Streptomyces > Streptomyces sp. NPDC005820. Next base: position 39,623 of record NZ_JBEXXE010000066.1, read on the forward strand.
GCTCTCGGTCATCTTGTCGACGGCGGCGCGCAGGGGACGCCGCTCGTCGGGGGTCATCGCGGCGGTGGTGCGGGTCCACAGGTCGATCAGGCCGCGCTCCATGCCGTTGACGGGGACGACGGGCACCGGCTCGTCGTCCAGCGGCATACAGGCCGAGAGCCGGGCCGTGGCGGCACGGGCGGCGACCGGATCGCGGCGGGTGCCGAAGCACAGCGGGTAGTAGTCGTCGGCGTAGGTGCCCCAGGCGAGCCATGCGGCGCTGAGGTCGAGGGCCTCGGGGGTGGCGTCCGGGTCGAGGCCGGCGGAGCACAGCGGGAGGTCGGCGGCGGCGAGCCGGTCCTCGTCCCAGACGCCCTCCGCCAGCATGCCCATGGCGTGCATCCAGGCGGTGAGCCGGGGGCGGGCCGCCTCCAGGTGCGGGCTGAGCTCGACCCGGTAGGGCATGTGGAAGTCCGGGAGCGGGGAGGGGCCGACCTTCTGGAACGGCACGTGCGCGTACGCCCGCAGGCGCTCCGCGGCCGCCGAGGCGAGCAGGGCGACGACGTCGGCGGCGAAGGTGCCGGGGCCGGTCGGCTTCTGCCAGGGCGCGACGGCGGTCACGCTCTTGTTCATGTACCGGCTGGAACGCAGATGCCACTCGTGGCCGCCGGACTGCCAGTCCTGCAGGCCCTTGGTGTACGCGGCGACGGCGGCGACCTCGTCCGGGCGGAGCCCCTTCTCCACGGCGAGCGCGGGCACTTCGGTGAACGCGGTGTGCTCGAACTGGTGGAGGCGGGAGGTCAGGATGTCGTTGACGGTGTCGGCGGCCTCCTGGGTGGTGCAGCCGAAGAAGGTCTCCAGGACGAGCACGCCGTTGCTGTTCTCCCCCTCGTCCTCGACCTCGCGCTGGTAGGAGAACAGGTCGTTGCGCAGGTGCACGGCGTCGGAGAAGGTCTCCATCAGCACTCGCAGCGGCCTCGTACCGGCGACGGAGGAGGGGACCTCGGCGGTGGCGTACTCCACGAGCCCCGCCGACCAGGGGGCGCCGCCCACCTTGCGGCGCATCTCGATGTACTCGACGGGGTTGGCGATCCGCCCCTCGTCGATGTTGGACAGCTCCCACATCGACTCGTTGAGGAGATGTTCCGTGGCCACGGCGAAACGGCGCCGCCAGTCCTGCGACATGGCCGGCACGGTGCGCGCCCACAGGTCCTTCAGACCCGCCTCGACCGGGTTGCCCGGCTCGGGCACGGGCGTGGCCGGGTCCAGCGGCATGAACAGCGGGAGCCGGTCCAGATGGGCCTTGCCGGCGGCGCGGTCCGGAGTGCGCTTGAACATGTCGAGGAAGTGGTCGTCGAAGAAGAACACCCACACGTACCAGTCGGTGATCAGCGACAGCGCGGGGCCGTCGCAGTCGGGGTGGGTATAGGCGCAGAGCAGGCCGTAGTCGTGCGCCTCCAGGTCGGCCTGCTCCCAGATCCCGGACCCCTCCAGCATGCCCATGTCGCGCGCCCACCCCGTCGAGTGCGCGCGCGCCTCCTCGACGTGCGGGTTCAGCCGCGCGGGGTGCGGCAGGTAGAAGTGCGGGAGTTCGAACGGCTGCTTCATGGCCGGGCCCCTACCCGGGGCCTCATCGGGCCATCCGCGGGGCGGCACATGATCACACCATCGCGTGAACCGGGCGGCCGGGCTTGCTCATCGGGAACTTTTCCCGGCCGGGGCGGCGGGGCGGGGGGGCGGGGCGATCCGGGCCCGGCTCAGGTGCGTACCTGGATCAGGGCGTGGGTGCCGGTGGTGCGCCAGCGTTGGGCCTCCGCCGTGATCAGGGCCGACTCGGTCTCCTCGGTGAGGCCCGTGATCACCTCGGACTTGAGGGTGCGCAGGGCGGCGACCGGGCCGGGGAAGTGGGTGACGGTGTCGGCGAAGGGGGTGGTGGGGGGCCAGCGGCGGTCGCCCACCAGGCGGCGGTAGTTGAGGTCGCCCTTGACGATCGTCAGGTCGGCCGCGCCGAACTCCGCGCGCAGGTCGGGCGGCATCTCGGCGTACGGGAGCGGGGCGGCGGCGAAGGGGTGGGCGCGGACGCCGAGGGTGCCGTCCGCCATCGCCGCCCACAGCCGTCGGCCGTACGCGGCGGCCTCGCCCGGGGCGGCCGTGAGTGTGCGGAGCGCGTCGACGACGTCGGCGGGCGTGGCGTCGGAGACGTAGTACGGGTACGGCTTGACGTGCAGCACGACCCGGCCCGCCCGGCCCTGTTCGAGCAGGTGGGCGGCCAGGAGGAGGTCGGGGATCAGTTCGCGGCCCGCGTTGTCGGCGATCAGGCAGACCGTGCCGGGGGTCCTGCGGCCGGCCGGGAGCAGTGCCCACAGGGCCTCGCTGTCGTCGGCGACCAGTCCCGGGGCGGCGTCCCGTGTCTCGGCGTCGGCGTCGGAGAGGCGGAAGCCGAGGTCGGCGCGGTTGCCCCAGAGCGAGCCGTGGAGCAGGGCGCGGGCGCGCTCCTCGGCCGGGCGGGTGCGGAGGGTGTCGAGCGCGGCCAGCTCCTCGCCGGTCTCGGGTGCGTCGAGCTCGGCGTGCTTGAAGGGGCGGAACGGGTCGAGTCCCTGCCAGACGCCGGGGCCGAAGTGGCCGACGGCTTCGAGGAGTCGGCGGTAGAAGTAGCTCTCCGACCACAGCCACGGCACCTCGAACCAGGACCGGCCGGTGTACGTGCCGAGGCCCCAGCCCCGCCAGCGGTCCCCGTCGTGCGCGCCGACGGGGAGCGGCTCGATCACGCCCTTCAGACAGCTCTCCAGCAGCGCGTCCAGGGCGTGGTGCACGGCGGGGTCGTACGGGAAGGCGTCCCGCACCTGCCGAATGATCGCCGGGTGCCGCTCGGCCAGCACACCGTACGGAAACGAACCGGGCTCGTCACCGAGGATGACGGGCGGCGGGGGCGGAGTTCCGGGCGGCGGGGTGGGGGTTGGGGTGCCGGGCTGCGGGGCCGGAGTTCCGGGTGGCGGGGTGGGGGTGCCGGGCTGCGGGGCCGGAGTTCCGGGCGACGCGGTAGGGGTGCCGGGCTGCGGGGCCGGAGTTCCGGGCGACGCGGTAGGGGTGCCGGGCTGCGGGGCCGGAGTTCCGGGTGGCGGGGTGGGGGTGCCGGGCGACGGAGCGGGGTTGTCGGGCATACGGCTCACCGTAACGCCCGGGCCGCCCCACCTGCCCGTTGTCCGCCCACGCGATCAGTCCGCCCCGAACGGGTGGGCCGGCCCCCTGCCGGACCGTCAGCCCCGCAGCGTCCGTCGCCCCTCACCCACTGCATCACGCGCCGCCGGCCGACCATGCTCACCCGCCCCAGCCACGGCCGCGAGGCCGCCAGGCCGCCAGGCCGCCAGGCCGCGAGGCCGCCAGGCCGCGAGGCCGCCAGGCCGCCAGGCCGCCAGGCCGCCAGGCCGCGAGGCCGCCAGGCCGCGAGGCCGCCAGGCCGCCAGGCCGCCAGGCCGCCAGGCCGCGAGGCCGCCAGGCCGCGAGGCCGCCAGGCCGCGAGGCCGCGAGGCCGCGAGGCCGCGAGGCCGCCAGGCCGCGAGGCCGCCAGGCCGCGAGGCCGCCAGGCCGCGAGGCCGCCAGGCCGCGAGGCC
>NZ_JBEXXE010000067.1:0-43119 GCF_040630255.1 Streptomyces sp. NPDC005820
CAGCACCCCCCGGATCATCAAGGACAGGGGCAACGAGTCATACCGGCCCTGAAGGCCACGAGCCCGAACCGGGCTCTACGAGGAAGGTAATGGGCGTCGCACCGCCCTTCTCGAACTGGAAGTGCGCTCCGCTGTTGTCGGCGGAGCAGTTCTGGGCGTGCAGGTGGGCCATGTCGACGGAGCCGAGCTTGAGTCCGGTCAGGGAGACGCTGACCGTGGTGCCCTTGTCACCCTGTGCCAGCCAGGCCGTGCCCTTGACGTCGTCCATGCCCGGCGGGCGGGTGTCCAGCAGCTTGAAGGCACCCTTCACCACGGCGGCTCCGGTCGTGCGCGGCATGGCATCGGGCTCCGGTCTTCGGGTCGTGGCGAGAACGTCGGGACGGGCCCTCGGGGCGCAATACGGCCTCCGTGTCACGAGAGGTCGCCTGGAAGGTCCCGGATGAGAGCCGTGACGCGAGGCACGGCTCTGACTTGGCACTGATTCCTCTGGAACCTCCGTCCCAGTCTCCCGGCATCCTGCCGCAGGGGGTGCTTCATACCCCTTACGACCCACGCCGCGCTTCCTCGGCCGCCGAGTCTCACCCGACCACCGCGCCCCGCGTGTCCAAGATCACCGTCGCGGCGGCCGTAGGGCTGAAGGAGCCGCTGTGGTCGACCTCGGCAGCTGGTCGCACGAAGGAGACGGCAGCTACACCCCGACAGCATCTGCCGCACCGCGTCTCCGGACGGAAGGTGCTGCTGACCTGCCTAGGTAGGTAGCCGCAGGGTCACCGGCTACCCGGAGTCCGTTCGCTGCTGGCAGTATGTGTCTGTCGGAATGTCGGTCGAGGACGGTCAGGGGCGCATGGCGGCGCGAAGTGCACGCAACGGCAGCAGGGTGCGTGCTGCGTCGCGTCCGGATGAGGCGGTGGGGCGGGACAACGTCCTGCGTACTGCGCTCCAGCTCTTCCTGCAGCACGGATATGCCGGCACGAGCATGAAGGCGATCGCCCAGGAGCTGGGGATTTCTGCCCCGGCTCTTTACTGGTACTTCCCGTCCAAGGAAGAGATCTTCGCCAGCGTTCTGGAGAAGGCCCTCGCGGACTTCTGGTCCGCCGTCCGGGACGCGCTCACGGAAGAGGACCCGGTCGTCAGGCTCGGTCAGCTGGTCAGGGCGCACGTGGTGTGGCAGTTGCAGCAGTCCGACGTCGCCCGAGCGTTCGACGTGAATGCCGGTATGCGGCACCTTGTCCGCGAACTCCCCGAAGAGCGAGCCAAGGGCATCATCTCCATCGAGCGCGAGTACGTCACCGAGCTGCGCGGCATCCTCGAGGAGGGCAGGCGTCGAGGGCTGTTCGACTTCGATGACGCCAAGGTCGCGGCTTTCGCCATCACGACGATGTGCGAGTACGTCCACACCTGGTTCAACCCGGCGCGGGAGATGACCGTGCAGGATGTCGCGGCCCGTTACGAGCAGCTGGCGCTGGCCATGGTCGGTGCCCGTCGCGACGGTGGACATCGGGCGGCTACCGAAGCCTGATCGACGTCCACCGCGACGAGACCGCCCTTACCCGGTGGGTCGCTGTAGCGCCTGGCCGTCCAGAGGCGTTTCGCTCTGCACGATCGGGATGCAGTTGCGTTCCTCGAGGGCGGTCAGGAACGGGCCCGGTTCGAAGGCCAGTTCAGGGTCGACCCAGCCTTTGTGCTTGGGCGGCTGGACGGCGAGGAGTTCGGCTCCCACAGCCGCGGACACGCCGGTCACTCGGCCGGTGGTGTCGTGGCCCCACTGGGGGTGCCCGGTCTGGTAGGTACGCACGACCGAGCGGCCGCCACGCAGGCCGACCACTTCGACGGTGCACATGAGGGCCCAGCCGCGGTCGTCGCGCTCTCCGCCCCTGACCTCCCAGATGCGGTCGCGGACGGCCTCACGGATGGTGAGCCCGTCGGCGCCCACGACCTCGGCGTCGTCCAGAAGGCCGTACTTGTTGAGGACCCGGACGTCCTCCATGATCTCGTCGCGCCAGCTCACCCGTGTGGCGCAGAACTTCAGCTGGGGGAAGCTGCGCACCAGCGATGTGGTCTCCGGGTGGGGCACGTAGTAGACGCGGTGGCGTCCGACGGGTTCGAGGAAGTCCACCCAGCGAGAGCCCTCCAGATACGCGGCGCCGTGGAAGCGGCCGTTCTGGAAGTACTGACGGGTCGGTGTCCGGTCCGCCAGCTCCCACAGCACCGTCTCCAGTCCTCCCCGGGAGGGTGCGATGGTGCGCCAGGACACCCCGGACACATGGATCTCGTCCACCTGGTCGAACTCGTCCACAGCGTGCCGGGCGAGCACCTGGGTGACTCCCGGACTGATGCCGAGGCCGGAGACCGCGGTGATCCCGGCCTCGACGGTGGCTGCGCGCTGCTGCGGGGACGGCTCGGAGATCAGGTCGGCGTAGTTCACACGCGCCTCAAGGGCGAGTTCGAAGACCTGGTCGAAGAAGACGTGGCTGGTGCAGTTCATGAGCAGGGAGGCCTCCCGCAGCTCCTCCAGGAGCGGTCCCCGCTGCCGCATGTCCACGGTGATCACCCGAGCCTTCGGGCCCAGCTCGGCCGCCAGGGCGCGCGCACGGTCCAGCGAGACCTCGGCGATCACGACCTCCGAGATCGACGGGCGGGCCGCGAGATCGCGCGTCACCCACTGTCCGACTTCTCCGGCGCCACCGAGAATGACGATCTTTGTCATGGACTCTCCTTACGACGACGCATGCGGAGTCAGTGATTCCCTGGGCGGGTGACGGGCGTGAAGATCGGCGCCCCAGGGGGATTGACGGCCCGAGTGGACCACCTCATACTCGCCCTTAATGAACGTTAAGTAAAGGGCTGGATCGACCCACTCCCGCCCCTCCCTCTGCCCGTCGGAAGACGTCCGACCGGCCGGAGGCCTCTTCGCCCGTCACGCCCGCGGACACCCTGCGGCTCCGCTGCTCAGGCGCACATCCCCAGGCCGGCACTCGACCGGCCTCCACCCTCCCTCCCCGCGTCGAGGAAGGAAGCTCCATGACTCAAGACAGCGAAGCCGCCTCCGGCTTCAACAGGCGAACCGCGGTGGCCCAGTCGAAAGCCGGTTCCGACCAGACGTCCGGTGACCCGGAGACCCGGCTCTCCGGTCACATGAGCACCTTCGACATCGTCTTCACCGTCCTGGCGTTCAACGCCCCGATGTCCGTCTTCGTCGGATTCATCACCGTGATCATCGGCTACGGCAACGGCGTGGGCACACCGGTCACCTACCTGGCCTGTGGGGCCCTGGTGGCGCTCTTCGCCGTCGGTTTCGCCGCGATGAGCCGTCGGCTGCCCAACCCCGGAGCCTTCTACGCCTACATCACCGCCGGGCTGGGCCGGCCGCTGGGGCTCGGTGCCGCGTTCGTCGCGCTCGTGTCGTACCTGTTCATCCTCGTCGGCGGGTACGCCTTCGGCGGCATCTCCTGGCAGGCGCTCGTCCACGACGTGCTCGGCGGACCCGACCTTCCCTGGTACGTCTACACGGCGCTGGCGATGGCAGTCGTCGCCGTACTCGGCTACTTCCGCGTCCAGCTGTCGGCGCGCATCCTCACCGTGTGCATGTGCTGTGAGGTCCTCCTCATGGTCGCCTACGACACCGCCGTGTTCTTCCGGGGCGGCGGTCCGCAAGGCGTCAACATCGAGTCGTTCCAGCCCTCGAACATCGTCTCCGGGTCCGTCGGCCTCGCCGTCCTGTACGGCGTCGTGTGCTTCTCCGGATTCGAGGCGACGGCCATCTTCCGTGAGGAGGCGCGGGACCCGGAACGGACCATCCCGCGGGCGACCTACTACGCCGTCGCCCTGCTGGCGATCCTGTACGCGCTCACCAGCTGGGTCATGATCCTCGGTATCGGCGTCGACCGTGTCGTCGCGAAGTCGGCCGCTGACCCCACGGGCGCGGCACTGGCCACGGCGCTTCAGTACCTCGGCAAGGTAGGCCAGGACGTGATCACCGTCCTGCTGTGCACGAGCATCTTCGCCGCCAACCTAGCCACCCACAACGTCGCGACCCGCTACAAGTACTCGCTCAGCGTCGACCGCATTCTTCCGAAGTTCCTCAGCGCGGTGCACAGGACCGAGATCTCTCCGCACCGGGCCTCCATGGCCACCAGCGTCATCAGTTTCGTGTCGCTGGCGGCCTGCGTCCTCTTCAAGGGCAACGGCGCCACCCTGTACGCCGTACTCGTCGGCATCGGCGGCTACTCGCTGATCATGTTGCTTCTCCTCACCAGCGCGTCCGTCGTCGTCTACTTCCGAAGGGACCCGGACCACGACGTCAACGTCTGGAAGTCACTGGTCGCCCCAGTCCTCGCGTGCGCGGGCCTGCTGGTGGCGTTCGTGCTCGCCACCCAGAACGTGGCCCTGATGATCGGCGGAGATCAGGGCATGGCCGACTTCCTCGTCGGTCTCTTCGTCGGCCTGCTGATCCTGGGCGTCGTCGTGGCCCTGGTGCTGCGCAGCAAGCGCCCGGACGTCTACCGGCGGATCGGGCGCCAGGACCTCTAGCTCCCGAGGCGACCTCCACATCCCGTGCCGGCCGGAGCCGGCCGACACGGAACAAGACCCCACGACAGGAGCCAGGGAAACCATGGGACAGAACACCGCTATCACCGCCCGCTGTCTGATCGGCGGCAGCTGGCGGGAGGGCACCGGCGCGGAGATCACGCGCCGCAGCCCCTACAACGACGAGCTCGTGACCTCCGTGCGAGCCGCGAGCCACGCTGAAGCCGACGAGGCCGTCGCCGCGGCCCGGGCCGCCCGCCGCGCGTGGGCCGCCACTCCTGCCCTGGCCCGTGCCAAGGCTCTGCATCGGGCGGGCGACCTGCTGCACGAGCGCCGGGACGAGCTGGCCCGGCTCATGACCCGGGAGATGGGCAAGACCCTGACCGAGTCCTACGAGGACGTCGAGTACGCCGTCGACGACCTGAAGATGGCCGGTGAGGACGCGCTCCGCCTGCTCGGCCAGTTCGTGCAGGGAACGTCGTCCGACACACAGGACCCCAAGCGCGTCCTGGTCCAGAACGTACCGGTGGGAGTCGTGGGGCTCGCCACCCCCTGGAACTTCCCCGTCGCCATTCCCTGCGAGCTGCTCGGCCCGGCGCTGGCCTGCGGCAACACCATCGTATGGAAGCCGAGCGAGATCACGCCCGGCAGCGGTCACCTGCTGGCCGAGGTGCTGGCAGAGGCCTTCCCGCCGGGTGTCGTCAACGTCCTGCACGGTCGCGGCGATGTCGGTGGGCATCTGGTGACCCATCCGCACGTCGACATGTTCGGATTCGTCGGCAGCACGGCCACGGGCGAGGCGATCGCCCGTTCCGCGGGCGTGAAGAAGCTGCTGCTGGAACTCGGCGGCAACGGACCTGTCGTCGTCATGGAGGACGCCAACATCGACGCGGCGGCCGAGGCGACCGTCTACTCGGCGTACTACGCCGGGGGCCAGGTCTGCACCGCCACCGAGCGCGTCCTCGTCCACGACTCGGTGCATGACCGGTTCGTCGCCCGTGTGGTGGAGCTCTCCAAGGCCGTCACCGGCGGCGACCCGCTCGACGAGGCCACCACCATGGGCCCGATGTGCTTCGCAGGAAGCTTCGCCAAGACCAGGGAGCACATCGACGATGCCGTGGCCAAGGGGGCTCAGATCGTGTTCGGTGGCGGTTTCGACGGCCTCTACCACGAGCCGACGGTGCTCACCGGCGTGACCTCGGACATGGTCATCGCCCAGGACGAGACGTTCGGTCCGGTCGTGCCGATCATGCACTTCTCCTCGCAGGAGGAGGCGATCGAGCTCGCCAACGAGACCGACTACGGCCTGCAGGGCGCCGTGTTCACCAGCTCCATGCCGACCGCCTGGCGCATGGCCGAGGCGATCGAGTGCGGGACCGTGCACGTCAACGGCACCACCAACCACTGGGAGCTGCTCGCACCCTTCGGCGGCATGAAGAAGTCCGGCATCGGCCGCATTCTCGGCGTCGCCTCGCCGTCCTCCTTCACCAACCAGAAGCAGATCACCTTCGACATGGGCCACTGAGCCGCACCCCCTCCCAGGAAGGCACACACTCCATGTACGACGTCATCGTCATCGGAGCCGGCTTCGCCGGACTCACCGCGGCCCGCGACCAGCGCGACGCCGGACGGTCGGTCCTCGTCCTCGAGGCCCGCGACCGCATCGGCGGCCGCACCCACTACGACTACCTCGAAGGCTTCGACCAGAAGGTGGAGTTGGGGGGCACCTGGGTGGTCCCCTCGCACCAGCCGCAGGTCGCCCGGGAGGTCGCACGGTACGGGCTGGAGTACACCACCACCCCCGAGCCCGAGAACTTCGCCTGGCACTTCAACGGGACGCTGACCAAGGGCGGCTTCCCCGTGCCCTTCGAGGAGATCCCCGAACTCGAACGCGCGGTGGCACTGATCATCGACGAGTCACGGCGGATCGAGTTCGGCAGGCCGTTCGAGGAACAAGGCCTGGAAGACCTCGACGTCCCCTTCTCGCAGTGGCTGCGGGACAAGGGCATCGAGGGCACGACCAAGGAACTCTTCAACTCCTACGGCGCCGGACTGTGTTTCGGTATCGGCCCAGACGACGTCTCCGCCCTGCACGTCATCTCCTGGGTGACGGGCTGTGGCAACAGTGCCTGGAACCTGTTCAACGGCCCCACGATCAAGCTCGCGCAGGGCACGGCCAGTCTGTACAACGCCCTGGCGGAGGGGCTCGACGTCAGGCTGTCCTCGCCCGTCGCGCGCATCGAACAGGACGGTGACTCGGTCACCGTCACGACCAAGGCGGGCGAGACCTTCACCGCGCGGGCGGCCGTGGTAGCCGTACCGCTCAACACCTGGGCGAACATCGAGTTCGCACCCGCCCTCGGCGCGGGCAAACAGCAGTTCACCAAGGAGCGGCTGGCCGGTCGTGACGTCAAGCTGTGGGTGCAGGCCCGCAACGTGCCCCCCTACTTCGCGAGCCTCGCATGGAACGCGCCCCTCGAATGGCTTTCCACGGAGTTCGAGCGCGACGAGGGATCGATCATGGTCGGCTTCGGCTACGAGGACGGCGACAAGATCGACCCGACCGACCGGGCTTCGGTGGAGCGGGCCGTCAAGACACTCGTTCCGGAAGCCGAGGTCGTCACCTGGTGGAGCGAGGACTGGAACGGCGACCCGTACTCGCTCGGCACCTGGACCGCGTACCGCCCCGGCCAGATCACCCGGCTGGCGGCGGACAGCCGCAAGCCCGAGGGTCGTCTGGTCTTCGCGAACGCGGACGTGGCCGTCGGATTCTCCGGCTGGATCGAGGGCGCGATCGAATCCGGCAGCGCCGCTGCCCCCGCACTGGCCCCGATCCTCGGCGACTAGGCAGACCTCCCCTCTCCGCATCAACGAGCCGTACACCGGCGCGACATCAAAGGAGCACGCCTCAGATGGCGAACATCGACTGGCAGCGGGTTCAGGCGGGACTGGACCGCGAACAGCACAAGATGGTCTGGAAGCCGTACGGACTGCCGGAGATCATGAACCTGGAGACGTCGTCCTTCCACGACGCCCCGGTCTCGCAGCCGTGGGACGTCCCGCAGAAGATGATCGTCTCCGTAGCGATCACCGGCGCCTTCTTCCAGCACCAGCAGAACCCCGCACAGCCGATCACCCCGGATGAGATCCGTGAGTCCGCTCGTGAGGTGGCCATCGCAGGGGCCAGTGCACTGCACATCCACGTCCGTGACGACAACGGCTACAACGTCCTGTCGCCGAAGCGGTTCCACGACGTCATCGCACCGCTGCACAAGGAATTCCCCACCATGCCGATCGACGGCTGCCTCGTGCCCGCCCTCGCCGGCGAGTGGGAGAAGATGACCGCTGTCATGGAGTCCAAGCTCCTCGACGCGGCGCCCATCAACGCCACCGCCACCTACATCGGCGACTCCCTCTTCGCCAAGCCGGCTCCGGTCATCATGGAGAAGACCCGGCTGATCAACGCCCACGGTGCGACGCCCGAGATTGCCGTCTACACCGATGCCGACGTGGCGATCGCCAAGCGTTTCCTGATCTCCAGCGGACTCGTCGAGACGCCCGCCTTCTGGCTCGTGCTGCCCGCGCTGCCCGGCGGCAGCCCCATGGACAACACCCGCCAGATGATCGAGGGCCTCACCCGGATCGTGGGCTCCATCCGCGACGTCGACCCGGACGGGCTAATCATGGTCTGTGCCGCCGGCCGCGCCTCCACCCATCTGGCCACCCAGGCCGCCCTGATGGGCCTGCACATCCGTGTGGGCATGGAGGACACTTACTACAAGTGGCCCCACCGCGAGGACCGGATCAACTCCAACCTCGAGGCACTGCAGTTGGCGCAGAAGATCGCCGAGGTGACCGGCCGGGACATCGCCACTCCGGAGGAGGCGCGCGCCCTGATGGGTCTGCCTCCCGTCCACGAGTTCAACGGCGACGGCGACACCCTCACCGCCCTCGGCTGATTCCAGACCGTCTCTCCCCTCCCTCCCGAGCGGTGCCAGCGGCGTACGCCCGCCGTGTCGCCGGCACCCGCGGGAAGCCACTGACGAAAGGACCCGACCCATGAGCGGCCGTGTGCGAGGCAAGCGCTTCATCGTGACTGGCGGCGCCCGAGGCATGGGCGCGAGCCATGCCCGCCATCTCGCCGAGGAAGGCGCTGCCGTCGTCATCGGCGACGTCCTGGACAAGGAGGGAATGGACCTGGCCGACGAACTGCAGGCGGACGGGTTGGAGGTCCACTACACCTACCTGGACGTCACCGACGAGGCGAGCTGGAAGGCCGCGGTCGACGGGACCGTCGGCCAGCTGGGAGCCATCGACGGCCTGGTCAACAACGCCGGCGTCACCGGAATCCCGGGCGGTCCCGAGGCCGAGGGCCTCGACGCGTGGAACGCCACGGTGTCCGTCAACCAGACGGGCGCCTATCTCGGCCTTCGTGCCGTGGTCCCACACCTGCGGGCCGCGGGCGGCGGAGCGGTGGTGAACGTCTCCTCGATCCTTGGCTTCATCGGCGACGGCGACTACTTCGCCTACTCGGCGACCAAGGGAGCGCTGCGCCTGATGACCCGCAGCGCCGCCCTGAAGTACGCGCCGGACGGGATCCGGGTCAACAGCGTGTGCCCCGGCATGGTGCGCACCCCCATGAACGACGCCGAGGTCGACGCCGACGGCTACGTCACCAACACCCCCATGCGGCGCATGGCCGAACCCGTCGAGGTGTCGAAGGCGGTGCTGTTCCTGCTCTCGGACGACGCGAGCTACATCACCGGCTCGGACCTCGTCATCGACGGCGGCTACCTGGCTCGCTGAGCCGGCCCGCCCACCATCACGGAAAGAGGTGACCCGCGGCATGCTCACCGGTCTCATGCAGGACGCGCCACTGACCCTGGACCGGCTCATCCGGCGGATGACGGACGTGACCGGCTCCTCCCGCGCGTTCGGCCCTGATGCCGAACACGTCTCCTACGCGGAGGTGGCCGCCCGTGCCCGCCGCCTGGGCGGACTGCTCACGTCGCTCGGCATCAAGCCCGGGGACCGCGTGGCCAGCCTCGCCTTCAACACCCTCGACCATCTGACCGTCTTCCTCGGCGTCCCGGCCCACGGCGTGGTCCTGCAGACCGTCAATCCGCGCTTCACCGCTGAGCAGGTCGAATACGTCCTCGGGCACGGCGGCCCACGAGCGCTGTTCGTCCAGCAGCCGCTGCTGGACCTCGTACGTCCCGCCCTCGCAAAGCTCAGGCGGCCGGCGCACGTCTTCCTGCTGGACGCGACCGCCTCCGCGGCGGGCCACGTCACCCTCACCGACGCTCTCGCAGACGCCGACGAGACCGAACCACAGGTCATCGACGAGCGGCAGGCCTCGGGACTGTGCTACACGTCCGGGACGACCGGCCACCCCAAGGGCGTCCTGTACTCCCACCGGTCCACGGTGCTGCATGCGCTCAGCACCTGCATGACGGACGTCATGGGCGTGTCCTCGCGGGAGACGATCCTGCCGATCGTCCCCATGTTCCACGCCAACGCCTGGGGCCTGCCGCACGCGGCCGCCCTGGTCGGTGCGGACCTCGTCCTGCCGGGCCGCGACCTCGGCGGCCCCGCTGTCGGTGAGCTGATCCGCCGTCACCAGGTCACGATGACCGCCGGAGTACCCACGGTGCTCGGGGACCTGCTGGCGTACGCCGACGCCACGCCGGGAGTTCTGGACAGCCTGCGCCTCGTCATCTCCGGCGGCTCCGCCCTCCAACGCCCGCTGGTCGACGGGTTCGCCCGGCACGGCGTCGAGGTCATCCAGGGCTGGGGGATGACGGAGACCAGCCCGTGCGTGACGATGTCCCGCCCGCCACACGAAGCGGACGACCCCCTCCACTACCGGCTGTCCGCAGGGCGGCTGAACCCGCTCGTGGAAGCGCGCATCGTGGGGGAGGACGGCGGCCCTCTGCCCCGCAACGGCGACGCCGTCGGCGAGATCGAGCTCAGGTGCCCGCATGCCGCGTCGGCCTACTACCGCAACGAGGGGCTTTCCGACGAGAAGTTCGACGACGGCTGGCTACGCACAGGCGACGCCGCGTCCCTCACCTCGGACGGCTACGTCGTCCTCCGCGACCGCATCAAGGACATGATCAAGTCGGGCGGCGAGTGGATCCCCTCCGCCCGGCTCGAGTTCCTCGCCGCGGAGCATCCCGCCGTACGGGAGGTCGCAGTCGTCGCGGTCCCCGACGAGCGGTGGGGCGAGCGGCCGGGAGCCGTGGTGGCTTTGCGGCCCGATCACGGCCTCTCGCTCGACGAACTCTGCGACTTCCTTGCCCCCCACGTGCCCAAGTGGTGGCTCCCGGTGGCCCTGACCGTGGTGCCGGAGGTGCCCAAGACAAGCGTCGGGAAACTGGACAAGAAGGCGCTGCGACTGCCTGGCGCCGGTCTCTCGGACACAGCACCCGGTGCGACCGGAGCCGCGACATGACCGCCACCCGGCCCACGGCCGTCGCCGACGACGGCGGCGACGCCCCCGAGAGCAAGGCGCGCATCCTGCGCTCCGCGCAGGTCCTGTTCGCGCGGAACGGCTACGACGGCACGAGCCTGAAAGCCATCGCCCAGCACGTCGGAGTGTCCACACCCGCCCTGTACTGGCACTTCAGGTCGAAGGACGAAATCTATCTCGCGGCCCTGGAGAGGATGCTGGTGGACTTCGTGGAGGTGGTGCGGGAGGCCGTCCACTCCAGCGAGCCGCTGGCCCGGTTCCGGGAAGCCGTGTCGGCACACATCAGGTTCCAGCTGGAACGGCGTGAGGAGGCCGGACTCTACGCACAGACCGTCGGGATGCGTCGGCTCACCGCCGATCTCCCGAAGCAGCACCGGGAGACCCTTGTCGCCCTGCAACGGTCGTACGTGGACGAACTGCGGGACATCCTCCGCTCGGGCCGGGACGACGGCACGTTCTCCTTCACGGACGTACGTGCCACGGTCTTCGCCGTCGTGACCCTCTGCGAATACGTGCACACCTGGTACAACCCCTCGGGCCCGCTCTCGGTGGACGACGTCGTACGGCAGTACGCCGACCTGGCGACCCGCATGGTGGGCGCCTGTCCCGAAGGCTCTGCCGCCCGCACCCAACCCCCTGTACAGAACGAAGGTGAATGGTGATGTCACAACCGACCGTCCTGGTCGTCGGAGCGGCCGGCATGCAGGCCTCCAGCCTGCTGCGGGGACTGCACCGGTCGCGGATTCCGATGAAGGTCGTCGCGGTCGACCGCAGGACGCCCGCCGGTGAACTGCCCGAGGGCTTTCCGCCGATGCGCTGGGAGCAGGTGGACATCCTCACAGAGGGCGACCGCCTGCGGGACCTGTGCGCCGAGGCCGACGTCGTCGTCAACTGCACCGGTCCCTACTTCCTCCTAGGTGACGCCGTCCTGCGCGCCGCCATCGACGCCGGCACCGACTACCTCGACATCTGCGACGACGCCGACGCCACCGAGGCGCTGCTCGAACAGGACACGGCGGCCAAAGACGCCGGGATCACCGCACTGATCGGCATGGGCTCCGCTCCCGGGACGACGAACATCCTCGTCCGCCTGGCGCTGGACAACCTGCCGGACGGGGACGCCGAGGTCGAGATCAACTGGGCCGTGGACTGCCACGACATGGCCGGAGCCGTCGTACCCCACTTCGTCCACTCCTTCCGCACCGCGATCCCCGGGGCGGGCAGCATGCCGGACTGGGACGAACTCCAGCCCAGAACGGTCGTCTTCCCCGACCCCATCGGCCCCCAGACCGTGGTGATGCTCAGCCACCCCGAACTCCTCACCCTGCCCCGTTTCACCCGGGTGACCCGCGTGCACAATCGCGGGGGCCTCATCCCCGTCGACCACACCATGCTCGGCTGGCTGCTCGCCCGGCTCCCGGAGCACCCGGACCGCGCGACGGACGGCGCCACCCTGTCCCGGCTGTTCGACGGATTCGCGGCCCGCAAGACGACGCACACCCGGCTGGGCTCGGGCCTGGTCGTCGACGTGCGGGTCGGCTCGGAGGGCTACCGGTACTCCTCCGGTGCCACGACCACCCAGGAGGACGCGACCGGGGTGCCCGCGGCGGCGGGTGTCCTGGTGGCGCTGGACGGAAAGCTGCCCGGCCCCGGTGCCATCGCGCCCGAACTGCTGTCCCCGGCGGACTTCTTCGCCGCCCTGCGGCTGGTCTCCGCGGGCGGAGGAGGGCTGAGCGTGACCCGGACCCGGGATGGTCTGGAGACCGAACCGGCCCGCATCCGCGACCTCATCGCGCAGTCCGCCGGACACACCACCCCGCAGGAGACACGATGACCCACCAGCGGCACTACGACGCCATCGTCGTCGGACTCGGAGCCTGGGGCAGCGCGGCCCTGAGCCACCTGGCCGGCCGGGGCCTCTCCGTTCTCGGTATCGACCAGTTCACCCCGCCGCACGTCCGCGGCTCGCACCACGGCAACGGCCGGGTCATCCGCATGGCCAGCCCGGAAGGGGCCTTCTACACCCCGATGATGCGGCGTGCGTACGAGCTGTGGCACGAGCTCGAGGCCGAGACCGGAACCGAGGTCCTCACGACTGTGGGCGGGGTCTACGCGGCACCGCCCGACGACGAGATGATCTGGGGAGCCCTCAAGAGCTACGACGGCACCGACATCCCCCACGAGGTGCTGAACGCAGTCGAGGCCCGCGCACGCTTCCCCTGGCTGCGGGTCGAGGACGGTGAGAGCGTCATCCATGAGCCCGGCACCGGACGACTCCACCCGGAACGAGCCATCCTCGCGCACACCGACCTCGCACGCCGATACGGGGCGGACGTCGTCGTCGGCCAGGGCATGAAGGACTGGGAACAGACGGGTGACAGGGTGGTCGTCACCACCGACGGCGGCACCTTTACCGCCGACCGTCTGGTCCTGACCCTCGGCTCCTGGACTCCGCACCACCTGAAGCTGGACCTCCCGCTCGTCGTGGAGCGCCAGGTCTTCGCCGTGTATGACGTGCGGGACGTCCCCGGCCCGCTCACCATGGTCAGCCTGCCGTCGACGCATTCCGAGGCCTTCTACGGCGTGCCCGAGCAGGGCGACACGTTCAAACTCGCCCTCCATCACGGTGGTCTGACCGGTGCGACCGACGACCTGCCGAGCACCGTCACCGAAGCGGAAAGGAGGCTCCTGAAGTCCTACGTCGCCGACCGGCTGCCCCACTTCCCCGCGGAACCGGTTCGGGTGACGACCTGCAAGTACACCAACACACCCGACCGCCACTTCATCCTGACCCCCCACCCCGAAGCGCCGGCTGTCGTCGTGGGCGCCGGATGCTCGGGGCGCGGATTCAAGTTCGCGACCTTCATCGGCGAAGCCCTGGCCGACCTGGCCACCGGCGTCGAACGGCCGGACCTGGACCACTTCTCGCCCAAGCGCTTCCTACCGTCGTCGGCCTGAACGCTCTGCCGCCGTCGACACCGGGAGCGACGCTGTCACCAGCCCGGCCATGGGCCGCCGACGCGGCTCAGGGTCGTACGCCTGTAGGGTTCCGCGAGGCCGCACAGGAGCCACCGTCGGTAACTAGCGCGGCCTCCTGGGCACCTGGCCCCCGTGGCCGACCGCTACCCAGCGGTGTCGATGACCACGCGCCCCTGGTCCCGTGGGGAGGAGCGAACCGGTCGGGCTTGTGAGGTGCACCGGTCAGGCCAGGCCCGCGCCTCCGTCGATGCTCAGGAACGCGCCGTGGGCGAAGCCGGCGGCGTCGGAGGCGAGGTATGCGACCGCTTCGGCGATCTCGCGCGGCAGGCCGAACCGGCGAGCGGGAAGCGCGTCCGTGACGGCGGCGACCCGAGGGTCACCGGCGATCATGGCCTGGACCTCTTCGGGTACGACGGGGCCGGGGGCGACCGAGTTCACGCGTACGCCTGACGGGCCGTACTCCTTCGCCCACGCCTTGGTGAGGTTGTTCAGCGCGGCCTTGCTGGATGAGTACGCGGCCCTGTCCGGTGCCGCCTTGTCGGCGGCGAAGGAGCTGACGTTCACGATCGCACCGGCGCCTCGTTCGGCCATGGCCGGGACGAGTTCGGCGACCAGGAAGAAGGGCGCCTTGACGTTGGTGTTGTAGACCGCGTCGAAGGCTTCCTCCGTGGTGTCGGTGGTGGCCCCCTCGGGGAAGACGCCCGCGTTGTTCACGAGGACGTCGATCTGCCCGGTGATGGGCCGGGCCTGCCCGGCCAGGGTGCGGGCGCTGTCCGCGGATGTCAGGTCTGCCTGTACGAAGTCCGCCTTTCCACCCGCTTCTCGGATGTCGGCGACAGCTTGTTCGCCGCGCTCGGCGTTGCGGCCGGACAGGATGACATGGGCTCCGCGCTCGGCCAGGACGTCGGCGATGGCGCGGCCTATACCGCTGGTGGATCCGGTGATCAGGGCGGTCTTGCCGCTCAGAAGCGTGGACATCACAACTCCAGACTGACGGATCAAAATTGCGAGCTTCAAGTTCAAGTATGGAACTCAGTGTCAGTATAGCAATCAGAGGTCAGCTCTGACGGTAGACGCGTGCCCTGAAGGAGGGCAGACGAAGCGTGGAAGTGGTAAGGCCAGGTAACGGGTGCGCCCTGGGTGACCGGTGCTACCCGTGCGTCACCGAGGGTTCAGCGCGGCGAAGGCCTCGTCCAGCAGATCGACGAGATCGACGTGGCCGTCGGCAGCGGTCCAGTGGTCGAGGGCGATGTTCAGGCAGTCCAGCGCCGCGGCGGCTTTGACGGAAATGGCCAGCGTAACGGGCTGCGCCGGGTCGGTCCGCTCGGCGAGGGCACTGGTCAGTGCGGGCCACCAGCCGCGCTGCTTCTCCAGTTGCCGGGCGCACAGTGCGGGGGTCTCGAGGACGAGCCGGGTCGTCCTCAGTGCCCGGGCCGGGTCCCGACGGTAGTTTTCCATGACGGCGTCCAGCCCACGCCGCAGCGCCGTCCAGTCGTCCTCGTCGGAGGGGCGGCCGCGCACGGCGTCGGCCACCTGTTCGCCATGCGTGTCGAAGACACTAAGGACTGCTTCTTCCTTGCTGCCGAAGTAACGCAGCAAGGTGCTGCGGGACACTCCGGCCGCCGCAGCGAGGTCATCCAGGGTGACCTTCTCGAACCCGTCGCGAAGGAACAGGTCGAACGCCACCTGGGCCAGTTCTGCCCGAACGGCGGCCCGGGCGATGCTCCGGGTTTTCGTGCGCCCAGCCGCCCCGTCCACCCGAGATCCCCTCCACGCTCACTCAGTCCCGGCATCGGATGCCGGGTGCCAGTATGACACCCGGTGTCACGAGGCGGAGTTCTTGATTTCCTCGGTGAGCTGGGGGACGACGTCGAAGAGGTCGCCGACGATGCCGTAGTCCACGAGGTCGAAGATCGGGGCCTCGGCGTCCTTGTTGACGGCCACGATGGTCTTGGAGGTCTGCATGCCGGCGCGGTGCTGGATGGCGCCGGAGATGCCGTTGGCGATGTAGAGCTGCGGCGAGACGGACTTGCCGGTCTGGCCGACCTGGTTGGTGTGCGGGTACCAGCCGGCGTCCACCGCGGCGCGGGAGGCGCCGACGGCCGCGCCGAGGGAGTCGGCGAGGGCCTCGATGATCGCGAAGTTCTCGGCGCCGTTGACGCCGCGGCCGCCGGAGACGACGATCGCGGCCTCGGTCAGCTCGGGGCGGCCGGTCGACTCGCGCGGGGTGCGGCCGGTGACCTTGGTGCCGGTCGCGGCGGCGGAGAAGGTGACCGCGAGGGCCTCGACCGCACCGGCGGCGGGGGCGGCCTCGACGGCGGCGCTGTTGGGCTTGACGGTGATGACCGGGGTTCCCTTGGCGATGCGGGACCTGGTGGTGAAGGACGCGGCGAACACCGACTGGGTGGCCACCGGGCCCTCGTCGCCGGCCTCGAGGTCGACGGCGTCGGTGATGATGCCGGAGCCGATGCGCAGCGCCAGACGCGCGGCGATCTCCTTGCCCTCCGCGGAGGAGGGGACCAGCACGGCGGCCGGGGACACGGCGGCGACGGCGGCCTGCAGCGCGTCCACCTTGGGTACGACGAGGTAGTCGGCGTACTCGGCGGCGTCGTGCGTGAGGACCTTGACGGCGCCGTGCTCGGCGAGCGCGGCGGCGGTGTTCTCGGCACCGGCGCCGAGCGCGACGGCGACGGGCTCGCCGATGCGGCGGGCCAGCGTCAGCAGCTCCAGGGTCGGCTTGCGGACGGCACCGTCCACGTGGTCGACGTAGACGAGGACTTCAGCCATGGGATTGCTCTCCTGCGAAACGAAGTTGAGGGGGCGGTAGGCGTGTCGAGCCTTAGATGAACTTCTGGCTCGCGAGGTACTCGGCGAGCTGCTTGCCGCCCTCGCCCTCGTCCTTGACGATCGTGCCGGCGGTGCGGGCCGGGCGCGCGGCGGCGTCCTCGACCTTGGTCCAGGCGCCCTCGAGGCCGACCTCTTCCGCCTCGATGTCGAGGTCGGACAGGTCCCAGGCCTGCACCGGCTTCTTCTTGGCCGCCATGATGCCCTTGAAGGACGGGTAACGGGCCTCGCCCGACTGGTCGGTGACCGACACGACCGCCGGGAGGGACGCCTGGAGCTGCTCGCTCGCGGCGTCGCCGTCGCGGCGGCCCTTGACCGTGCCGTCCTCGACCAAGACCTCGGAGAGCAGGGTGACCTGCGGGACGCCCAGGCGTTCGGCGAGCAGGGCCGGGACGATGCCGGCGGTGCCGTCGGTGGAGGCCATGCCGGAGATCACCAGGTCGTAGCCGGCCTTCTCGATGGCCTTGGCCAGCACGAGGGAGGTGCCGATGGCGTCGGTGCCGTGCAGGTCGTCGTCCTCGACGTGGATCGCCTTGTCCGCGCCCATCGACAGCGCCTTGCGCAGCGCGTCCTTGGCGTCCTCGGGGCCCACCGTGAGAACGGTGATCTCCACGTCGTCGTCGGAGTTCTCGGAGATCTGCAGCGCCTGCTCGACGGCGTACTCGTCGAGTTCGGAGAGCAGACCGTCCACGTCGTCCCGGTCGACGGTCAGGTCATCGGCGAAGTGCCGGTCGCCAGTGGCGTCGGGCACGTACTTCACAGTGACAACGATCCTCAAGCTCATGTGCAACTCCTGCTCTCAGGCCGCGACTTCATCGGTGAGGGCGATGACGACGTCGGCCTCGGTGGTGCTGTGTATCTGGTCGGTGGTGATGTCCGGCGCGAGTTCGCGCAGGACGATGGCTCGGCCGGTGACGTCGAAGACGCCCAGGTCGGTAATGATGCGGTGGACGCATGCTTTCCCGGTCAGCGGTAGTGTGCAGTCGCGCACGATCTTGGGGCTGCCGTCCTTCGCGGTGTGCTCCATCAGGACGATCACTCGCCGTGCCCCGTGGACCAGGTCCATGGCGCCGCCCATGCCCTTGACCATCTTGCCGGGCACGCTCCAGTTGGCCAGGTCGCCGGCGGCGGACACCTGCATGGCACCGAGCACGGCGGTGTCGATGTGGCCGCCGCGGATCATGCCGAAGGACAGGGCCGAGTCGAAGTAGGACGCCCCCGGGAGGACGGTGACCGTCTCCTTGCCCGCGTTGATCAGGTCGGGGTCGACCTCTTCCTCCTTCGGGTAGGGGCCGGTCCCCAGGATGCCGTTCTCGGAGTGCAGGACCACGTGGACGTCCGGGGGAAGGTGACCGGGGACGAGGGTGGGCAGGCCGATGCCGAGGTTGACATAGGAGCCGTCGGTCAGTTCCGCGGCGGCTCGGGCGGCCATCTGGTCGCGGTTCCAGGGCATCAGACTCGTACCGTCCTCTTCTCGATGCGCTTGTCGTCGGCCTGCTCCGGCGTGAGGGGCACGACGTGCTGCACGAACACACCTGGCAGGTGGATCTCGTCGGGATCGAGGGTTCCGGGCTCGACCAGTTCCTCGACCTCGGCCACGGTGATGCGGCCGGCCATGGCGGCGAGCGGGTTGAAGTTGCGGGCAGAGCGGTGGAAGACCAGGTTTCCGTGCCGGTCGCCCTTCACCGCCCGTACGAGTGCGAAGTCGGTGGTGATGGCCGTCTCCAGGATGTGCTCGCGGCCGTGGAAGGTACGTCGTTCCTTGGGCGGGGAAGCGACGGCGACGTTCCCGTCCGAGTCGAAACGCCAAGGCAGGCCGCCCTCGGCCACCTGTGTGCCCACGCCTGCGGGGGTGTAGAAGGCGGGGATGCCGCAGCCACCCGCACGCAGCCGTTCGGCGAGGGTCCCCTGGGGGATGAGCTCGACCTCCAGCTCTCCGGCGAGGTACTGGCGGGCGAACTCCTTGTTCTCCCCGACGTAGCTGCCGATGACTCGCGTGATGCGGCGGGCGGCGATCAGGGTGCCGAGCCCGGCACCGTCGACGCCGCAGTTGTTCGACACGACGTGGAGTGCGGAAGCTCCTTGTTCGTACAGGGCGTTGATGAGGACGGACGGGATGCCGCACAGTCCGAATCCGCCCACGGCGAGCGAGGCTCCGTGCGGTATGCCCGCGACGGCCTCCTGCGCGCTCATGCTGACCTTGTCCAACGGTCGTCTGTCCTTTCGCTGTTTTGCTGAGCCGCCGTCAGACGGGCTCGTCGCTGCCCTCGAAGTAGCCCGCGGTGGCGCCGCCGTCGATCACGTACGTCATTCCGTTGGTGTACGAGGCTTCGGCGGACGTGAGGTGCGCTACCACCCCTGCCACCTCCTCCGGTCGCGCGAAGCGGCCGAGAGGCACGGTCGTTGCGTAGTAGCCGCGTGCCTCGGGGCCGGTCCCCGCGAAGATCTGATCGGCCATCGGCGTCTCGACGAAGCCCGGGCAGACCGCGTTGGCGCGCACGCCCTGCGGCCCGTGATCGAGGGCCAGGCAGCGGACCAGTCCCACGACGCCGTGCTTGGACGCGCAGTAGGCGGCGAAACCCTCGGCACCCTGCACGCCGGCGTCCGAGCTGATCGCGGTGAACGCGCCGCCCCCGGCCTTGATCATGTGCGGGATGGTGTGCCTGGCTGTCAGGAAGACGCCCGTAAGGTTCACCTGCAAGGTGCGCTGCCAGTCCGCGAGCGAGATGTCGGCAACCGTGCCCGTGACCGCGATTCCCGCGCACGCCACGGTCGTGGTCAGAGCACCGAGCCGGCTCACCGCCTCGGACACGGCCTGCCCGACGGCATCGTCGTCTCCGACATCGCCGTGCAGAGGTAGGGCACGGCCGCCCTCCGCTTCGATCGAGGCGGCGGTGGCCTCGACCTTGTCTTCGGCGAGGTCGAACAGCGCGACCGCCGCTCCACGGCCCGTCAGTCGGCGAGCGACCGCGGCCCCGATGCCCGAACCGGCTCCCGTGACGAAGGCGACCTCGAGTCCTGGTCCGTTCAAGTGGTCCTCCTGGCGCGCCGGGCCTGGACGGCGGAAGCCGGCGACATGGGTGGTGGTCGTGCTGTGCGCGGGATCCGTCGTGGTGGGCCGGTACGAACTCCCGCCAGGGGAAGGAGACGGGGAGCCCGTACCGGACGCCCACCTAAGAATCGTGACTGTTGATCAGGCCGCCGGCGAAGTGTCGCCGTGGCGCGCGGGAAGGCCCAGCATGGCCCGGTACTCGGCGTGCGTGGCCACGGGGCGTCCGGTCACCGCGGCGATCTGCTGACCGATCTGCAGTGCCTGCAGGTTGCTCTCGATGCGGTCGTCACGGTGCGGCCAGAGGAAGTAGGTGTCCTCCATGCCGACGCGGATGTGCAGGCCCATCAGGGCGGCGAGGGTCGCCACATGGGTGGAGGCGCGGCCGGCGGCACAGACCATGATGAAGGCGTCGGGGTCGACGTCCCTGATCGCCGACACGGTCCGCGTCAGGCTCTCGATCATCTGGCGCGGGTTCTCCATGGGGCTGCAACCCGGGAGCGCGGGGAGGACGAGCCAGGCCGCGCCCTTCTCGATGAGTCCGCTCCTGAACAGGAACCGGTCGGCGTTGGAGACGTCGGCGTCCGTGTACACCGCGATCTCGGGCTTGGCTCCGGCCTCGTTGATCAGCCGGACCTTCTCGATCATGATCGGCGCGGGCTTCACGAACAGCGAGTCACCGATGTAGGTGGCGGTGGTGTTGATCGGGGCGGCGTCGAGTACGCCGGCCTGGAGCACCTCCTTCATGAGGTCCCACTCTCCGTCGAGCGCCGGCACCAGGCAGCCGTCGACGGCGAGTTCCGGGAACTCGTCGCGGAGCGGCTTGATCACTTGGCGGAAGCGATCGGGCGACAGGACGTTGTAGCCCTCGTCGTCACGGACGTGGATGTGCACCGTGCTGGCACCCGCGCGGGCGACCTCGCGGGCCGAGTTGAGGATCGCTTCAGGCGTCAGGGGCTGGTTGGGGTTCTGGTCGTGGCGGAAGAACGCGCCGGTGATGGCGACGGAGACGACCAGCTTCTCGGGGACGTCCCAGCGGTCGGAGATCGCGGCGTCGTGGAACGCGCTGTTCTCCAGGTCCAGGACGGTCGGGATGCCGTAGGGACGCCAGATCATCTTCTCCTGTTCGCGCTGGACGCCCTTGGCGACGCGGTCCCAGTTGACGTTTGCCATGTCGGTGTTCCTTAGATGTGACTTACAGGGGGGAGACTTGTCCTGTGCGACAAGTGGTTCAGCGGGGCTGGTAGTTGGGCAGCCACCGCGGCTCGTGCGGCGTGGAGCGGTCCTGACGCATCCACGCGGGCTGTCCGTAGATGGACTGGCCGCCGTCGACGACGAGGGCGGCGCCGGTGATCCACCGGGCGTCGGGGGAGGCCAGGTACGCGACCGCGGAGGTCACGTCGTCGGGCTTGCCCAGCCGGCCCAGGGGGGTCAGTTGCAGCAGGCCCTCCGTGACGCCGGGCTCGTCGAGCATCTGCCGGGTCATGGCGGTGGCGATCGCGCCGGGCAGAACGGCGTTGACGCGGATGCGGTGCACTCCCAGCTCCGCGGACGCGGACCGTACCAGCGACAGCAGCGCGGCCTTGGTGACGTTGTACGCGCTGACGAAGTCAGTGTGGCTCAGAGCCAGGTTGGAGGAGATCACGGTGATCCAGCCGCCGGTGCGGGCGGCCGCCATGGCCCGGGCCACGCTCTGGCAGACGTGGAACGTACCGCTGAGGTTGACCTCGACGTGCCGGTCCCAGACCTTGGCCGGCATGTCGAGGAAGCTGCCGAACTTGGCATAGCCGGCGTTGGCGACCAGGCCGTCGATACGGCCGAACTCGTCGCGGACGGCTTCCACGGCCTCGTCGACCTGGGGTCGGGACGTCTGGTCCACGACGAAGGTGCGGATCCGGTCCGGGGAGTGCTCCGCGGACCAGGCGTCGGCCGCTCCCTTCAGGGCGTCCTCGGCCCGGTCGAGCGCCACGACCACGGAACCTGCTGCCAGTTGCGAGGAGACGAGTGCCGATCCGAGGTCGCCGGCGGC
This sequence comes from Streptomyces sp. NPDC005820, assembly GCF_040630255.1. Classification (NCBI taxonomy): domain Bacteria; kingdom Bacillati; phylum Actinomycetota; class Actinomycetes; order Kitasatosporales; family Streptomycetaceae; genus Streptomyces; species Streptomyces sp. NPDC005820. The sequence continues at coordinate 21,901 of NZ_JBEXXE010000067.1, forward strand.
ACCGGTGACCACGACGACGGGCCTGTCGGTGACGTCAGGCATGAGTGATCCTCAGGGCGGTGTCGATACGGGCTGCGGCCTCCTGCGTCCACTGCTCGACCTGCTCGAAGACCTCCGGCCGTCCCCACGCGTAGGAGACAGGGGTGAGGGCGACACGGCCTTCGCTCAGGGCGGCGAAGTCGGTGCCGTCCTCGTCGTGGATGGGAGGGTCCGTGTCGAGGTTGACGTGGAACGTGTAGTAGCCGTGGCCGTGCTCCGTGGTGGCCGTCTCCAGCCCGCCGCGGCGGTAGGCGCGGCGCCCCAGGCGGGTGACCGCCGTGCCGACCGTGGGCGCGGTGCCGGGTGCGTTGGCGTTGACCACGGTCCGGGGCGGCAGCGGAGTGGCCAGGGCGAGTCGGGCCAGTTCGGCGGTGACGGCGCCGGAGGTCTCCCAGTCGTACCCGGTGCGGTCGACCAGGCGGAAGCGCCGGTCGCGGGACTGCTGGGAGATCGCGATGCCCGCGATGCCGAGCAGGGCGCCCTCGACCGCGGCGCCGAAGGTGCTCGAGTACGTTGTGTCGTCGCCGAGGTTGGCACCCTCGTTGATGCCCGAGACCACTACGGCGGCCTCGTGCGCGAGGTCGGACATCAGGCCCACGCGGACGCAGTCGACGGGGGTGCCGTCGCAGGCGTAGATCGGGTTGGTGTCGTCGCCGCCGACGCGGTCGACGCGGACGGGCTTGCGGAAAGTGGCCGCGCGGGAGTTGCCGCTGCGGGGGCCATCGGGGGCCACGGTGATGACGCGCAGGCCCGCCTTCAGCATGGCGTCGCGCGCGGCGGCCAGCCCGTCGGACTGGTAGCCGTCGTCGTTGGTCAGCAGGATGGTCATGCGGGGGCGCCTTCTGTGCTGAGGGTGGGGCGGCCGGGCGCGAGTGCGGTGACGCCCGGCACGGTGGTCGGCTTGCCTTCGACGGCCCATTCCGCGGCGCTCGCACCGGCGATGGCGCCCATCGTGACGCCGACTCCGCCGAGGCCGGCGCAGGTGATGACGGTCGGGTCGCCGGGTTCCGGGCCGAGGATGAACCGGCCGTCGGGGCTCAGCGGGTACAGGCCCGTCCACCCGGGCTTGAAGCCGAGGCCCTCGACGGCGAACCGCTCGGTGAGGGCTCCGGCGACCTCGATGAGGTAGTCCTCCTCCACCTTGGAGCGGTACTTGTCGGGGTCGGCCGCAGGCAGGTCGTCAAGGACGACGTAGGTGTGCATGCCCGCGATGAGGGAGTCGGGGCCGTCCTGCCGGAAGTAGAGGGCTTCGCCTTCCTGGCCGGGCATGTACAGGTTGACCATCGGGACGACGTAGCCCAGGTCGCGGGGGAGCTGGACCTGGATGACCTCGTGGACCTGCGGGATGAGCGGGACCGGCTGCCCCAGCAGCCGGCCGACCTTGGTCGCCCAGGGGCCGGCCGCGTTGATGACGATGTCCGCGACGACCTGTTCGCGCGAGGTCGTCAGGACGTGGCGCCCGTCGGCGCTCACCTCGTGCCCGAGCAGCTTGGCCCTGCTGAGCAGTTCGGCGCCCTTGTCGCGGGCCTCGGCGAGCAGCGCCTCGCACAGCATGTGGCCGTCGAGGTGACCGTCGTTGGGGCCGAGAAGTCCACCGGCCAGGTCATCGGTGCGCAGGTCGGGCACGAGCTTCTGCAGCCCGATACGGTCGAGGAGCTGGGAGTCGTCGGCGCCGAAGCTCTTCTGGATCTCGATCACTTCGGCCAGGCGCGCCATGTCGGACTCGCGGCTGGCCACACGGACGTTGCCGATGCGGGCGAGGTGCAGGTCGCGATCGCGCTCCAGCCGGAAGAACAGCTCCCGGGCGCGGACGCGGATCTCGATGTCCAGCGGGTCGAGGGTCTGGATGTTGTACACGCCGGCGCTTCGGCCCGAGGAGCCGGAGGCGGGGTGGTCCTGCTCGATCACGACGACCCGCTCGGCGCCGAGTTCGGCGGCGCGCAGGGCAGCGCCGCAGCCGGCGGTGCCCGCGCCGATGATCGCTATGGTGGGGCCGGTCATGACTGTGCCTCTCCGCCGGTGTCCGGCAGGGTTTCCAGGATGTAGAGGTTGGCGAGGGTGCCGCCGTCGACGAGGAGGTCGACCCCGGTGATGCCCGAGGCGGCCGGGCCCGCCAGATAGCCGACCGCGTGGGCGACTTCCTCGGTGGTGATGAGCCTGCGCATCGGGACCCGGGCGAAGCTGTTCTGCATGTAGGCGAGCGTCTGCGGGCCGACGGCCTCGGCCGCCATGTCGGTGTGCACCCAGCCGGGGCTGACGGAGTTGACGCGGATTCCGGCGGGGGCGAGTTCGACCGCGGCGGACTTGGTCAGGCCGACGAGTCCGGCCTTGGCGGCGATGTAGCTCGCGAAGGGGCCGTCGGCGCCGTGGGCGTCGATCGAGCTGATGTTGACGACCGACGAGCCGGGCTTCATCACGCTGGCGGCGCGCTGGGTAAGCAGGAACGGCGCGGTGAGGTTGACGGTCAGAACCCGTTCCCACGACTCGCGCGTGATCTCGGCGAAGGCACCTTCCTCGGCGATTCCGGCGTTGTTGACGAGAATGTCGAGCCCGCCTGCCCAGGCGACGACCTCGTCGACGGCGCGGGCGATGTCGGCGTCGGCCGTCACGTCGGCGATGATCCCGAGGACATCGTGCCCGGCGGCCCTCAGTTCCTCGGTGGCCGTTTTGACGGAGTCCGTGCCGCGGCCGACGAGCGCCACGCGGGCGCCGTCCTGCGCGAGACGCCGGCTGATGGAGAGCCCGATGCCGCGGGTGCCGCCGGTGACGAGGGCCGTCCTGCCGTTGAGGTGTGCCATGAGTCAGCTCTCCGTCGCGGTGTCGAGGCGGATCAGGTCGCGGATGCGCAGGCGTTCGCCGGTCTTTCCGTCCTCGAGCCGGTACAGACCCAGTCCACCGCCACCGGTGCTGACGCGTCGCAGCGTGGTGAAGAACTCGGCCGGGGAAAGAACTTCGGGGGCGATGACGCCGACCTCGGGAACCCTGCCCTCCCGGAGCATCAGCAGCCCGGCGGCGGCCGGGATGCCGGTGGCGTCCTCCATGGGCGTCGGAGCGCCGGAGGCAAAGCGCAGACCATTGCCGCCGGTGTGCACGTCGATCTGCAGACCGCTGCCCAGCCGGGAGGTCGCCGGGCGGGTATCGCGGTAATGGGAGAACACGGCCACGGCGGCGTCGAGGGTCCCCTCGGAGACCTCGGTGCGCTGCGGGTCGACGGCGTGTGCCAGGCCCCAGGCGGTGACCATGGACTCGTACGGGGTGACCGCGCCGAAGTTCCCGCACTGTTTCACGGGCAGGAAGCGGGGAATGGTCAGCGGCTCGGGGTGGGCGAGCCGGACGACGACCTGGCTGCCGACGGTGCCGGGGAAGTCGACCCTGCGCTGCTCCAGGTCCTCCCAGGTCGACACCGGATGAGTGGTGCCGTCCGGGTCGACGAGGTTGAAGCAGTGCCAGAAGTGCCGCAACGCGGCGTTGGCGACGTCGTCCACGTCGACGGTCCAGCTGATGTCCACGTTCTCGACCGGCCCCAGGTGGTCCACGGCGGCACGGATGAGGATGTTGGTGGTGCCCGGTGAGGAGCCCATGCCGGTCAGGGCTGTCACCCCGGCCTCCTCGGCAGCGGCCCTGCGGGCCGGGTCGAGCATCGGCAGCGTCGCGTCGGCGTCGTCGCAGATGTCGAGGTAGTGGGTGCGGGTGTCGATCGCGGCGTCGAGGACGAGGGTGCCGGTGCGGTAGTAGGGGCCGGCGAAATTGGCCACGATCTCGGCGCCGGAGGTGAGTTCGCGCAGCTTGGCGGGGTCGGCGAGCGCGTCCTCCTCGATCGTGCTGATGCCGAGCGCCTGGGTGGCGGCCCTCGCCTCGGTTCGCCAGCGGAGGTCGACGGCGAGCCAGCCGCTGACGTCCGTACCGCGGGCGGCTCCGGCCAGCATGGCCTGGGCCTGGGCGCCTCCGGCGCCGATGACGACTACTTTCCAACGACGCTCGGTCACTGTTCCTCCCGGGACCCGGCTGTCACTTGTGTCATGAACTGTCTGAGAACTTCTCGGCGGTCGACTTTTCCGGAGGCCGTACGCGGCAACTCCGCGCGTACCACCCAGCGTTCGGGCATCGCGTAGTCCGGGAGCCGGCTCGCCAGATGGGCGCGGGCGGCGTCCTCGTCGAAGACGTGGCCCGGTCTGAGCAGGACGGCGGCGGCCACGCGGTACTGCAGGACGGGGTCGGGGGCGCCGAACACCGAGGACTCCGCCACCGAAGGCAGCTCGGCGATGCAAGCCTCGACGAAGGCGGGCAGTACCTTCTCCCCGCCCCGGTTGATCACGTCGTCGACCCGGCCGTCCAGCCAGAGCAGGCTCCGCTCGTCCAGGTGTCCCAGGTCGCCGGTCCGCAGCCACTCACCGGACAGCTTGGTGGCTGTCAGCTCCGGGTTGGCCCAGTAGCCGAGCATGCGGGTGGCGCCCGCCACTTGCACCTCGCCGGTGACGCCGACAGGCACCGGCCGTTCCTCCTCGTCCACGAGGCGCATGTGTACGCCCGGCGCGGGGAAGCCCACCGACTCACCGCATTCGGAGACCATTTCGGGCGGCAGCAGGGTGCACGCAGAGGTGAACTCTGTCAGCCCGTAGCCGTGGACCAGGCGCAGCTGCGGCCAGCGGGAGCGCAGTTCCGCGCTCCACGCCTCCGGCATCGGGCTGCCGCCGAACAGGACGGTCCGCGCGGTGCCGTACACGTGGTCGGCCCCGTCGGCCACCATCAGCAGCCGCAGGATGCTCGGTACGGCGGTGATGAAGGTGGTCGGCCGCTGGGCGAACTCGCCTACTGCTGCTTCCGTCTTGTAGCGGGTGAGCAGGTTGGTGCAGCCGCCCACGACCAGCATGTGGCCCAGCTGGTCGACGAAGCCGGTGTTGTGGAACAACGGGACCAGGACGGTGGTGCTGTCGTCCTGCGTCGACTCCATGTACTGGGCGAAGACAGCGGAGCCCCGTAGCAGCGCCTCATGGGTGAGCATCGCTCCCTTGGGAGCACCGGTCGTGCCCGAGGTGAAACTGATCAGCGCGGTGTCGGAGGGAACCGGCGGTTCACCGACCGGCTTGGCGGGCTGCGTCAGCGCGGCGTCGACGAAGGCCTGCGCCTCGGCGACGGAGAACACCAGGCCGTTCAACTCGGACACGAGCGAGTGGTGCTCCGCATCGTGCAGTACCAGGGCAGCGCCGAGGAGTTCGCACTGTTCCCGGAACTGGCTGGGGTTGAGCCGGTTGTTGGCCGGGGCGATGATCGCACCCGCGCGCAGGCTGGCGAGGTAGAGGATCACCCAGGCAGTGCCGTTGTGCCCCACGAGCACTACGCGGTCGCCGGGGCTGACTCCCATGGCCTGCACGGTGCCGGCGACGCGCGTCACGGCGTCATCGAGACGGGCGTAGGACCACTCCTCGGTGGCGTGCCGCAGCGCCAGGCGGTCGGGGGTCCGCTCCGCCCAGCCCCGCAGGGCCCCATCGAGGGTGGTGGCTCCGTTGGGGATGTGCCACGCAGTGTCCTGGCTCAGCACAGCGCCCCCTCCCTCACGGTTCTGGCCCGGGCGAGGTAGACCTCGAAGGCGCCGCTGTCGACGACCTGGGCCGCCTGCCGGATGTTGCGGGCGGCGTGGTCCTGGTACGACCAGCCGTCGAGTGTGGCCGTCTTGGCCTTGAGGATCGGCTCGGCCATCAGCGCCCACGCCGCCTCACGCACTCCGGCCACGAACCGCATCAGCTCCACGCGGGCCCGCTGGCCCTCGTCCGCGTCGGGGTCGTACGCCTTGAGCAGGGTGGTGGTGCGGTCGTCGTCCAGTTCGGCCTGACAGCACAGGGAGGCAAGCTCGAAAGCCGTCCAGCCGTAGCCCGCGTAGTCGAAGTCGACCAGCTGGATGCGTTCGTCGGTGACGAGGTAGTTCTGGGGAACCGAGTCGCTGTGACAGAAGCCGCGCGGCACGTCATGGGTCACGAACAGGGCCTCGACGCGCAGCAACCGCGCCAGCATCTCGTCGTAGCGGTCGGGGCGGGGCGCCTTCTCTGCGTCGGCGTGCTCGATGAAGATCCGAGCATCGTTGAAGGGCGAGAAGTCCTGGGAGGTGGTTGCGCCCGCGTTCAGTGTGCGCAGGGTCCGCGCGACTCTGGCCACGAGGGCATCGTCGGCGAGCATCGCCGCGGTCATCTGGACGCCGTCGGCGTACTCGGCGAGGAAGTCGCCGCAGGGCAGCTCCGACGCGAGGATCCGCGGCGCCAGGCCGAGGGCGGCGGCGTCCTGCTGGGCCTGGATCGACGCGGCCCGGTCCACACCCCACCTCCGGGCCTCAGGGGCGCACAGCCGCAGGGCATAGCGACGACCGCCGGCGATCAGACGCAGGTTGATGTTGCTCGCCCCGCCCTGGAGCCGTTCGATCTTGACGATGCCGTCGCCCAGGAGATCCGAAGCCTTCCGGTCGAGGAACGACACTGCTCGCTCGCGGACGTCGGACTCGATGCCGTCGGCGAAGGCGTAACGGTCGGTGGCGGAGAGGTCCGCGGCGCCCGCCGTGGTCATCGGGGGCTCCGGAGGGTGACGGCGACGTGCTTCAGCTGCATGTGGTCCTCGACGGCGTGAACCGACAGGTCGCGGCCGACGCCGGACTGCTTGTAGCCACCGAAGGGCATCTCCGCGGCCGTCGGGCCGTGGTCGTTGATCCACACCGTGCCCGCCTGGATCCGCTGGGCCGCGTCGAGCGCGCGGTCGATGTCCCGGGTCCACACGGAGGCGGCCAGGCCGTAGGCGATGTCGTTGGCCTTGGCGACGGCGTCCTCGTGCCCGTTGTGGGTGAGCACGGTGACCACCGGACCGAAGATCTCCTCCTGGACGATCTCGGAGGACTGCTCCGCGCCCACGATCACGGTCGGATCGACGTACGAGCCCGGCAGGTCCGGGGTACCGCCGCCGGCCGCGGCGCGCGCGCCGCTCGCCAGGGCTCGCTCCACGAAACCGACCACGTTCTTGCGGTGGCGCTCCGAGACGACGGGCCCCATCTCCACGGATTCGTCCACGAAGCCGTTGCCGACGTTGATGTCCTTGGCCGCCGTCGTGAGGATGTCGACGACCTCGTCACGCAGCTTCGGCGACGTGTACACACGGGTGGCCGCGGTGCAGTCCTGACCGCTGTTGCGGAACACCGCCCCACGTACGACGGCCGCGAACGCGTCCAGGTCGGCGTCGTCGTACACCAGGACGGGGGCCTTGCCACCGAGTTCGAGATGCATCTTCTTGACCGTCGGCGCGGCCAGGGCCATCAGACGGCGGCCCGTGTCGGTGCCGCCGGTCAGCGAGACCATGGCGACGTCCGGGTGGGTCGCCAGTGCCGCTCCCACGCCGGGGCCACTGCCGGTGACGACGTTCAGCACGCCCGGCGGCAGGATGTCGTTCGCGATCTCGGCGAGCAGCAGGGCAGTGAGCGAGGTGTCGAGCGCCGGCTTGAGGACGACGGTGTTGCCGCCGGCGAGCGCCGGACCGATCTTCCAGCTCGTCAGGCCCATGGGGTAGTTCCACGGGGCGATCGCCGCTACGACGCCCAGCGGTTCGCGGCGCACGATGCTGGTGATACCGGGTTTGTACTCGGCCGATGCCGCCGTGGTAAGGGTGCGGGCCGCGCCGGCGAAGAAGCGGTACTTGTCGGCAGCCGAGGCGATCTCGCCGCGCGCCGCGGCCAGCGGCTTGCCGACGTCCCGCGCTTCCAGCTCGGCGAACTCGTCGATACGGGCCTCCATCGCGTCCGCGATGGCCAGCAGGGCCGCTGCCCGGTCCTTCGGCAGCGTCGCCGCCCACTTGGGTGCGGCTTCCTTCGCCGCCTGGACGGCGGCCGCGGCACCCTCGGCGCCGACGTCCGGCACTCGGCCGATCAGCTGGCCGGTGGCGGGCTCGACCACGGAGGCCGCCTCACCCTGCGTATACGGTCGACCGCCCACGTAGGGCGTCAGGTCCGCGATGGTGGCCATGAAGAACTCCAATTCAGGATCAGGCGGAACAAGAGGAGGCGGAGTGCGCCATCCGGGCTACACCGGCAGTGAAACCACCACGTTGTGTAGCAATTTTCTCAAAAAGGGCCAATGAGTCCTTCCAGGGAAGGACCTCTACGCCCCATGCGCCGGGGGCGGCCCCGTGCTGGAGGAGAACCGTGGCCGCGACGGCGGCACCGATGCCCGTGCCACGCGCCATGACTTCGTCGTCGGTGATGGCCAGAGCGCCGAGAACCTCTTCGTCGCGCAAGGCCTGGACCAGCACGCTGGTGTGGGCCGAGCGCCGACGCTGCGGGCGCCGGTGGTAGCGGGCCCACATGAGCTTCCAGAGGAACTCGGCCGGTTCGACCTCCGTGCCGGCGATCTCGACCGGCACGTCGGAATAGCCGAAGCCGATCCGGCCGAGGGTGGAGAACGCCGAGTTCGCCCAGGCCGGCTGCAGGGCGCCCTTGCATCCGGCGTTGCGCAGCTTCCGGAAGTGCCGGGCCAGGGTCACCGGCTCGGGGTGCGCGGTGTCGTACGCCTCGATCTCCCCGAGAGGCTCGGGAAAGCGGAAGACGGCCGCGGTGTCCGGGACGAAGCCTGAAGAGTGGCCCCAGACTCCGTCCCGCAGGACGGGACAGGGGCTGACGGCCATGTGCAGCATGTGACGCAGCGGGGCCAGGCCTCCGGGGTCGCTCTCGTGCACCGCCCAGGCGACCTGGATGCCGTCGGCCTCTGGGTGCTCGTCGAGCAGACGGCAGGCCATCCAGTTCGAGACGCCGGGCGACAGGCCCGCTCCCGTCACAAGGGGAACACCGGCACTCTTGGCTTCGGCATCCAGCGCGAGGATCGCGGTGGTGCCCTCGACGTCGTCGCAGATGTCGACATACGCCGCCCGGGCCGCGACGGCCTGCCGGGCGACCCGGTCGGACCCGGTGAAGAAGGGTCCGGCGAGATTCAGCACCAGGTCCACGCCGGTCAGGTCCAGGGCGGCAGTGGCGTCTGCTGTTCGTCCCCGGATCCGGTCGGGTGCCTGCTCCACCGCCGTGGTGACGGCCCGCTCGTCACGATCGACGGCCAGGAACCGCGCGCCGGGAAGTGAGTCGAGCAGGATGGCGAGGGCGCTGCGGCCCATCTGCCCCAGGCCGACGACAGCGATGTGTTGACTCATGGCCACCTCCGCTTACGAATATTTGTTAGTCGACACCGCTAGTCTCAGGGCTGTCAAGAGTCGGCGGCCGAAGTGGCCGTATGAATGTTTGTTAGCATCGCCGAAACACAGCAGGTGGGAGGGGTTCATGTCCCTGATCGACGAGACCGCGGACACGCGGGAGCGCTTGATGCAGGCCGCGATCCAGCAGTTCGGTGCGCGAGGTTTCGGCTCGACCACGCTGCGGGACATCGCGAGGGGGGCGGGCCTCAAGGCCCCCTCCATCTACAACCACTTCTCCTCCAAGGAGGAGTTGCTGATCGCGGCGACGACATGGGGCCTGGAGGTCTTTCAACGCAGCGTCCTGGCGGGCGACGACCCGGCCGCGCCGCCGCTGCACCGGCTGGAACAGATCGTGCGGCGCCATGTGCTGTTCCAGCTCGACCATGTGGAGATCGCGCAGGCGAACGACCTGCTGCTGGAGGCGGCGGCTCTGCAGGGCATCATGCCGTCCGAAACCGTGGATGACCTGCGTAAACGTATGCGCAGGCATCTGGACCTCGTGACCGGGATTCTGGAAAACCTGCACACGGCTCGGACCGTCGCGGGCGCCCCGAACCCCCGGATCACCTCACTGGCCATCATCAGCCTCTGCGACCGAGTCGTGACCTGGTACCGCCCGCAGGGCGAGTTCTCCCACGATGAGGTCGCAAATGCCTACTGGTTCCTCGTGTGCGGCATGCTGCGCCTCTGAACGCACACCGGGGAACAGTCGCAATCGTGCGCATCACCCCTGACGGGGGACAATTGTCCAATAGGTGGTCGGGTCGCTGAAGTCCCTGGTCAGCGGGATTTTCGGTCAGGGTGGGTCGTCCTGTCCGGCAAAGTCGACGTCGCACCCTCTTGACACGGAGGCAGGCCCCCCGCTTACTGGGCCACTAACGAATATTCGTTAATTCGACGGTTGGTCGTCCTCTCCTGTCCCCCTGATGAGGTGCGCACATGAGTTCTCCCGTTACCGCCAACGACCCCGCAAGATCGCCCTCGCCGCCGCCCGAAGCGGGTCTCCAAGGCTCCCTCGGCACGGCCGACCTGGTCTTCACCGTGCTGGCCTTCAACGCACCCCTGGCCACGGCGGTCGGATTCGTGCCGGTGGTCATCGGCCTCGGCAATGAACTGGGAGCGCCGATGGCGTTCCTGGCCGCCGGCGCCATCCTCGGACTCTTCGCGGTGGGCTTCACGGCGATGGGGCGGCATCTGCCGAACCCGGGCGCGTTCTACGCGTACATCACCGCCGGACTCGGCCGCCCTGCCGGGCTGGGCGCCTCGTTCCTCGCCCTGTTCTCGTACTACTTCGTCCTCATCGGCGGATACGCCTTCGGCGGCATCTCTCTGCAAAGTCTCGTGCGGGACACCTTCAACGGGCCCGACGTCGCCTGGTGGATCTGGGTGCTGGTGCTACAGGCCGGGGCCGGCGTGCTCGGCTACCTCAAGATCGATCTGTCGGCCCGCGTGTTGACTGTTCTTCTGGGCCTCGAAGTCCTGATGGTGCTGGTTTACGACGCGGCGGTCGTGTTCACCGGCGGCCCGCAGGGCACCTCGTTCGAGTCCTTCACCCCGTCGGCCGTCACGTCCGGCTCGGTCGGGCTCGCCCTCCTGTTCGGCATCACCTGCTTCTCGGGCTTCGAGGCAACCGCGATCTTCCGTGAGGAGGTCCGGTCCCCCGAACGCACCATCCCGCGGGCCACGTACATCGCCATCGGCTTCATGGCGACCCTGTACGCGCTGGGCGCCTGGGTGATGATCCAGGCGTACGGCCCCGACCACGTGGTGCAGGCGACTGCCGCGGACCCGACCGGCTCCTTCAACCACAGCCTGCAGCTCTTCGTCGGCAAGGCAGCCGTGGACATCGTCAGCGTCCTGCTCTGCACGAGCATCTTCGCGGCCAACCTGTCCACCCACAACGTGACCACGCGCTACCTGTACAACCTCAGCGTGGACGGCATCTTCCCCCGAGTCCTCAGTGGTGTGCACGGGCGCCACGGCTCGCCGTACCGAGCCTCGTTCACCACCAGCGTGCTGGCCCTGATCGGCATTGTCTCCCTGGCCGTGGCCGGGGTCGCACCGGCCACTTTGTACGCCACGCTCATCGGCATCGGAGGCTACGCGCTGATCGTCCTTGTGCTGGCCACCGCCGTCGCCGTGCTCGTCTATCTGAACCGGCACCGGGAGATCGGCCTGGGCGTCTGGCACAGCAAGGTCGCGCCGGTCCTCGCCATCGCGGGCCTCGTCCTGGCGACCGTCCTTGCCACACAGAACCTCGACGTGCTGATCGGCGGTTCGAGGACGAGCGCGAACATCCTGCTCGCCGTCGCCTACGGGCTCGCGGCACTCGGCTTCGTGCTGGCCCTCGTGTACCGGCGGACCAAGCCGGACGTGTACGCCCGGATCGGGCGCCAGGATCTGTGACGGACTTACCGCCGGGCCGGCCCGGCGTCCCGGCAGGCGAGCCCGGCCCTCCTACTGAAAGGGTCGGGCTCGCCCCCGGTCGGTCACACCGCGCCCGTCGTAACCTGCGGCGCTATGCTTTCCGCGTCGGACACTCCTTGGGCAGTCCCTATGACGACGATGCAGCCGCAGATGGAGACCGGTCAGGTATCCCCCTTTGACACGACGACCGCAGCGACCATCGTGATCGATCCACAGGGGCTGGTGATCGGTTGGAACCGCGCGGCCGAAACACTCTTCGGCCCCGCTGCCGGAGACGTCCTCGGGCGGCCGATCGACGAGATCCTGCACGATGCCACAGGACGGCGGTCGGCTTCACTTCTCGGAGCCGACCTGCCCCGCTGCCCGTGGTCAGAGATCCGAAAGGTCCGCCGCCCGGACGGCACGCCGGTCACTGTCGTTCTCCAGTTCAGTACTTTCGACCATCAGGCCGGCGGAGCGGCATGTGTGATCGTGGCAGCCACGGCCAGCCAGACGCAGAAGTGGATGACCGACCAGTCCATGCTCCAGGGGCTGTCCACCCAGTCGCCCATCGCCCTCACCGTCTACGGACCGGACCTGCGTGTCCGTTGGATCAACGACGTGCTCCAGGAGCAGATGGGCCTGACCCGCAGCGAGTGCATCGGCCGATACAACACCGAACTCCTCCCACAGGGCATGATCCTCTCACCGGAGTACACCGGCGTCCTCGAAGACGTCATCGCCGAGGTTCGTGACACCGGGGAACCCGTCTTCGACCTGCTCTACAACAGTCCCACCCCGGCCGACCTCAACCACCAGCGCATCTGGTCCTGTTCGTACTTCGGGCTGGCGGACACGGACGGGAGCACTCTCGGAGTGTGCGAGTCCGCCTTCGACATCACGAACCGCTATGAGGCGCGCCTGCGCGTCGAGCTTCTCGGTCGTGCCAGCAGGATCGGCACCAGTCTCGATGTCGTGCGCACGGCGCAGGATGTGGCGTCGGTGGCCGTGCCCGACTTCGCGGACCGCGCTGAAGTGGACCTCGCGGAACTCGTCATCGCCGGCGACCAGCCTTCCCCCGCCCACGACAGGAGCGGTACGTCGCTACGGCGGGTCGCGGAGCGCAGCGCACAGTCGCCCCCCGACGCCTTGCCGAGACTGGGGCTGCTCGTCTCCGCCGAGACCGACGGACCGCGTCGCATGGTCCTGCCCCTCGCCGCCCGTGACGCCGTCCTCGGCTCGGTGACCTTCGTCCGCACAGTGCCGCGGCACCCCTTCACGGCTCAGGACGTCACGCTGGCACAGGAGTTGGTGTCCCGCGCAGCCGTGTGCATCGACAACGCATGCCGCTACACACGCGAGCACACGACCGCGCTCACCCTGCAACGCAGTCTGTTGCCCCAGGTCGTGCCGCAACCCACGGCCGTCGAGGTGGCCCACAGGTATGTGCCCACGGCCGGTCCGCTCGGTGTCGGAGGCGACTGGTACGACGTCATCCCTCTCTCCGGGGCGCGGGTGGGCCTCGTAGTGGGGGACGTGGTGGGCCACGGCCTCAACGCCGCGGCCACCATGGGGCGTCTGCGTACCACCGTCCGCGCCCTTGCTGCACTGGACCTGGCCCCCGACGAACTCCTCGCCAGGCTCGACGACCTGGTCGGGCAGGCCCGGGTGGGCATCCACCGAGCGAACAGCGATGCTCCGGAGGACCAGGCGCTCGGTACAACCTGTCTCTACGCCGTCTACGACTCCGTCACCGGCACCTGTACCGTCGCGAGCGCCGGCCACCCGGCGCCCGTCGTCACCATGCCTGGGCACCCGCCGGAACCGCTGGATATGTCGGCAGGGCCACCACTCGGGATCGGAGGTCTGCCCTTCGAGTGTGCCGAGATCCACCTTCCTGAAGGGAGCGTGCTGGCGCTCTACACCGATGGACTGATCGCGTCCCGGCTCGAGGGAATGGACAGCGGCATGGCGAGTCTGCGCCAGGCCCTCGTCGACCCCGCACAGGACCTCGACGTCCTGTGCGACACGATCACGGCGCCGGTCTCCGACGGGTCGGCCGAGGACGATGTGACGCTGCTCCTCGTGCGCGTACAGACACTGCCCGGCGAGAACACCGCGAGTTGGCGAGTCACCCGTGACCCTTCAGCCGTCGCGGGCGCACGGGAAAGCGCCCGGGGCCAACTGGCGCAGTGGGGACTGAAGGAGTTGGCCTTCGTCACCGAACTGGTGGTCAGCGAGTTGGTGACGAACGCGATCCGCTACGGCAGCGACCCGGTCACTCTCCGGATGCTTCGCGATCAGAACAGAACCCTGATCTGCGAAGTCAGCGACGGAGCGCATACCTCTCCGTATCTTCGGCGCGCGGCCAACGACGACGAAGGCGGCCGCGGACTGTTCCTGGTGGCCCAGTGCACGGATCGTTGGGGCACGCGCTACACCCGTGAAGGCAAGACGATCTGGGCGGAAGTCACCCTCGCCCTGTCCGGCTGAACGGTGTCGCGGCAGGGCGGGCGGGACAACGAGAGCGTCCATGCGCCCTCGGGGTGCTCACCGTGTGGCCCGGACGGCCTGGTTCTGCGCCGACAGGAACGCCGACACGGGATCCGCGCCCCCTCGGTTCCACGGGAAGGCAGTGACCTTGCCACCCACCGCCGCGAACACGTCCGCCGCCGAGGCATGCTTCCGGGCTTCACTCAGCGCGTGGACGAGCAGGTTGAGGTCGGCGAGCCGAGCCGCATGTGTCAGGTGGCCGGGGCGCAGCCAGGTGGCGGTCGCCTCATCGAGGATGTGGGCGGCCTCACCGTGTTCCCAGAGGTGCACGGCGGTGAGAGCGCCCACGCCTCCCTGGCCCAGCGCCGCGCGATACCGCTCGACCAGGGACCAGAGGGGCATCGCCGCCGTGGGAGCGGACGCGGGCGCGACCGCGCGCACGTCGTCGACGAAGTCCAGCAACTGTCCACGCGTACCGCACTCCTGCGGGGACAGGTAACCGAACATCTGCAGGTGGGCCTCGCGGTTCCACGGATCGCGTGCCGTGATCTCGTCCCAAAGCGTGAACACTTCGTCGTTGGGGCGACGCCGTTGCCTCAGCAGGCCGAGCTGCACGATCCAGGGATTAGGGTCGGTGGGTCGTAGCCGAGAGGCCTCGCTGGAAGCGTACCAGGCCAACTGGAACTCGTCCGACGGCGGAGGCGTGTGGCGGCCACGGGCCATGACGCCCCAGGCGAAGAGCGTCAGCGCGTCCGGATGATCCGGCCGCCGCTCCATCCACAGACGTTGCACACCCGGCAGGGACACCTCGGCCAGTACGGCCAACCGGTGACAGCGGCGGTCCCAGTCCCCGCCGGTGCTGTCAAGCAGCTTCTCGATGACCGCGACGGCGAGAGCGCGAGGGTTGCCGACGCCTCGCTCGGCGAGACGCCGGCACACATGGCCGAGCTCGGTGTCGTCGAGCTCAGGGGTGAGACGTGGAGTCGCTTTGCGACGACCGAGCAATGACATGGGGAGCAGGCTAATACTCGTTAGTTGCATCGGCCATGCCCGCCCGAGGTCGGATGCCGAACCGATACCCCTTCGACGTTGTCGTGCGGAGCGAACCCCACGACGAGAGCGACCGGTGCGCACGCGGTGGGCGGACCGACGGCAAGGGGTTAGAGGCCTTGACCGTGCAGGAAAGCGTCGCGCCGATACAGAGGTTGCCGTGGTTTCAGGAGATCGTGTGGGCAGGCTTCAGCTTGATCCTGGGGGCTCAGGCGGGAATTCGGTTCGTCGGTGAGGCGGCTGACGGTGTGGAGGGTCGGCTCCGGCCTCAAGCAGTCCTGGTCCGGGCGTCCGACGGACGACGCAGCGCCACTATGGCCTTGATCGGTCTGCTCGCTCACCTGATAGTTGCAGTGGGCGTGCCCACCGCAATCGCGGCCGAGCGTACGTCCTTCGTGGTGGACCCGAGCAGTCTTCGGCTGCGCTACGCACGAGGTGACTGCGCGCTTCGGCAACGACGGGATCGCCTACCCGCCCGTCCCTCTACTCCTATGTCGACGGTGTGAAGAGTGAGCCGCTGGTGGTGGGCGGCGAGCCGTTCGGGTTCCTGCTGGGGACGACCGCGAGTGAGTCGATCCGCCGGGCGGTGACAGCTCACGGGGCCGCGAGCTAGCACGGATCTGGCCGGCATGCATCCACGACAGGAAGCAAACGCCGACCCGCGCGACGCCGACTGCCGCCTGTTCTGCCTGCCTCGTGTCGGAGCTGCCTGGCCGACCGCCCGACAGCATCACCTGCCCCGGCATCACCGCCGGGGCGCCAAATCGCTTCGGCCCTGACGGCGCGCCGCTGCCGACGTGGCTGCGTGTCAAGCACTCTGCGGCAGCCACTTGCAATACCGAACCGCTCGGTTTAGATTCTCCGACATGTCCTGCGGGCGCAGCAATGCGCTCGCTTCGTGATGGGAAGGATCCCCAGTCATGCGTTACGCAGTTCTCGGCACCGGCGTCGTCGGTCGGACGATCGCCGACAAGGTCGCGTCTCTCGGCCATGAGGTGGTCGTCGGTACGAGCGACCCGCAAGCCACCCTCGCCCGCACCGAGCCCGACGGCTACGGCAACCCGCCGTTCTCCGATTGGCAGGCCCAGCACGCCGATGTCCGCCTGCTCGCTTTCGCCGAGGCGGCGGCTTTCGCGGAGACGATGATCAACTGCACGGCCGGTTCCGGCAGTCTGGAGGCGCTGCGGGCCGCCGGTGCCGCCAACCTGGCGGGCAAGGTGCTCATCGACATCGCCAACCCCCTGGACTTCTCCCAGGGCATGCCTCCGTCGCTTGATCCCGTCAACACCGACAGCCTCGGCGAGAAGATCCAGCGCAGCTTCCCCGACGCGAAGGTCGTCAAGACCCTCAACACCATGAACGCCCAGGTCATGGTCGATCCCGCGCGGGTGCCGGGCGAGCACACGGTATTCGTCTCGGGTGACGACGCCGAAGCCAAGAAGGCTGTCAGTGAACTCCTGGCCTCCTTCGGCTGGCCGGCCGCAGACATACTCGACCTGGGCGACATCACCACCGCTCGCGGCGCCGAGATGCTGATGCCCATCTGGCTGCGCCTGTGGGGCGCTCTCGGGCACGGTGACTTCAACTTCCACATTGTGAAAGCCCACCCGGACGCGTGAGCCCGGGACGGTACGCCGAGGCCAGCGAAGGCGATCAATCCGTCAGTGCGATACCCAGAAGGCATACCGAACCGCTCGGTGTGGATATCGCCTATCCTGCGGGGGTGAGTGAGACGGAGATCAGAAGCACGGGCCGACCGCGGTCGGCAGAGAAGGATGCGGCGATCCTTCAGGCCGCCTTGGAGCTGCTGGCTTCCCATGGATACACCCGGATGAGCCTGGCCCAGGTCGCCGCCGCCGCGCAGGTCAGCAAGTCCACCATTCACCTTCGCTGGAAGACCAAGGCGGATTTGGTGACAGCCGCCCTCGGGGCCGCGCGCATGGTCGGTGCGCCAGCCACATCGGGGGAGGTGCGCGGCGATCTGGTGGCGATCCTCGAGCACTTCGCGGAGACGGTGGCACGAGTACGGGGCATGCCCCTGATCGGCACCTGCCTTGCCGAAGAGGCGCATACCCCGGAACTGCTGGATCTGCTGCGCGAACGCACCGTACTGCCTCGACGCGAGCTGTTGCGCGACGTGCTTGAGCGGGCACAGGATCGCGGCGAGGTCCGTGTCGACGTCGACCTCGAGGCTGTGGTCTCCGCTCTGCTCGGGACCTTCTACGCCGATTACATGGCGGGCCGCGGGGGCCATCAGGGTTGGGCGGAGAATGCCGTGGACCTCGTCCTCTCGGGCTTGCGCCCAGCACGCGGCTGAGGTCGCCGCCAGTTCCCACTCTGCTGGCCCCCGCCTGCGCGGAGGCGAGGGGGAGGCGATCGAGTGAGCCACCTCCTCGGCCGTCACCAGCCGCCCCAACAGCTGTGCGCGCAGGGCCTCGGCTGCCGACACCGGGTCCTCCGCGTCATCGAGCAGACGGCTCGCGCCTACCTGAACAATCCCGACCTGGTCGAACGACTCCGTCGAGGGCTGCCACTGCGCCGCGACGACCCCGCCGCCTGGTACGAGGGCGGCGATGCCGGCTACATCGACGTGCTCGACGACCGGCTGGTCCTGCACCAGCTCAGCTGAACCATGGTCGGGCGGCCTCTGCGTGCAGTCCGCCCGGCCTTACCGCAACCACCACTCGCCGGCACGTTCCCGTGCCCGCGAGAGCGACTACCGAAGGACAACGATGAGAATCTCCATCGTGGAACAAGCCACCGTACCCGCGGGCCGCACCGCCTTCGACGCGTTCGAGGAGGTGCTGACCACCGCCCGGCACGCTGAGGCACACGGCTTCCATCGGATGTGGCTCGCCGAGCACCATGCCGTCGACTCGGTGGCCTCTCACGCCCCGGAGGTGCTGATGGGCGTGGTTGCACGGGAGACCGAACGGCTCCGGATCGGATCGGGAGCCATCCTGCTCAACCACTACAGCTCGCTGAAGGTTGCGGAGCTGTTCCTCCAGCTCGAGGTCCTTGCTCCCGGCCGCTTCGACATGGGCCTGGGACGCGCAACCGCCGGTCCCGTCGTGGACGCCGCACTGCGACGAGACCGGGGGGCGCACCCGACCGACGACTTCGCCGAGCAAGTCCAGGAAGTCCTGGCTTTTCTGCACCGCCAGTTCCCCGACCGGCACCCGTTCAGCCAGATCCGGATGATGCCCACCGTCACCGCGCGGCCCGACCCCTGGCTCCTCGGCTCCTCGGGCAGCAGCGCGGAGTTGGCCGGCACGCTCGGCCTCGGGTACTCCTTCGCCGGGTTCATCAACCCGAACGGTGCCGTGCGCGCGCTGCGGAACTACCGGCGCACGTTCGTGCCGACCCTGTTCGGGCCCGAGACCCCACAGGCGATGCTCGGTGTCACTGTCTTCGCGGCCGACACCGACGAGGAGGCCCTGCGGATGACCTGGCCGCAGCGGGCGATCTTCGCCAACCTCGGCCGTACCGGCACGTCGGTCGTTGTGCCGAGCATCGATGACGCAGCCCGCATGCTCACCCGGTCGCAACGCGAAGAGCCCGCCCGCATCGTCGACGGCCGCTACCCGGCGCAGGTGGCAGGACGGCCCGAGACCGTCCGTGACCAACTGCTCCAGATGGTCGAGGAGACCGGCGCGACCGAGCTCATCGTGCAGAGCATCAGCCCCGACCAGGAAGCGCGTCGGCACTCACACGCACTCGTGGCCGAGGCCCTCGGCGTCCGGCCCCAGACGTCTGTACCAGCCTTGAGCACAGGTGGAGCAGCCTGATCCGATTGCTTCGCGTTCGCGGCCGGCCCAGCTTGCGGGCCGGTGTGGTGGCGGCCGCGTCATGCCAACGCTGCAAGGCGACAGCATCAGGGCCATGAGGTTCCTCCGGCTCCTCGGTACTGAGACCGTCCCCGTCGCGCATCACCCCAGGCAGCGCGCACGGTCAGAACGAGGCCCCAGAGGGCTGCCCGCACGTCTCGCCTAAGGCCAGAAGCACGCACGAAGGGCATGAACGCCCTCGATTCGACCTGCACCCCCGACAGACGCCCCCACGAGGTCAGCGACGGCCAACTCCAACGCGCCTGCCTCGCCCGCGCCCTCGTCCTGCGTCCGCGTTGGCTGATCTGCGACGAGATGACCGCGATGCTCGACGCGTCGACAACTGCCGCACTGGTCAGAGCAGTCGAGGACTACCGACGGTCGACCGGCGCGGGCCTGCTCGCCGTAGGGCATGACCACACCCTCCTCAACCGCTGGTGCGACCGCACCAGCCACTGGGAGACAGTCCGAGGCTGACATGCGCCGCCGGGGCCAACCCGACCTCAGCCGCACCCCCACCGCCTGCGCTGTTGAGCCTCCCCAGGTCGGCCCAGCCTTGGACGCCACGCTGTTGCCGACCGCACTCGCACAGCCCGGACACCGACACCGTCCAGGCTGCCCGGATGCGGCACCTCCCAGACCCTCTGGAGGGCCTCTCCTCAAGGCCGGAGTCCACTCGGACACCGTGCAGGACCCCGTACCCACCGTCGTCGCCTCTGATCACCCAGCTGACCTGCAGCAATCCACTGCTTGCGACGAAAGGAAGGTGAATTCGACCCGGATTCGCCCCCGCCCCTTCCCCACGCAGGCATCGACCGGCTTTGATCTGCAGCGATACAACTTGTGCTGCTGTACCGGCCGTATGCCGCCTGGGAATCGCCAGAGGCGCATCACAAAAGCAACAATAAGGATATGTCTCGCAATTGAATGGTCGGGGATCAACACCGACCGACACCGCAGGCGCACGACCTGATGGCTATCCCGTTGTCGGCGGGCAGCGGAACGACGCCTCACATCACTGCTCTCACCTGGGACTTTCCAAGCACTCTTCCGTGACACGGAAGCCGTATTGCGCCCCCGCACAACCCTTCCCGACGATGTCGCCACGACCCAACGACGGGAGCCGAACACCATGCCGCACACGACCGCCTTCGCCAGGAACCAGTGGTACAGCTAGCGCATCTTTCTGACCTGCGCTTATGCGAGGCGATGAGGCTGTGACCTGCTAGGACGGGTTGCAGAGGCGTTCGGAGGCAGTCAGAGGAAACCGCTCTGATTCGACCCCGGTTCGACCCGGGTCACTCGGAGGCAGTCAGAGGCATCAGCCCCTGGAACTGGCCTTTGAGGGACCTGAGTTGGCCGGTGTGGATCACGGGTGAGCGACTTCGGCGGCGCTCTGTATCGACCTCGGTCGAGCTGCGATGGGGACGCCTGCCTCCGCTCGGGGCCGGGCTTGCGAGGGCCTCCAGGACGGCCATCCTGGGGACCTTGCCGGCGCCGACGGAGGTCGGTTCCGGATGCCGCCCGTGGTTTTAGCGGGCCTGGGTGGCGTCCACGTCTTTGCGAGACGACCCCACCGTGCCAGAAAGCACCCACCAGCCACTCCCCCAACCACACGTCACCCATCTCCGCGGCCCGCTGGGCCTGTCCCGACTGCCGTCAGCTGCGGCCGATCTGATCCTGCTCGGCGACCTCACCGGCCGCTACGCCACCGGCAGTTACAGCCGACTCGCCTCTGACAGGCGGACCGTGGTCCTGCGCGGGGACCGCCAGGGCGCGGCCGAGCACGGTCACCGGATCACCGCGGCCATCGCCTGCCACGTCGCCCGCGCCGGCGGCAGCGCCGACCAGCTCACGCAACTCCTGCTGCACCCCGAGCACGAAGGCGGACAGCACACCCGTAGCATCGCGCTGCGGTCCGGGCAGAGCAGCGCCCTGGACTACATCCGCCGGGTCTGGGCCAACGCCTCAGCCGCGGTCGGAACGACCTTGGCACTGGGTTCCCGGCACGACGCATTCGAGGTGCTCGCCGCGCTGCGGGACCGCGTCGAGACCACGCCCTGGCGCGGGGAACGGGGACGGACCGCGCTACGGGTGCTACGCGCGCATCTGAACTTCGCCGAGATCGCCGGCGGCCCTCTGCACCACGCGAGCGAGCGCCAGACCGCCGAAGAGGCGGGCATCTCCCGCACGACAC
>NZ_JBEXXE010000068.1:0-41761 GCF_040630255.1 Streptomyces sp. NPDC005820
AGCGCGAGACCGGTCGCGAGCTGCGCGAGGCCCTTCCACGCCTGGCCCATCGCGTCCCAGCCGCCGAAGCCGACCAGCGTGCCCAGGCCCTTGATGGTGCCCCAGATGCCGTCCACGATCAGGCCGTCCCAGACGAAGGACTTCACCCAGTGGCCGACCTCGTACCAGTGGTGCTTCTCCTCCACCGGGTCACCCCAGGGAAGCTTCGCGTTCTTCAAATCCTCGGCGTTGAAGCCGTACTGGTCCTTACGGTCCGAGCCGTCGCCCGCCACCATCTGGGTCCCGCCCCAGATCCCCGTGATCTTGTTGTGGCAGGTCCGCTCCGCCGCCCAGAACGCGGCCACCGTCGCCGTGATGTCGTCCCGCAGCTGGTTGTGCTCGTCGACCTTGTCCTCGTCGTACTCCCACTCGTCGTCGTCCTTCACCGACGCGACGAACGTGGTCGCCTTCGTCTTCAGCTCCAGCAGCTTCGAGACGAGGGGGCGGATCTCCGTCGCATACGACGACAGGGCGGACGACACCGTCTCCAGGTCCGTCGCGAAATCGTCCGCCCTGGTCTTCACCGGCTTCGTCGTCGCGAACAGCTGCTCCGCCTCCGGCGCGCGATAGAACGCCGACAGACCCTGGAACCGGGCGTCCACATCACTGCCCGTGGTCCGGACGTTCCCCGCGTCCTTCTTCAACGCGGCATGATCCAGCTCCAGTTGGAACAGATCGCCGGTGAACTGCGGAATCTCCTCCGGCTTGATCACGCCTCTCACACCCCCGTGTGTCCGACCTGTCCCGCCGATAACTCGCGACAAGAATCAGATCATCATATAAAGGGGGCTGACGCAGCCTCGGGACCGTCACCAGTTCGCTACAACTGCCACCGATTTTCCCGCACTTGGAAGCGGTTCAAGGTCCCGCTGGAGTACTAGAGCCCGCCAAAGCCCGTCGGCGGGTGTTCGCCGTGCTCGGCGGAGGTCTCTCCCGGGAGGATCCCGCCGAGGACCGCCCCGGCGGAGCCGTCCGTCTGCGGCTGTCCGATCGGTGCGGCGGACGCCGGATTGCCCTGCAACCGCACATCCCGCTCCGCCAGTTCCCTTGCCTCCAGCGCCAGTTCGTCCGCCCGCTCCGCATCCGCCGGCGCTCCGCCCGCGAGCAGGCGCCGCGCCTCCGCCAGCCGGGTGCGGGCGGCGGCGCCCACCGCACCCCGGTGCGTGGTGACGAAGTCGTCCGCGGCGGCGGTCGCGGCGCGGGCCACGGACAGCGCGGCGGCCGGCAGCACCCCGGCCCGCCCCGAGGCGAGCGGCGCGGTCGCCCGTACGATCCGGCGCAGGGCGCCCAGGGGGTCGTACGGCCGGTTCGACGTCACCTCCTGGCGTACGGAGGCCAGGACGGCGTCGGCGTTGAGGAGCCGGGGATGCGGCTCGTCCTCGCGGAAGGTGTGCCGGCGTACCG
Organism: Streptomyces sp. NPDC005820; assembly: GCF_040630255.1. Taxonomy (NCBI): domain Bacteria; kingdom Bacillati; phylum Actinomycetota; class Actinomycetes; order Kitasatosporales; family Streptomycetaceae; genus Streptomyces; species Streptomyces sp. NPDC005820. Next base: position 1,444 of record NZ_JBEXXE010000068.1, read on the forward strand.
TCGACAGTTCCGCCTCCGCGCCGGTGAGCGCCGCCGGGACGGTCTCCTCGGCGTCCCGCAGTTCGGCGGCCGTGCGGTCGACGCCCTCGACGAAGACGGCCGCCTGGGCCACGGCGGCCTCGGCGGCGTTCAGTTGGAGGGTCGCGGCCTCCGTGCGGCCGGAGAAGAGTTCCTGGCGGGCGAGGTTGAGCCTGGAGGTCGCGAACAGCAGCCGGTCCTTGGCCTGTTCGACCGCGCCGGTGACGGCGGAGGTGGCGGTGGGGGCGTACCGCGTCGAGAGGGCGGTGAGGAGGGTCTGGGCCGCGGCGGTGTGGCCGGTCAGGTCACGGAAGCGGGCCTCCGCGTAGGGGAGGGCCCGGTCCGGGTCCCGCAGACGGCTGAAGTCCTGCGCCACGGCGTCCAGTCGGCGGCCGGCCTCCTCGCACCGGCCGATCATCCCCGCGAGCGCGTGCCGCCGGGGCGCCTCCTCCTCCGGTACGCCCTCGTCGTACCGCTGCCGCATCCGGAAGGCGGCGGCCAGTTCGCCCTCGGCCTCGCTCAGCGCACGCGTGAACGGCGTGACGGCCGCCGACCCGAGGAGCCCCCGCACGAAGCCGAGTTCGGCGCGGGCCACGCGGAGTCGGTCGTCGGCGCGGACCAGGGCCGCACACGCCTCCGCGTCCGGCCCGGCGAGCGACGGCTCCGCACTCACGGCCGGGGGGCCGGTCACCCCGCCGGGGGTCGTCCGCTCGCGTGCCCGCCGCACCCGGCGTATGTAGCCGTACGCCGCGACCGCGCCCACCGCGCCGACCGCGACCAGGGGCAGGATGAGATCCGCGACGGACGTCTCGTCGTCCTCGGCCGTCTGTGGTCGCGGGGGGTCCCGTGTCACGGCCACCGCGCTCACGACCGGCCGCGGCTCCTTGATCGCAACCGGCGGATCGCCTCCCGGCGTCATCCCCGGCAACACCAGCCACACGACCCCGGCCGCACCGCCCAGCACGGCATGCGCCACCCGCACGGGTATGTGCGATCTGGCACGCCGGCGGCCTCGATGCATGGATGACGTCACATTTCGGAGCGTATGGCCGTGAATGCGGCCACGCGAGCGGGATACACCCGAGGCGGGGCCGGTGGGACGGGGGACCACGGAAGGGGGAACGGGGATGGACACCGAGGCACCTCAGGGGGAGGAAGAGCGCCGCCGGGAGGAGGAAGCGCGGGCGCAAGCACCGGCGGAAGCGCAAGCGCAAGCACCGGCGCAAGCTCAAGCGCCGGCACCCGTGAAGCCCCGGCGCCGCCGTCGGCGCCTCGTCCTCGTCCTCGCCGTCGTCCTGCTTCTCCTCTCCCCGGTCCTCGTCTCCCAGGCCGCCCTCGGCATCAACTACCTCGGCGACCCGGCCGACGGCACCCGCACCAGAGGCAAGGACGCCTTCTGGCTGGGGCACGCCTGGGTCGACGGGCGGAAGGGCGACGCCGACGTCGAGGCGCTCGCCGAGCGGCTGCGCGGCACCGGGATCCATGACCTGTACGTCCACGCCGGTCCCCTCGAACACGACGGGACGCTGCCCGCCTCCGCCTACCCGAGGGCGGCCTGGTTCATCGCCGCTCTGCACCGGGAGGCGCCCGGTGTGCGGGTGCAGGCCTGGCTGGGGGACAGGCTCGCCAGTGAGAGCCCGGACGGCATGCGGCTGGAGCGGGCGGCGACCCGGGCCGCCGTCGTGCGGTCCACCCGCGAGATCCTCGCCGCCGGTTTCGAGGGCGCCCACTTCGACCTGGAGCCCCTGCACTCGGGTGACCGGAACTACCTCGCCCTCCTCGACGCGCTCCACGAGGTCACCGGCTCACGCGACGTCCCACTCTCCGTCGCCGCCCACCAGATCGACCCCGTCCCCGGCTTCCACTCCTTCTGGGGCGCGACCACCGGCCACCCCAAGTGGTGGTCCCAGCGGTTCTTCGGGCAGGTGGCCCGCCGGGTCGACCAGATCGCCGTGATGTCGTACGACACCATGCAGCCGCTGGAGAGCACGTACGGCGGTTACGTCGCCCAGCAGACCTCCCTCGCCCTGGAGGTCACCCCGTCCTCCACCGACCTGCTGATGGGGCTGCCCTTCTACCGGGAGAACCGCTTCGGTCACTGGGCGCACGCCGAGACCGTCGCCGCCGCCGTCCGGGGCGTGCGGCTCGGACTGTCCCGGACCGACGCCGACCGCGCGAACTTCGGGGTGGCGGCGTACGTGGACTTCACGGCGACGGAGACGGACTGGGCGGCGTACGAAAACGGCTGGGGCCGGTGAGTCCATGCGGGCCACACTGGACCCGGTGACCCGCAGACGACAGCACCTCACCGCCGCCGACCTCGCCCCCCTCGCCCGCGCCGCCTCCGGCGGCCATCGCACGCTCGCCGGCGCCACCCGGCTGACCGGCGGCAGCAAGAAGGGCGCCTACCGGCTGACGTACGACGACGACTCGACGGCGATCGCCTATGTCTGGTCGCCCGAGGAGGACTACTGGGACCACGGGAGCCGCACCCCGGCCCCCGACCCACGCCGCCCCTTCTCGCCCGCCACCAGCCTCGACCTCTTCACCGCCGCCCACGACCGGCTGACGGCCGCCGGGGTCCGCACCCCCCGCCTGCTGCTCGCCGACCGCACCGGCCGGCACCTCCCGGCGGACGCGGCCGTCGTGGAGGACGTAAGCGGCGGCAGCCTGGAGGAGGCGCTGGCGCGGGAGCCGGAGACGGCGGCCGCGGTCCTCGAGCGGCTGGCCGGGGAGCTGCGCGCACTGCACGCCTGCCGGGGACCCCGGTACGGGAAGGTGGCCGTCGTCGACGCGGGCGGCAGCTCGCACGGCACCTCGTGCGTCGACGTCGTCCTCGACGGCGCCCTGCGCGACGCGGCCGAGGCCGCCCGGCGGGATCCCCGGCTCGGCGCGATCGGCGAGGGGATCGACGAGCGCGTCCGGACGCTCGCCGCCGCCGTCCGGCCGCGCGACCGGCACACCCTGATCCACGGCGAACTCGGGCCCGACCACGTCCTGGTGACCCCGGCGGGCGCACCGGTGCTCATCGACATCGAGGGCCTGATGTACTTCGACGTCGAGCACGAACACGTCTTCCTCGCGCTGCGCTTCGGCCGGCACTACGAGGTCCTGCGCCGACCCGGGTCCGAACTCGACGAGGACCGGCTGGCGTTCTACCGGCTGGCCATGCATCTCTCCCTCGTCGCGGGCCCGTTGCGCCTGCTCGACGGCGATTTCCCAAATCCCGGCCCGATGCGCGCCATCGCCGAGTCAAATCTCTTGCAGGTGCTCGTGATCCTGGGATCATGACCGCCATGTTCGCGGTTCTGATGGGCGTCGGCATGGTCTGCGTGGCGGGCATGGCGGTGATCGGCCTGGTGGCCGTCACCACGGGGTGGACCCCTCGGTTCACCGGCATCGAGGAGCGGCCGCGGCTGTGGGGGGTCGGCGTGCTGCTCAGCGCGTTCGGACTGACGGCCTTCCTGTTCCTCGGCCCGCTGAACAGCACGCCCCACCTGCACCGCAACCTTCCGCTCGTCGGCATGGGGCTGAACCTGGCGGGCCTGGCGCTCCAGTCGTACGCCCGGCGCCCGGGGCCCCTGCCCCGGCCGTCTACGAGGACGAGCGCCTCCTGATCTTCGACCCCAGCCACACCAGCGGGTCGTACTTGCGGTCGACCGCCCGTTCTTTCAGCGGGATCAGCGCGTTGTCGGTGATCTTGATGCCTTCGGGGCAGACCTCCGTGCAGCACTTGGTGATGTTGCAGTAGCCGAGGCCGTGTTCGTCCTGGGCCGTCTTCCTGCGGTCCAGGCCGCTCTCCTCCGCTGCGTCCAGGGGGTGCATGTCCAGCTCGGCCACCCGCATCAGGAAGCGCGGGCCGGCGAAGGCCGTCTTGTTCTCCTCGTGGTCGCGCACCACATGGCAGGTGTCCTGGCACAGGAAGCACTCGATGCACTTGCGGAACTCCTGCGACCGGTCCACGTCCTCCTGGAACATCCGGTACTCGCCCGGCCCGACCCCCTCGGGCGGCACGAACGCCGGGACCTCGCGCGCCTTGTGGTAGTTGAAGCCGACGTCCGTCACCAGGTCGCGGACCACCGGGAAGGCGCGCAGGGGGGTCACGGTGATGGTCTCGGCCCGGTCGAACACCGACATGCGGGTCATGCACAGCAGCCGGGGCCGCCCGTTGATCTCCGCCGAGCACGAACCGCACTTGCCCGCCTTGCAGTTCCAGCGGACGGCGAGATCGGGGGCCTGGGTGGCCTGGAGGCGGTGGATGATGTCCAGCACCACCTCGCCGTCGTTGACCTCGACCGCGAAGTCCTGCAGACCCCCGCCGCCCACATCACCCCGCCACACCTTGAAGCGGGCCTCGTAGCTGCTCACTCGTACAGCTCCTCTTCGGCGAGGTACTTGACCAGCTCCTCCTTCTCGAACAGGGCGAGCAGGTCCGGGCGGATGGGATCGGTGGTCTCCCGGGTGAGGGCGACGCCGGTCACGTCGTCGGTGAGCCGGCACAGCAGGTTGACGTTGCGCCAGGTCCGTTCCATCGCCGGGTGGTCCTCACGGGTGTGGCCGCCGCGCGACTCGGTGCGCTCCAGGGCGGCACGGGCCACGCACTCGCTGACCAGCAGCATGTTCCGCAGGTCCAGGGCGAGATGCCAGCCCGGGTTGAACTGGCGGTGGCCCTCGACCCCGGCGCGCGCGGCCCGTACCCGCAGCTCCGCGAGCCGCTCCAGGGCCTGTTCCATCTCGCCCTGCCGGCGGATGATGCCCACCAGGTCGTTCATGGCCTGCTGGAGTTCGTGATGGAGGGTGTACGGGTTCTCGGCGGAGTCGCCGGAGAACGGCCGCAGGGCCTCCTCCTCGGCCACCGCGAGGTCCGCGTCGTGCACGGGGGGCCGTACGTCCGCCCCCGCCGCGTACTCTGCCGCGTGCAGCCCGGCCCGGCGGCCGAAGACCAGCAGGTCGGACAGGGAGTTCCCGCCGAGCCGGTTGGAGCCGTGCATCCCGCCGGCCACCTCACCGGCCGCGAACAGCCCCGGTACGCCACGGGCGGCGGCGGTGTCGGAGTCGACCGCGATGCCGCCCATGACGTAGTGGCAGGTCGGCCCGACCTCCATGGCCTCGGCGGTGATGTCGACGTCGGCCAGCTCCTTGAACTGGTGGTACATCGACGGCAGCCGGCGCTTGATCGTCTCGGCGGGCATCCGGGTGGAGACGTCGAGGAAGACACCGCCGTGCGGGGAGCCCCGGCCCGCCTTCACCTCGGCGTTGATGGCCCGGGCCACCTCGTCGCGGGGGAGGAGTTCCGGTGGGCGCCGGTTGTGGTCCGGGTCCTCGTACCAGCGGTCGCCCTCCTCCTCCGACTCGGCGTACTTCTCCTTGAAGACGTCCGGGACGTAGTCGAACATGAACCGCTTGCCCTCGGAGTTCCTGAGCACCCCGCCGTCGCCGCGCACCGACTCGGTGACCAGGATGCCCTTCACCGACGGCGGCCAGACCATGCCGGTGGGGTGGAACTGCACGAACTCCATGTTCAGCAGGGGCGCGCCCGCGAGCAGCGCCAGCGCGTGGCCGTCGCCCGTGTACTCCCACGAGTTCGACGTCACCTTGAAGGACTTGCCGATCCCGCCGGTGGCGATCACCACGGCCGGCGCCTCCAGGACGAAGAAACGGCCGGTCTCCCGTTCGTAGGCGAAGACCCCGCTGACCCGCGAGCCGTCCTTCAGGACCCGGGTCACCGTGCACTCCTGGAAGACCTTCAGCCGGGACTCGTAGTCGCCGGTCTCGCGGAAGTCCTCCTGCTGGAGCGCGACGATCTTCTGCTGGAGCGTGCGGATCAGCTCCAGGCCGGTGCGGTCGCCGACGTGCGCGAGGCGCGGGTACTCGTGGCCGCCGAAGTTGCGCTGGGAGATCCGCCCGTCCTTCGTACGGTCGAACAGGGCGCCCCAGGTCTCCAGCTCCCACACCCGGTCCGGGGCCTCCTGCGCGTGCAGCTCGGCCATCCGCCACTGGTTGAGGAACTTGCCGCCGCGCATGGTGTCGCGGAAGTGGACCTGCCAGTTGTCGTGCTCGTTGGCGTTGGCCATCGCGGCCGCGATGCCGCCCTCGGCCATCACGGTGTGCGCCTTGCCGAACAGCGACTTGCAGATCACGGCCGTACGGGCGCCGCGCTCCCGGGCCTCGACGGCGGCGCGCAGCCCGGCGCCACCGGCGCCCACGACCACGACGTCCCACTGCTGCCGGTCGACCACGCTCATCAGAAGAACCTCGGATCGTCGAAAGCGCCGGATGCGACCAGGTACACGTAGAAGTCGGCGACCGCCACGCTCACCAGCGACGCCCAGGCGAGCAGCATGTGCCGGGCGTTGAGCCGGCCGACGAACTGCCACGCCCTGTACCGCACCGGATGCCGGGAGAAGTGCTTGAGCTTGCCGCCCACGATGTGCCGGCAGGAGTGGCAGGAGATCGTGTACGCCCAGATCAGGGTGATGTTGACCAGGAAGACCAGGGTGCCGAGGCCCATGTGGCCCCAGCGGTAGTGCTCGTCGCGGAAGGAGAGCACGGTGTCGTAGGTCAGGATCCCGGCGACGACGATCGCGGCGTAGAAGAAGTACCGGTGGATGTTCTGCAGGATCAGCGGGAAGCGGGTCTCACCGGTGTACTTCGTGTGCGGCTCGGCCACCGCGCAGGCCGGGGGCGAGGCCCAGAAGCCCCGGTAGTAGGCCTTGCGGTAGTAGTAGCAGGTCAGGCGGAAGCCCAGCGGGAAGATCAGGATGATGATCGCGGGCGAGATGCCCCACCAGCCGCCGAAGATCTCCGCGTTGGGCCCGGCGTGCATGGGCTTGCAGTTCTCCGCCAGACAGGGGGAGTAGAACGGCGAGACGTACGGCGCCGCGTAGTAGTCGGCGTTCGCGAAGGCCCGCCAGGTCGAGTAGGCGATGAACGCCAGCAGACCGGCGGCGGTGGCGGCGGGCGCCAGCCACCAGCGGTCGGTCCGCAGATGGGGGGCGGCGATCGCGGCGCGTCCGGCGCCGCGTACGCCGCCCGGGGGATGGGGTTCCGTGGAGGGAGGTTCCGTACCAGTGGCCAACGCAGGACTCCGGTCGGTGTCGGGTCGGAGGGGGTCTCAGGGGGCGTGCCGGTCCCGGGCGCCGAGTCCCTCGTCGTCCGTGTCGATCCACAGGGAGTCGTCGTAGGGGGTGTCCGGGATGGTGAGGAGCTGCTGCTTCTGCGGGACCGGCGGGGCCGTGGGGCCCGAGGCGGTCTCACGCAGCAGCGCGACGCTCTCCCGGAGGTGGTCGGCGTCGGCGCGGACGCGGCGCATCTCCAGGCCGCCGCTGCCGAGCTGCTGCTCCAGACGGCCGACGGACCGTGAGAGGTCGTCGAGACAGCGCTGGACCGTAGTCAGGTCGTCGTGCACGGACATGACGTGACCTCGCTTCCGTGGGCGGCTGTGCCCTGGACGGCAACGTTCATGTGCGCCTGCGAGTGTTGCGCGTCACACCTGTCGATGTGAAGGCGTGTGCAGCGATTGGCGGATGCGGAGGGCGTGCATTGCTCCGCACGAGTGGGGCTGCGAGCCCCCGCCGCCGTGTCGCCCCCGGCAGGCGAACCCTTTCCTCTTCAGTGAGCCGTAGACCAGACCGTAGATCTGATCAACTCCAAAATACCGCCAAATGTGATCAGAACGCACCGGAAGCGGCTCCCCGGAGGTACCAGAGATGTCGAAGCCCTACGACGGCGTCGGACTGCGCGCGGTCATGCGCTCGGTCGCCTTCCTCGCGGCGGGTGTGCTCGCGGTGCCGCTGCTGGCCGGCTGCGGCGACAGCGACGAGGCCGGAAAGCCGCTGGCCCGCCAGGACGTCGCCCCGGCCGCCCGGGCCATGGTCGCCGACGGGGGCACGCTGCACTGGGCGGTGGACGCGGTCCCGGAGACCTTCAACACCTTCCAGTCGGACGCCGACGCCACGACGACCCGGGTGGCCCAGGCCGTCCTGCCGTCGATGTACCGGATCGACGCGAACGGACGGGCCCGGCGCAACCCCGACTACCTGGAGTCCGCGAAGGTCGTCGACACCGAGCCCAAGCAGGTCGTGCTGTACAAGCTGAACCAGCAGGCGGTGTGGAGCGACGGCCGGGAGATCGGCGCCGCGGACTTCGCCGCCCAGTGGCGCGCCCTGTCCGGCAAGGACAGCGCGTACTGGACCGCGCGCAACGCCGGCTACGACCGCATCGAGAAGATCGAGCGCGGCGACGACGACCTCGAGGTCCGGGTCACCTTCGCCCGCCCCTACTCCGACTGGCAGTCGCTGTTCTCGCCGCTGTACCCGAAGGACGTCATGGGCACGCCCACCTCGTTCAACGACGGGGCGCGGCGCACGCTGAAGGTGACGGCCGGTCCGTTCCTGGTGAAGAAGGTCGACCGCAAGAAGGCCCAGGTCCGGCTCACCCGCAACCCGCGCTGGTGGGGGGAGCCGGCCAAGCTCTCCGAGATCCAGCTCACGGCCGTGCCCCGCACGGAGCGGGCCGCCGCACTGGCCGCCGGGAAGATCGAGCTGGCCGAGATCGACGCCGCCGACGCACAGCGCATCGAGGGCGCGGCCAGGGGATCGGCGGCCGGGCCGCTCGCCGGACCCGGCGCCGGGCGCACCGCCGCGAAGACCCTGCGCTCCTGGGCGCTCGCGCACGGCTCCGACGAGGAGACGGCGGAGCACGAGACACAGGCCCGCGCGAAGCTGCGCAAGGCGATCGCGAAGTGGGAGCGCCAGCAGAAGGCGCTGAAGGACTTCGAGGTACGGCGCTCCCTGGAGCCGGCGTACACCCAGCTGGCGCTCAACGGCGCGGACGGGCCGCTCGCGGACGAGCGGGTGCGGCGGGCCGTGGCCCGGGCGCTGGACCGCAAGGTCCTGGCCGAGCTGGTGCTCAGGCCGCTGGGGCTGCCCGCGGTGCCGGTCGGCAGCCATCTCGCGCTCTCCGGGCAGGAGGCGTACGCCGACAACAGCGGGGCGCTCGGCGGCCAGGACACGGCGGAGGCGCAGGCGCTGCTCACGGACGCCGGGTGGGTGGCCGGGGGGCCGGTCAAGGAGGAGAAGAAGGGCGAGAAGGCGGCGGGGGCGAAGGGCGAGAAGGAGGCCGCCGGCGAGAAGGGCGAGAAGGAAGAGGCCGGCGAGGAAGATTCCGGGGACGAGGGGTCCGACGACGAGAAGTCGCAGGGCGGCTCCGAGGGGGCGTACATCGTCGGGGAGGACGACAAGGGCCACGACGCGGACGACCGGCAGCTCGCGCAGGAGGGCACCCGGTACAAGCACCAGCGGCAGGGCGCCCCCGGCGCCTACGCCCCCAAGGGCACCCGCGCCCCGGCGGAAGCCGCCGCCGGGGCGCTGGCCAAGGACGGCAAGGCGCTGTCGCTGCGGTTCGTGGTGCCGTCCGGGGCGGGCTCGGAGCCGCTGCGCACGGTCGCCGCGCGGATCACGAAGATGCTGGGCAAGGTCGGCATCCGCACGGAGACCGTCAAGGTCCCGGACGAGAGCTACTTCAAGGACCACATCGCCTCCGGCGAGTACGACCTCGCGCTCTACTCCTGGCCCGCGACCGCGTTCCCGGCCACCGACGCCCGCCCGATCTACGCCAAGCCCGTGCCGGCCGCCGACGGCTCGCTGAGCGTCGAGCAGAACTACACCCGCGTCGGCACCGACCAGGTCGACCAGCTCTTCGACCGCGCGATCACCACCCTGGACGCCGACGAGGAGCGCTCCCTGATCCGCAAGGCGGACTCCCGTATCTGGGCGGCGGCCGCCTCGATCCCCCTCTACCAGCGCCCCCAGCTCACCGCCGCCCGCAAGAACGTCGTCAACGCGGGCGCCTTCGGCTTCCAGACGCCGGTGTACGAGGACATGGGCTTCCTGAAGCAGGGTGTGACACCGGTTCCGAGCACATCGTCGGGATCCTGACTCCGCCCCGGCCTCGCCCACGAGAAAGGCTGACGCCCGTGCCGTGTGGCACGGGCGTCACACTGTTGCTCGACCGGGGTCAGCCGTGCTTGGCGCGGCTCGCGGTACGGGCGCGCTCGCGGGCGTCCAGGACCACCTTGCGGATGCGGACGGCCTCCGGGGTCACCTCGACGCACTCGTCGTCACGGCAGAACTCCAGCGACTGCTCCAGGGAGAGCTTGCGCGGCGGCACGATGGCCTCGAACGAGTCGGCCGAGGACGACCGCATGTTCGTGAGCTTCTTCTCCTTGGTGATGTTGACGTCCATGTCGTCGGAGCGGGAGTTCTCACCGACGATCATGCCCTCGTACACCTCGGTGCCGGGGTCCGTGAACAGCACGCCGCGCTCCTGGAGGTTCGTCATCGCGAAGGCGGTGACGGAACCGGAGCGGTCGGCGACCAGGGAGCCGTTGTTACGGGTCTGCAGGACGCCGAACCAGGGCTCGTGGCCCTCGTGGATGGAGTGCCCGATGCCCGTGCCGCGGGTCTGCGTCAGGAACTCGGTACGGAAGCCGATGAGACCGCGGGACGGCACGACGAACTCCATGCGGACCCAGCCCGAGCCGTGGTTGGACATGTTGTCCATCCGGCCCTTGCGGACGCCCATGAGCTGCGTGACCGCGCCCATGTGCTCCTCGGGCACGTCGATCGTCATGCGCTCGACCGGCTCGTACGTCTTGCCGTCGACCTCCTTCGTGACGACCTGCGGCTTGCCGATGGTCAGCTCGAAGCCCTCACGGCGCATCTGCTCGACCAGGATGGCGAGCGCCAGCTCACCACGGCCCTGGACCTCCCAGGCGTCCGGACGCTCGGTGTCGAGCACCCGCAGGGAGACGTTGCCGATCAGCTCGCGGTCGAGGCGGTCCTTGACCTGGCGGGCGGTGACCTTGCGGTCCTTGACGGCGGCCTTCGCGTCGGCGCCCTTGCCGGAGCCGCCGCGACCGACCATCGGCGAGGTGTTCGTACCGATGACCATCGAGATCGCCGGCTCGTCGACCGTGATCAGCGGCAGCGGGATCGGGTTCTCGGTGTCGGCGAGGGTCTCACCGATCATGATGTCCGAGATACCGGCGACGGCGCAGATGTCGCCCGGGCCGGCCTTCTCGGCGGGCTTGCGGGTGAGCGCCTCGGTCATCAGCAGCTCGGTGATGCGCACGTTCGCCATCGTGCCGTCACGCTTGATCCAGGTGACGGTCTGGCCCTTGCGCAGCTCGCCCTGCTCGACGCGGAGCAGCGCGATACGGCCGAGGAAGTTGTCGGCGTCCAGGTTGGTGACGTGCGCCTGGAGCGGGGCCGCCTCGTCGTACTCCGGGGCCGGGACGTGGGAGAGGATTGTGGAGAAGAACGGCTCCAGGCTGTCGCTGTCGGCCGGGACGGTGCCGTCCTCCGGCTTGGTCAGCGAGGCCACGCCGTCCCGCGCGCACGCGTAGACGATCGGGAACTCGATCTGGTCCTCGTCGGCGTCCAGGTCGAGGAAGAGGTCGTAGGTCTCGTTGACGACCTCGTCGATGCGCGAGTCCGGGCGGTCCGTCTTGTTGATGCACAGGATGACGGGCAGGCGCTGCTGGAGCGCCTTGCGGAGCACGAACCGGGTCTGCGGCAGCGGGCCCTCGGAGGCGTCGACGAGCAGCACCACCGCGTCCACCATCGACAGACCGCGCTCGACCTCGCCACCGAAGTCGGCGTGGCCCGGGGTGTCGATGATGTTGATGGTGATGACGTCGCCGCCATCCTTCGGGTGGTATTTCACGGCCGTGTTCTTGGCCAGGATCGTGATGCCCTTCTCACGCTCCAGGTCGTTCGAGTCCATCATTCGGTCGTCGAGCGACTCGGCCGCGTGCGCCGCGAAGGCACCGGCCTGCTTCAGCATGGCGTCGACGAGGGTCGTCTTGCCGTGGTCGACGTGGGCGACGATGGCGACGTTGCGGATGTCGTGGCGCGTGGCCATAAAGCGGCGTTCTCCCGGAGTGTGAGGAAGGCCCGTCGTCCGTGTACGTCTGTGTGACGCGGGCCCTGCCGGGCTTGACATGCCACGGCCTCACCCCATGGTACGGGGCATTGCGGGGGAAGGCCTCCGGGGTCACCCGGCAGTCACCGGTTCTTCCCTCAGATTTCCCTCAAGTCCCTTGAGGGCCTGTAATTACGAGGGAGTAGTTTGTCCTGGCTCCGTCAAGTACGGCGGGGCAACGGGGTGCGGGCTCTGTACATGCGGGGCGCGCATGAGGAAACGGGGAACACCAGTGAACAAGAAGTTCATGTCGATAGCGGCTGCCACCGGCCTGGCCACGGCCTCGATCGTGGTGCTTGGCCCGGTGAGCGCGGCCAACGCAGTGCCGACTGTGTGCGAGCCGGGTTACAAGAGCGCCACCTGGACCAACCTGAGCAGCGGGTGGATCGTCACCCACGCGAAGCAGATCAACATCCCGGCAAGCAGCACGGGGACGTACACGAAGACGGCGACCTACCGCAAGACGGTCACGTCCGGGCGCGAGGTCACCGCCGGAGGCAGCTACTCGGCCAGCTGGGTGATCTCCAGCATGGACGCCCATGTCTCCGGGACCCTGACCAAGGCCGGTGAGAAGACCAAGGAGACGAGCGAGTCGGTCACCTACAACTTCAACAAGCCGGGCGCGTACGTGGTCTTCAGTGGCGTCAAGAAGGCCTCCGGCTACTACAAGGCCAAGACCTGCAACGCCCGGGGCACGGGCTGGACGAAGGTCGGCTACGGCAAGGCGCACAGCTGGAACATCCAGGCCGAGGGTGCGGTCAAGTGCACCGAGAGGCCGGCGAGCGGCACTGTCAAGCTCGCGGCCAAGCGGGGCTACTGCTGACCCAACTCCCTTGCCATAAGCGGTGACTGCGGCCGGGCCTCTCTGTGGAGGTCCGGCCGCGGCCGTGCCCGGGTCCGGGTTGGCGGGCAGAGATGGTCAGGAGCACGCAGGGTTTTCCCTATGAAGTCTTTGTGGGGGGTCGACTCGATCGCTCCTGCGGCGCCGTGCCGCTAGGGTTGCTGAAATGTGCGGGCGCCTGGGCAGGGTCCGTCACCATTTGTTCCCTCCCTGTGTCGAGAGATCACCTCCACGGGTCGAGCGCAACTAGTTTTTCGTCGAGACCGTCCGCTATACGGACAGTCAGTGTCGATACTTGTGTAACAAGTCCGTTTCGCAGGGATCTTTCTGCAAACTGTTTGTCCGGATTTTGGAAGAAGTAGGTGGCAGGTGTGATCGAACCGAGACCTTAGGGGTGTGGCTCGGGCATGTCCCATGGCAGATAGTTAGGCGCGTAGAGCTCGGATGAACGGGGCGCGCTGCTGGCGGCACCGACTCACGAGCAAGGGGGCACCTGACTGTTTCAGGCACCGGTGACGGTGGTGTCATGTGCTCCCCCATGTGGTGAACCAATGGACTCATGAGGAGGAGCCCCATGCGTGGTGCCAAGAGCGCCAAGTGGGTTGCGATAGCCGCGGTTGTGGCGCTGGGTGCGACGGCCTGTGGAGGTGGGGGCGACAGCTCGGGCAACGAGGGCTCGGGGAAGGTCGACCCCAACGGGGTCTTCAGCTACCAGAGCAACGAGCCGCAGCACCCCATTCAGCCGGCCAACGTCATGGAAACCGGTGGTGGCCACATCACCGACGCCCTCTTCAGCGGTCTCGCCGACTACAACCCGAAGACGGGCGCCCTCGAGAACCTCGTTGCCGAGTCCATCACCCAGGACGACGCCAGCCACTACACCATCAAGGTCAAGCAGGGCTGGACCTTCCACAACGGCGAGAAGGTCACCGCGCACTCCTTCGTCGACGCGTGGAACTGGGGCGCAGACTCGAAGAACGCTCAGCAGAACGCCTCGTGGTTCGCGGACATCAAGGGCTACACCGACGTTCACCCGGAAAAGGGTGACCCGAAGACCGACAAGATGTCCGGTCTGACGACCCCCGACGACTACACGATCAAGGTCGAGCTGGCCAACCCCGCTCCGTACTGGACCTACAAGCTGGGCTACAGCGCCTTCTACCCGCTGCCCAAGGTCTTCTACACGAACCCGAAGAAGTACGGCGAGGAGCCCATCGGCAACGGCCCGTACGAGTTCGTCAAGTGGAACCACAACCAGAACTTCCTGACGAAGACCTACGCCAAGTACGCGGGCCAGAAGCCGAAGAACGGCGGCATCAACTTCAAGTTCTACACGACCTCCGAGGCCGCGTACCAGGACGCCGTGTCCAACAACCTGGACGTCCTCGACCAGGTCGCGCCGAGCGACATGGCCAAGTACCACCAGGACCTCGGCAAGCGCGCCGTTGACGCTCCCCAGAACGCGATCCAGACGATCGCCGTCGCCGAGTACGCTCCGACGATCAAGGGCCTGAAGGACCGAGGCAAGTTCATCAAGGGCCTGTCGATGGCCATCGACAGGAAGACGATCACCGAGAAGGTGCTTGCCGGTTCGCGCACGCCCGCGACGGGCTTCGTACCGCCGGCCGTCAAGGGCTACCTCGCCGACGCCTGTGGTGAGGCCTGCACGTACGACCCGGCCAAGGCCAAGCAGCTGGTGACGGAGGCGGGCGGTGCCAACGCGTCGATCACCGTCCTCTACAACGCCGACGGCGGCCACAAGGAATGGGTGACGGCGGTCTGCGCCAACATCACCCAGAACACGGGCGTCAAGTGCGAGGGCGACGCGAAGGCGGACTTCAAGACCGCGCTGGACGTCCGTACCAAGAAGAAGGTCCAGAGCCTCTACCGCTCGGGCTGGGTGCAGGACTACCCGCTGAACGCCAACTTCCTCAAGGACCTCTACGGCAGCACTGCGGCCGGCAACGAGGGCGGCTACTCGAACAAGACGTTCGACGAGCTCGCAGCAAAGGCCGACAAGGCCGCCACGCTCGATGAGTCGGTGAAGCTGTACCAGGACGCCGAGAAGGCCCTGTACGACGACATGCCGGCCATCCCGCTCTGGTACTACAAGACGAACGCCGGCTACTCGGCCAACGTCAAGAACGTCAGCTACGACACCTTCGGCAAGCCGGTGTATGCCGACGTCGAGGTGTTCAAGAAGTAAAGGCCGCAACGGTCGATCCACTGGGCGCCCGCGTTTCACCGCGGGCGCCCACCGTTCGCGAGTGGCGCCTGTCCGGAAAGCCCTACGAGGAGCGGCGGGGCGACCACCACAGCGGCTGACAATGGAGGCTCGATGGGGCGCTATGTCGCGAGGCGACTGCTCCAGATGATCCCGGTGTTCTTCGGGACCACTCTGCTCATCTTTCTGATGGTGTACTCCCTGCCCGGCGACCCAGTCCGGGCGTTGTGGGGCGACAGACCTGCGGATCCGCAGGCGATGGCGCGCCTCCGGCACGAGTACTGGTTCGACCGACCGGTGCTCGCGCAGTACTGGCACTACATCAGCAACGTTTTCTCAGGGAACTTCGGCACCAGCTTCGTGACCGGCCGCAAGGTCCTGGATGTCATGTCCGAGGTCTTCCCGGTGACCATCCGGCTGGCCTTGGTCGCCTTCACCATTGAAATCGTGGTCGGTATCTCCCTGGGCCTCCTCTCCGGCCTCAACCGCGGTCGGCTCTCAGACAAGTTCGTGCTTGCGGTCACCCTGCTGCTGACGTCCATTCCGATCTTCGTTCTGGGCTATGTCTTCCAGACGGTGTTCGGCAACCAGCTGGGCTGGGTGACCCCCACCGTCCAGGACTCCAACGACATCTCGCAGCTGGTGCTGCCCGGCATCGTGCTGGGATCCCTGTCCTTCGCATACATCGCCCGGCTGAGCCGTACCTCGATCGCGGAGAACATCCGCGCCGATTACGTTCGCACCGCGGTGGCCAAGGGACTTCCTCGCCGCCGTGTGATCGGTGTCCACCTGTTGCGCAACTCGTTGATTCCAGTCGTCACCTTCCTCGGTACCGACCTGGGCGCCCTGATGGGCGGCGCCATCGTCACCGAGGGCATCTTCAATGTGCATGGAATCGGCAACGAGCTCTACCGGTCGATCAACCAGTCGGACAACGCCATGGTCGTCGGCATCGTCACCGTGCTGGTGATCGTCTACCTGGTGTCCAGTCTCGCAGTCGACCTGCTGTACGCCGTTCTTGACCCGAGGATCCGTTATGCCTGAGGCTCTCAAGTCCAAGACTGCGGAGGACGGCGCCGTCGAGACGGTTCCCGCTGTGACCGCCGAGCTGGACAAACCGCGCAGCCTCTGGTCCGACGCCTGGAGCGATCTGAGGCGCAACCCCGTCTTCGTCGTGTCCTCGGCGCTCATCCTGCTGCTGGTGGCCATCGCGATCGCTCCGGGCCTGTTCACCGGAACAGATCCGAAGTACGCCGACCTCGCCAACCATTACCTGGGGAAGCCGCAGTTCACCCACTTCTTCCAGGCGGACTGGTTCGGATACGACGGCCAGGGCCGCAGCATCTACGCCCGCGTCGTCTACGGCGCGCGCGCCTCGATCATCGTCGGTATCTGCACGACGCTCGGTGTTGCCGTCCTCGGCAGTCTCTTCGGCATGATCGCGGGGTATTACGGCGGCTGGGTGGACTCCCTGCTGTCACGTCTGACGGACGTGTTCTTCGGCATTCCTCTGCTGCTCGGTTCGATCGTCGTCCTCAACTCGTTCACGCACCGCACCGTGTGGTCCGTGGTGGTCGCGCTCGTGTTCCTGGGCTGGACACAGATCGCACGCGTCATGCGTGGATCCGTGATCACGGTCAAGGAGCAGGACTTCGTGCAGGCGGCACGGGCACTCGGCGCCGGAACGTGGCGGATCATGCTCCGGCACATCCTTCCGAACGCGCTCGCCCCCGTCATCGTGGTCTCCACCATCGCGCTGGGCGGCTACATCGCGACTGAGGCGACCCTGTCCTTCCTCGGCATCGGCCTTCCGGACAGCGCGGTTTCCTGGGGCAATGACATTTCGTCTGGACAGACGGTCATCCGTACCGCACCCCATGTCTTGTTCTACCCCAGTGCGGTGCTGAGCATCACGGTGCTCGCGTTCATCATGCTCGGCGACGCGGTCCGCGACGCCCTCGACCCGAAGCTGCGCTGAGGGAGGCGTACGTGACCATCATCGAAGACACAGCCGCGGTACCGGCGCCCCGCGAGGGCGACGACGGGCCGCTGCTCGAAGTACGTGACCTGCACGTCGAGTTCCACACCCGGGAGGGTGTGGCCAAGGCGGTCAACGGCGTCAACTACAGCGTCAAAGCCGGCGAGACCCTCGCCGTCCTCGGCGAGTCCGGCTCCGGCAAGTCCGTGACCGCGCAGGCGATCATGGGCATCCTCGACATGCCGCCGGCCCGGATCCCGCAGGGCGAGATCCTCTTCCGCGGCCAGGACATGCTGAAGATGTCCGCCGAGGAGCGCCGGCGCATCCGCGGCCGGCGGATCGCCATGATCTTCCAGGACGCGCTCAGCTCGCTCAATCCCGTGCTCTCCGTCGGCTACCAGCTCGGCGAGATGTTCCGGGTGCACCAGGGCCTCTCCAAGAAGGAGGCCCGGGCCAAGTCGATCGAGCTGATGGACAAGGTCAAGATCCCGGCCGCCGCGGCCCGGGTGAGTGACTACCCCCACCAGTTCTCCGGCGGTATGCGTCAGCGCATCATGATCGCCATGGCGATGGCCCTGGAGCCGGACCTGATCATCGCCGACGAGCCCACCACGGCCCTCGACGTGACGGTCCAGGCCCAGGTCATGGATCTGCTCGCAGAGCTCCAGCGCGAGTACAACATGGGTCTGATCCTGATCACCCACGACCTCGGCGTGGTCGCCGACGTCGCGGACAAGATCGCGGTGATGTACGCGGGCCGGATCGTGGAGCGTGCCCCCGTGCACGAGCTCTACAAGCGTCCCGCGCACCCCTACACGCGCGGTCTGCTGGACTCGATCCCGCGCCTGGACCAGAAGGGCCAGGAGCTGTTCGCGATCAAGGGTCTGCCGCCCAACCTGCTGCGGATCCCCACCGGCTGCGCCTTCAACCCGCGCTGCCCCAAGGCGCAGGACATCTGCCGCACGGACATCCCGGCGCTGGTGCCGGTGACCGAGCAGGACGGGACCGAACTGGTCGGCCGGGGTTCGGCGTGCCACTTCTGGAAGGAGACGATCCATGGCTGAGCTCAGCAAGAACGACGAGCAGGAGACCACGCCGAACGTCTCCGAGGTGGAGACCGCCGACGTCCACTCCGAGTCGGAGGCGGTCGCCGCGATCGAGGCGCCGGTGGACCGCGGTGAGCCGATCCTCCAGGTGCGCAACCTGGTGAAGCACTTCCCGCTCACCCAGGGCATCCTGTTCAAGAAGCAGATCGGCGCGGTCAAGGCCGTCGACGGGGTCTCCTTCGACCTGTACCAGGGCGAGACCCTGGGCATCGTGGGCGAGTCCGGCTGCGGCAAGTCCACGGTCGCCAAGCTGCTGATGAACCTGGAGCGGGCCACCGCCGGCGAGATCTTCTACAAGGGCCAGGACATCACCAAGCTGTCCGGTCGCGCCCTGAAGGCGGTCCGCCGCAACATCCAGATGGTGTTCCAGGACCCGTACACCTCGCTCAACCCGAGGATGACGGTCGGTGACATCATCGGCGAGCCCTTCGACATCCACCCGGAGGTGGCCCCCAAGGGCGACCGGCGCCGGAAGGTCCAGGAGCTCCTGGACGTCGTGGGTCTCAACCCGGAGTACATCAACCGCTACCCGCACCAGTTCTCGGGCGGTCAGCGCCAGCGCATCGGCATCGCCCGCGGCCTGGCCCTCAACCCCGAGATCATCATCTGCGACGAGCCGGTCTCCGCGCTGGACGTGTCCGTCCAGGCCCAGGTCATCAACCTGATGGAGCGACTGCAGGACGAGTTCAACCTCTCCTACATCTTCATCGCGCACGACCTGTCGATCGTCCGGCACATCTCGGACCGGGTCGGGGTCATGTACCTCGGCAAGATCGCCGAGATCGGCTCCGACGAGCAGATCTACGACCACCCGACGCACCCCTACACCCAGGCGCTGCTGTCGGCGGTCCCGGTGCCGGACCCGGAGGCCCGTGAGGGCCGCGACCGGATCATCCTCACCGGTGACGTCCCCTCGCCGGCGAACCCGCCGTCCGGCTGCCGCTTCCGCACCCGGTGCTGGAAGGCGCAGGACAAGTGCTCGACCGAGGTCCCGGTGCTCGCCGTACCGGAGCGCTTCCGGGGCGAGGACACCCCGGCGGCCCATGAGTCGGCCTGCCACTTCGCCGAGGAGAAGGACGTCGTGCACGCGGCGTGACGAACCCACGAAGCCCGGCACCTCACGCGGAGGTGCCGGGCTTTCGTGCTGTCCCGGAAAGGACGCCGATGCTTCATCACATCGAACTGTGGGTCCCGGACCTGGCCAGAGCGGTCCACGAGTGGGGCTGGCTGCTGGGGAGGCTCGGCTACGAGCCGTACCAGGAGTGGGACCGCGGCCGCAGCTGGCGCCAGGGCACGCTCTACGTCGTGGTCGAGGAGTCCCCCGCACTGCGCGCGGCCACCGGCCACGACCGGCTGCGCCCGGGCCTCAACCACCTGGCGTTCCACGCCGGAAGCCGGGCGCAGGTCGACGCGCTGGCCCGCGAGGCCCCGTCCCACGGCTGGACCCCGCTCTTCCCGGACCGCTACCCGCACGCGGGCGGCCCGGACCACTACGCCGCCTATCTGGAGAACACTGACGGATTCGAGACCGAGCTGGTCGCCGGTGTCTGAGTGCCGCTGTGGACACCGTCAGTAGTGGTACCGGGCGGCGAGGATGACGATCTCCTGGTCCGTCACCAGGTAGACGAGCCGGTGCTCGTCGTCGATCCGCCGAGACCATGCGCCGGGCAGATGGTACTTGAGCGGTTCGGGCTTGCCGATCCCCGTGAAGGGGTCCCGCCTGATGTCCTCGATCAGCCTGTTGATCCGGGCGAGCATCTTGCGGTCGTTCTTGAGCCAGGACGTGTAGTCCTCCCAGCCCTGATCCTCGAAGACAAGCCTCACTCGACACCCGCTGCGGGGTCTGCCGCATCCGGATCGATCAGCTCGCGCTCCGACACATTGATGTGAGCCAGCGCGTTCTCGTACGCCTTGAGCAGCCGCCGCGCATTCGCCGGAGAGCGCAGCAGGTACGACCCCTCGCGCAACGCCGCGTAGTCCTCGGCGGAGACGAGTACGGCGTTGCCGTGCTTCGAGACGATCTCGATGGCCTCGTGGTCGTCGTTGACCTTCTTGATCAGAGGGAAGAGAGCCTTGCGGGCCTCGCTCGCGGTTATCGACATCGACTGACCCCCAGTGAATGAGTGGTACCTAATAACGTACCACTGGAGGTGCTGTGGAGTCGGGCTGAACGGGTTTCCTGCCTCCCGCCGCCCCCGAAGGAACCCGTACGGGTGGGGTGAAAGTGCGCAGAATTTCCGATGTGGCGATATTGACTGGTAAGGGATCAAGGCGTCAGGGCCTACGGCGCGCAGCCACGAGGAGGCATCCCATGGGTCGAGGCATGCACGCGGGACGGGCCGTATGCGCGGCGCTGACGATGCTCGCCGCCACGGCGTGCGGAGGCGGAGGAAGCGGCGGCGGCGACACGAGCGAGGTCCTCACCTCGTCCTGGGGCGACCCGCAGAACCCGCTGGAGCCCGCCAACACCAACGAGGTGCAGGGCGGCAAGGTCCTCGACATGATCTTCCGCGGCCTGAAGCGGTACGACCCCGAGACCGCCCAGGCGCAGAACATGCTGGCCCAGAGCATCGAGACACCGGACTCGCAGAACTTCACGGTCACCCTGAAGGACGGCTGGACGTTCAGCGACGGCGAGAAGGTGACCGCCCGCTCCTTCGTCGACGCCTGGAACTACGGGGCGAGCCTGAAGAACGCGCAGAAAGCGGCCGAGTTCTTCAAGTACATCGAGGGATACGACCGGATCCACCCGGAGACGGGGAAACAGAGCGCCGACACCCTGTCCGGACTGAAGGTCGTCGACGACCGCACCTTCACCGTGCGCCTCAGCCAGAAGTTCTCCTCCTTCCCCGACACCCTCGGCTACGCCGTCTTCTCGCCGCTGCCCCGGGCGTTCTTCGACGACCACGAGGCCTGGCTGAAGAAGCCCGTCGGCAACGGGCCCTACACGATCGCCTCGTACACCCGGGGCGCGCAGATGAACCTCGTCCGACGGGACGACTACCCCGGCGCGGACAAGGCGCGCAACGGCGGGGTGACCCTGAAGGTCTACACCGACCCCAACACCGCCTACACCGACCTGCTGGCCGGCAACCTCGACCTCACCGATGACGTGCCCGCCGCCCAGCTCAAGAACGCCCCCGGCGACCTCGGCGGCCGGTACCTCAACCAGCCCGCCGGCATCATCCAGACCATCGCCTTCCCCTACTACGACGAGGCGTGGGCCAAGCCCGGCATGGACAAGGTCCGCAAGGGGCTGTCCATGGCCATCGACCGCGACCGGATCACCAGGACGATCTACCAGAGCACCCGCGTCCCGGCGACGGACTGGACGTCACCGGTCCTCGGGATCAAGGGCGGTGACAGCAAGGGGCTGTGCGGCGAGTGGTGCACCTACGACCCGGCCCGGGCCAAGGAGCTGATCCAGCAGGGCGGCGGACTGCCCGGCGGACAGGTGAAGATCACGTACAACGCGGACGCCGGCTCCCACAAGCAGTGGGTCGACGCCGTCTGCAACTCCATCAACAACGTCCTGGGCGACGACCGGGCCTGCGCCGGCAGCCCGATCGGCACCTTCGCCGACTACCGGAACAAGACCACCAAGCAGAAGCTGAGCGGCCCCTTCCGGGCCGGCTGGCAGATGGACTACCCGCTCATCCAGAACTTCCTCCAGCCGCTCTACTACACCAACGCCCCCTCCAACGACGGCAAGTGGTCCAACAAGGAGTTCGACGGGCTCGTCGACCGGGCCAACGCCGAGACCGACCCCGCCAAGGCCGTGGCGCTGTTCCAGCAGGCCGAGGAGGTCGTCCGGGACGACATGGCGGCCATCCCGCTCTGGTACCAGAACGGCACGGGCGGCTACGGGGAACGCCTCTCCGACGTCCGGCTCAACCCGTTCTCCGTCCCCGTCTACACCGACATCAAGGTCGGCTGACCCGCCATGGGGCGGTACGTCGTACGGCGGCTGCTGCAGATGGCGCCCGTGTTCCTCGGGGCGACGCTGCTGATCTTCCTCATGGTGAACGTCATGGGCGACCCCGTCGCGGGCCTGTGCGGCGAACGGCAGTGCGACGCGGCGACGACCGCCCGGCTCAAGCAGGAGTTCGGCCTCGACCGGCCCGTCTGGCAGCAGTACCTGACCTACATGGGGAACGTCTTCACCGGAGACTTCGGTACGGCGTTCAACGGGCAGCCGGTCACCGAGCTGATGGCGACGGCCTTCCCCGTCACCGCACGGCTCACGGTCGTCGCGATCCTCTTCGAGATCGTCATCGGGATCACCCTCGGCGTGATCACCGGGATGCGCCGGGGCCGCCCCGTCGACACCGGGGTCCTGCTGGCCACCCTCGTGGTGATCTCCGTGCCCACCTTCGTCACCGGTCTGCTGCTCCAGCTGCTGCTCGGCGTCGAGTGGGGCTGGATCAGACCGTCCGTGTCCCCGCAGGCCGCCTTCGGCGAGCTGATCGTGCCGGGCCTGGTCCTGGCCTCGGTCTCCCTGGCGTACGTCACCCGGCTGACCCGGACCTCGATCGCCGAGAACCGGCGCGCCGACTACGTCCGCACGGCCGTCGCCAAGGGACTGCCGCGCCACCGGGTCGTCACCCGCCACCTCCTGCGCAACTCCCTCATCCCCGTGATCACCTTCATCGGCGCGGACATCGGGTTCCTGATGGGCGGCGCGATCGTCACCGAGCGCATCTTCAACGTCCACGGCGTCGGCTACCAGCTCTACCAGGGGATCCTCCGCCAGAACACCCAGACCGTGGTCGGCTTCGTCACCGTCCTCGTGCTGGTCTTCCTGGTCACCAATCTGCTCGTCGACCTTCTGTACGCCGTACTCGACCCGAGGATCCGCTATGCCTGAACTGGAGCCCGAGGGCGAGATCGCGGCGCCGGGGCTGACGGTGGGGCAGCCGCTGCCGCTGGAGAAGGCCCCCACCACCGGTGCCACGGGCCGGCCCCGCTCCCTCTGGTCCGACGCCTGGCGCGACCTGCGCCGCAACCCGGTCTTCCTGGCCTCCTCCCTGATCATCCTCTTCCTGCTGTTCATCTCCCTGTGGCCCTCGGCCATCACCTGGGAGAGCCCCCTGAAGTGCGACCTCGCCCACGCCCAGGAGGGCTCGGGCCCGGGCCACCCCTTCGGTTACGACGGCCAGGGCTGCGACGTCTACACCCGCACGGTCTACGGCGCCCGTACGTCCGTCACGGTCGGCGTCCTCGCCACCCTCGGGGTCGCCGTCCTCGGCAGCGTCCTGGGCGGCCTCGCGGGCTTCTTCGGTGGCGCGGGCGACGCGGTCCTCTCCCGGATCACGGACGTCTTCTTCGCGATCCCCGTGGTCCTCGGCGGCCTGGTGCTGCTCTCCGTGGTCACCGGCGACACCGTCTGGCCGGTCATCGGCTTCATGGTGCTGCTCGGCTGGCCCCAGATCTCCCGGATCGCCCGCGGCTCGGTGATCACGGCGAAACAGCACGACTACGTCCAGGCGGCCCGCGCGCTGGGCGCCTCCTCCTCCCGCATCCTCCTGCGCCACATCGCGCCGAACGCGGTGGCTCCGGTGATCGTCGTCGCGACCATCGCGCTCGGCACGTACATCGCCCTGGAGGCCACGCTCTCCTACCTGGGCGTCGGTCTGAAGCCCCCCACGGTCTCCTGGGGCATCGACATCTCCGCCGCCTCCCCCTACGTCCGCAACGCCCCCCACGCCCTCCTGTGGCCCTCCGGCGCCCTCGCCCTGACGGTCCTGGCCTTCATCATGCTCGGCGACGCGATCCGCGACGCCCTCGACCCGAAGCTGAGGTGACCCGGCGATGCCGCTGGACGCAGGAGACGCGGAGACGGCGGGGCCGCGGCCCCGCGGGGAGACGCTGCTCGAAGTGCGGGATCTGCGGGTGGAGTTCCGGACCCGGGACGGGGTCGCCCGGGCCGTCAACGGGGTCAGCTGTGCCGTGCACGCGGGGGAGACGCTCGCGGTGCTCGGGGAGTCCGGGTCCGGGAAGTCGGTGACCGCGCAGGCCGTGATGGGGATCCTCGACGTGCCGCCCGGCCGGATCACCGGCGGCGAGGTGCTGTTCAAGGGCCGGGACCTGCTGAGGATGAAGGAGGACGAGCGCCGCAGGATCCGGGGCGCCGAGATGGCGATGATCTTCCAGGACGCCCTGTCCTCCCTGAACCCGGTCGTCCCCGTCGGCGACCAGCTCGGCGAGATGTTCGTCGTCCACCGGGGCCTGTCCAGGAAGGACGCGCGGGCCAGGGCCGTGGAGCTGATGGACCGCGTCCGCATCCCGGCCGCGAAACAGCGGGTCGTGGACTACCCGCACCAGTTCTCCGGCGGCATGCGCCAACGCATCATGATCGCGATGGCCCTCGCCCTCGAACCGGCCCTGATCATCGCCGACGAGCCCACCACCGCCCTCGACGTCACCGTCCAGGCCCAGGTCATGGACCTCCTCGCCGAGCTCCGACGCGAGTACCGCATGGGCCTCGTCCTCATCACCCACGACCTCGGCGTGGTCGCCGACGTCGCCGACCGCATCGCCGTGATGTACGCGGGCCGGATCGTCGAGTCGGCCCCCGTCCACGACCTCTACAAGGCCCCGGCACACCCGTACACCCGGGGCCTCCTCGACTCCATCCCCCGCCTCGACCGCAAGGGCCACGCGCTCCACGCCATCAGCGGCCTGCCACCCAACCTCATGGACATCCCGCCCGGCTGCGCCTTCCACCCCCGCTGCCCGGCGGCCCGGGACGCCTGCCGGACCGACGTACCGCCGCTGCACCCGGTGGACGAGGACCGCGGCAGCGCCTGCCACTTCTGGAGGGAGTGCCTGCATGACTGAGCCGATTCTCCAAGTGAGCGGGCTGTACAAGCACTACCCGCTCACCCGGGGCGTCCTGTTCAAGAAGCGGGTCGGCTCGGTGAAGGCCGTCGACGGCGTCGACTTCACGCTCGGGAAGGGCGAAACCCTCGGCATCGTCGGCGAGTCCGGCTGCGGCAAGTCCACGGTGGCCAAGCTGCTGGTGAGCCTCGAGCGCCCGACACGCGGCCGGATCCGCTACAAGGGCGAGGACATCACCCGGCTCTCCGGGCGCGCCCTGAAGGCCGTCCGCCGCAACATCCAGATGGTGTTCCAGGACCCGTACACCTCCCTCAACCCGCGGATGACGGTCGGTGACATCGTCGGGGAGCCGTACGAGATCCACCCCGAGGCCGCCCCCAAGGGCGACCGGCGCCGCCGGGTCCGGGAGCTGCTCGACGTGGTCGGCCTCAACCCGGAGCACATCCACCGCTACCCCCACCAGTTCTCCGGCGGCCAGCGCCAGCGCATCGGCATCGCGCGCGGTCTCGCCCTGCGCCCCGAGGTGATCGTCGCCGACGAACCGGTGTCCGCGCTGGACGTCTCGGTGCAGGCCCAGGTCGTCAACCTCCTCGACCGGCTGCAGAGCGAGTTCGAGCTGTCGTACCTCTTCATCGCCCACGACCTGTCGGTCGTCCGGCACATCTCGGACCGGGTCGGGGTGATGTACCTCGGCCGGATCGTGGAGATCGGCTCCGACGAGCAGATCTACGACCGTCCGACGCACCCCTACACCCAGGCGCTGCTGTCGGCGGTCCCGGTCCCGGACCCGGAGGCCCGTGCGGGGCGCGAGCGGATCATCCTCACCGGTGACGTCCCGTCCCCGACGGACGTGCCCTCCGGCTGCCGCTTCCGCACCCGCTGCTGGAAGGCGCGGGAGCGGTGCGCCCAGGAGGTGCCGGTGCTCGCCGTCCCGGAGCCCCTGAGGGACCTCGGCGGGCCCGCCGCACACGCCTCCGCCTGCCACTTCGCAGGGGTCGATCATGGGGACCCCCGCCCATAGCCGCACATTTGTACCGTAACTGCGTTAACACGCAGGCAACTTGGCCGACCCGATTCCGATATACGGACGCGTCAGTCTGAACAGCGTACGGCCGTGCGGGTGCCGTAAACGGGCCGGGATGCGCCATGTCATCCCGGCCCGTTGCCTTGTCTAGCCGAGTCCCAGCGAGCGCTTCAGGAAGTCCACCTGGAGCAGCAGCAGATTCTCCGCGACCTGTTCCTGCGGGGTCATGTGCGTGACGCCGGACAGCGGCAGCACCTCGTGCGGCCGGCCCGCCGCGAGCAGCGCGGAGGACAGCCGCAGGGCGTGCGCGACGACCACGTTGTCGTCGGCGAGACCGTGCACGATCATCAGCGGCCGGTGCGGCTCGGCGGGCGCGGACAGCCCCGCGTCGGTGACGAGCGAACTCTTCGCGTACGCCTCCGGGTTCGCCGCCGGGTCGCCGAGATAGCGCTCGGTGTAATGGGTGTCGTACAGCCGCCAGTCGGTGACCGGGGCGCCCGCGATGCCCGCGTGGAAGACGTCCGGGCGGCGCAGCACCGCGAGCCCGGCCAGCCAGCCGCCGTAGGACCAGCCGCGGATCGCCACCCGGGTCAGATCCAGGGGGTGGGACTTCGCCAGATCCTGGAGCGCCTCGATCTGGTCGTCGAGGCTGACGGTGAAGTCGTGGTGGACCGCCTTCTCCCAGCCGGGGGAGCGGCCCGGGGTGCCCCGTCCGTCGGCGACGACCACCGCGAAGCCCTGGTCGGCGAACCACTGCGAGGTCAGATGCGCGTTGTGGGCGGAGACGACCCGAGGGCCGTGCGGGCCGCCGTAGGGGTCGAGGAGGACGGGCAGCAGGGGCGCGGAGGGTTGCGAGGTGTCACTGGGGTAGTCCGTAGGCATAAGCACGGCGCACGGGATCCGCCGTGCGCCCCCCTCGGTGAGGGTCACGCGCGGGGACAGACCGGGATCTTCCGCATACGACCGGACAGTCGCCGCCGGCTTCCCGTCCCGCAGGATCCGCACCACGCTCCCGGGCCGATCCAGCCCCGCGGACACCAGCACGGTCACGCCCCCGGCGCGCACGGCAGAGTGCACGCCGGGCTCCGGGGAGAGGCGCTCGACCCCGAGCTCATTGACGCGATAGACATGCACCTCGCCGATTTCCGGGCGCTCCGCCCCCTCCCCGGCGGACGCCGAGACGAGCACGTCGTCGGCCGTGACGTCCAGCACCGCCCGCACGTGCAACTGCGCTCCGGTCAGCGGCCTTTCCCCGACCGCGAGGACCCGGGCGCCGCCCTCGTCGGCGATCCGGACCAACTGCCCCGAGGGGCTCCAGCACGGGACGCCGGGGAAAAGATCCAGCCAAATCGGATCTTCGTCGGCATGCACCATCCGGGTCGCCCCGGACTCGGTGTCCACCGCCAGGTACAGCTGACTGCGCTGATCGCGCGCCTGGACGAGAAGCAGCGGAGCACCCGCCCCTGACCAGTGCACTCGGGCCAGATACGGATACCTGGCCCGGTCCCAGACGACCTCCGTGCGCACCCCGTCCAGCCCGAACACGAACAGCCGGACCTCGGCGTTGGCCGTCCCAGCAGCTGGATACGGCACGTGTTGTGGGTCACGTTTCGGCTGTGCGGGATCTGAGATCCACCACCGCTCCACCGGCGTGTCGTCCACCCGCGCCACCAGCAGCCGGTCCGACTCCGGAGCCCACCAGAAACCCCGCGAACGCCCCATCTCCTCGGCCGCGATGAACTCGGCCAATCCATAGGAAACCGTGCCGGATTCCGGCTCCGCGACGGCCCGGTCGGGTTCGCCCTCGGCGCTCACCACCCGCAGCGCACCCCCGGCGACATACGCGACGAGTCGCCCGTCGGGGGACGGACGGGGATCGACCACCGGCCCCGGCACCCGGATCTCGCGCGCCGTACCGGCCCTCAGCTCGGCCGTGAAAAGCCGCCCCGACAACGCGAAAGAGGCCAGCTCAACGGCGTCGTCGGTGGCGTAGCCGACGATCCCGGCACCGCCCTCGCGACTGCGCTCCCGACGCGCCCGCTCCTCGGGCGAGAGGTCCTCCTCGGCACCCCCGAGCAGGGCACGCGGATCGGCGGCCGACCGCTCCGCACCGTCCGTGGGATCGAGGACCCACAGGGCGCCCGCGCGATCCGCACCGGAGCCGGAGCGCAGGAACGCGACCCGGGAGCCGTCGGGGGCCACCGTGAACGAACGCGGCGCGCCGAGCGTGAAACGCTGGGTGCGGGCGTGCCGGCGGGGGAAGGAGTCGGACTCGGTCGTCATCCCCCGACCATATTGGCCATGCGCCCCCTTGTGCGGCTGTGCGCCGAGAGATGCGCACGTACTCGTAGTTATGATCACTAGCGCACTGTGGGTATGAACCTGCTGGCAGTTGTATGGATTTACAAGTTCCCTCGTTCTGTTCCTGCCCCCACGTTCCCGGGTTCTTGGAGGTGAGCCGCCGTGGCACTCTCGATTTCGGCGGTGGTGCTGCTGGCGATCATCGTCTTCTTGTTGATCAAGAAGTCAGGACTGAAGGGCGGTCATGCGGTCGTCTGCATGCTGCTCGGCTTCTACCTTGCCTCCTCGACGATGGCGGGGACGATCAACGATCTGACGACGAGCGTGGCGAGCATGATCGGCAGCATCAAGTTCTGACGCGTGCCGACGAGGGGGCTCCGGTGCGTGGTTGACCGGAGCTCGACCTTCGCTGTTACAACCCGCGCCTTCCCCGCATCCGCATCCGTAAGCCAGGCGGATCCGGGACGACATCGCGCTTGCCCGGCTTCCCGAGTTCGATCGTGACCTGGGTGAAGCCTTCGATCATCGACCGGATCGAGCACATCGAGCGGATCGCGTTGGCCATCGCACACGTGCTCGACGGCGAGGGGTGACAGGCGGGCGGGGAGGTGACCGTGTGGCGGCTGTCGCCTCGTAGGCTGGCTCCATGACGGAAATGCCCGCTCGGCGTCTGCTCCTGGTGCACGCGCATCCGGACGACGAGTCGATCAACAACGGCGCGACCATGGCCCGGTACGCGGCCGAGGGTGCCCGGGTGACGTTGGTGACCTGCACGCTCGGGGAGCGGGGGGAGGTCATTCCGCCCCACCTGCGGCATCTGACCGGTTCCGCCCTCGGTGAGCACCGGCTGCGGGAGCTCACCGATGCCATGGCCGCGCTCGGTGTCGGTGACTTCAGGCTGCTCGGCGGTGTCGGGCGGTACGGCGACTCCGGGATGATGGGGATCGCCGACAATGACGACCCCGCGTGCTTCTGGCAGGCGAGTGTCGACGAGGCCGCCGCCGCGCTCGCCGAGGTGATCCTCGAGGTGCGTCCCCATGTCGTCGTCGCCTATGACGACAACGGCGGCTACGGCCACCCCGATCACATCCAGGCCCACCGCGTCGCCCTGCGGGCTGTCGACTTCGCGGCCGGGGCCGGGGGTGGAGCCGGCTGGAGTGTCCCCAAGGTCTATTACAACCGCGTTCCGCGCTCCGTCGTCGAGGCCGCCTTCGACCGGCTCCGGGAGGAGCTGCCGACGCTGCCCTTCAGTAAGAGCGCCGCCGTCGGCGACGTACCCGGTGTCGTCGACGACGAGCGGATCACCACCGCCATCGACGGTACGGCGTATGCGAGTGCGAAAGCCGCCGCGATGCGCGCGCACGCCACCCAGATCGAGGTCGCCCCCGGCGAGCGCCACTTCGCCCTCTCCAACGAGCTGGCCCAGCCCCTCTTCACCACCGAGTACTACGAGTTGGTGCGAGGAGGGCCCGGAGAGCAGGTGCAGAGCAGGGAGACCGACCTCTTCGCCGGAGTCGAGGTCGGGATCGAGGGAGTCGCCTGATGTCCGGTCCCGGTTCGATGCTCGCCCAGCCCCTCCAGCGGCCCTCCGTCGGACGGATCGCCGCCTACCTCGGACTTCTCGTCCTCGGAGCGGTCACCGGCCTCGCCGGTGCGCTCGTACAGGCCGGCTGGTTCCCCGGCGGACTGCTGCTCGCGCTCGCCGGCGCGGCCGGGCTCTTCCTCGGCGGCGCCCGGGCCGCGAACAGCCGCGCCGGGGCGGTCGCGCCGGCCGCCGGCTGGATGATCTCCGTGATCGTGTGCACCGCGGGCCGTTCCGAAGGCGACTTCCTGTTCGGCGCGGGAGGCGGCTCCTACCTCTTCCTGCTCGGCGGTATGGCTCTGGCTGTGATCTGCGCCACCCTTGGGCTGGGGCGGCAACCGGACGGCTTCGACGTCCGACTTGGCAAGTGACGTACCACTTCGCAGGGCGCGGCCGTGCGAGTCCCGTGTGGGTTTTCAGCGGCGGTCGTGGGATACGCGCCAGAAGCGGCCAGTATGGTGGTGCGCGCCGCCGAGCTGCCCGTGAGGTCGTGGCGGGCGGCGGAGCCAAACTGGAGAACCTGCCTTGAGTCGTGAAACTGACAGTCCGTCCTCCGGGCCCAACGGGCGCGGCGGGGCCGCGTACCCCTCGGGTACGCCGCCGTACGGCATCCCCGTGGTGTCCGACGGCGGTGCGGACGCGGGCCGTTCGGCCGCCCAGCCGGAGGAACGCAAGACCGAGACCACGCTGACGACGCGGATCCGGATCAACATCCCCGGTTCCCGGCCCATTCCGCCGGTCGTCGTGCGCAAGCCCGTCGCCGACTCCGAGGTCGACGACACCAACACCGGCGCACAGCCGGGGCCCGCGGCCGGTGCCGGCAACTCCACCGGCTCCACCGGCTCCAGCGGCTCCACCCGGGCCATGGGGTCCTCCGGCTCGGCCGGTTCCGCCGGGGCCTCCGGGTCCGACACGGGCAGCTTCGCGGCGCCCGCCGAACCCGCCTCCGGTACGGAGGAGAAGGCCAGCGACTGGTTCGCCCCGCGCAAGTCCGGGCCCGCCAAGGGCGGTCAGGGCGGCGGAGCGACCAACGGGGCGGGCATTCCGGGCGGTTCCGCCGCAGGTGCGGGCGCTTCCGGCACTTCGGGTGCGTCGGGCGCGGGTGCGCCGGGTACGCCGGGTGCTTCGGTGGGTGGCGCGCGCCCCGGTGCCGGGCGACCCGTCGGCGGGCGGCCCGGTGGCGTGGTCGGTTCCATGAGCGCACCGCTCGGCGCCAGGCCGGGCGGCACCAACGGCGCCGGGCTCCCCGGTGGCGCCACCGGCGGTCCGGTGGCTCCCGGGCACGGCGGCGGCACCGGTTCCTTCGACGTGACCGAGGCGCTGGCCGCGGGCCCGCTCGGCAACTCCCGGCCCGGACAGGCACAGGCACAGGGGCAGGGCCGGGGCCCGGCGCAGGGTCAGGGTCAAGGTCAGGGGCAGGCTCCGGGCCAGGGTCGCGGACAGACCGCGGGGCCGGGCGGCGGCGGTGCCGAGGCGCGCCGCGACGAGCTGCCGTACTTCTCCGACAACGGCCGCGGCGACCAGCAGGGCTTCCCCGGGGCGAACGGCCAGGGCGCCGGCCCCGGTCCCGGCAGCCGGCACGACTTCAACGGCCCCGACGGCCCCTCCGGCCCGCACGGCCTCGGCGGCCCGCAGGGTCCCACCGGCCCGACCGGCGGCCCGGTCACCGGCGACGGCCCGATGGTGCCCCCCGTGGCCCAGAACGCGGCCGGCCCGGCCATCGGCGCCCCCGGTATCCCCGGCGCCCCCGGCGCGCCCAACGGCTACGGCCGACCCGGCGGCGGCCCCCGTACCGCCGCTCCCGGCACGGGTACCGGCCCCGGCACGGGTACCGGCCCCGCCACGGGCCGGCTCCCCGGTGGCGGTCTGAGTGACGACACCGCGATCCTCACCCCGCAGATCCAGGCCCCCGGGCCGGGCACGGGCGGCTACGGCCGTCCCGCCGACAACGTCTCCGGGCACACCGTCACCAGCGGCATCCCGGTCGTGCCCTCCGCCGGCCAGAGCGGCCCCGGCGGTACGCAGGGCGGCGGACCGGGGGCGAAGAACGCGCCCAAGCCGGCCGCCGCGGCCGCGCAGAACGCGTCCGACTCCAAGAACAGCTCCAAGAACAGCTCCAAGAACAGCTCCAAGAAGAAAAAGAAGAAGGGCCGCAGCAAGCTGGTCCTGCTCGGCGGCGTCCTGGTCCTCGGCGGTGTCGGCGTCTACGGCGCCGGACTGCTGATGAGCCACTCCGACGTGCCCAAGGGCACCACCGTGCTCGGCGTCGACATCGGCGGCAGCACCCGCGACGAGGCCGCCAAGAAGCTCGACGACGCCTTCGACAAGCGGGCCGCGCAGGCGCTGAAGCTGTCCGTCGACGGCGACACCGTCTCCCTCAAGCCGGACCAGGCAGGCCTCCAGTTCGACATCCAGGCCACCCTCGACGACGCCGCGAAGAGCGACTACAACCCGGTCTCGGTGATCGGCTCGCTGTTCGGGCAGCACCGTGAGATCGAGCCCGAGATGCCGGTCGACGAGGAGAAGCTCCAGGCGGCGCTGCAGAGCGCGGCGGGCGGCTCCGGTTCGTCCACCGACGGCACCATCAAGTTCGAGTCGGGCAAGGCCGTCGCCGTCTACGGCAAGGCGGGCAAGGGCATCGACGCGGCGAAGGCCGAGGCGGCCGTCGTCGCCGGGTACCGCGCCCAGGTGGAGACCGGCTCCACCACTGCGGTGACCGTCCCGACCACGGCCAAGCAGCCGACGATCACCGACGCCGAGGTCGACCGGATGATGAAGGAGTTCGCCGAACCGGCGATGTCCGGAAACGTCAAGATCCAGGTCAAGGGCGGCGCCCCGGGCATCGAGTTCAGCCCGAAGAACTCCCTGTGGAAGTTCCTCGGCGTCAAGGCCGTCGACGGCAAGCTGGTGGAGGCCTACAACCAGGAGGCCCTGAAGGAGCTGTACGGCGGCACCTTCAACGACGTCCTGATCACCCGCGGCACCGGCCAGAAGACGGCCGTCACCGTCCAGGACGTCATCGGCGCCCTGCGCCCGGCCCTCAAGAGCACCACGGACCGGATCGCGGTCATCGACACGAACCCGAGCTGATCCGCCCCCAGCGCCGCATGACAGTCATGACAGCCATGACATCTGTCATGCGGCACTGAGGACGCCCGACACTGCCCCCGACCGGCCCCCTCGGGCGACGATCGCTGTCATGACGACGAAGACAGCACCCCCCGGGCAGACGACGGCACCCGCGGTCGGCTTCGACCGGGTGAGCAAGGCCTACGGCGAGGTACGCGCCGTGGACGGGCTGACCCTGGAGCTGCACCCGGGGGAGACCGTGGCGCTGCTCGGGCCCAACGGGGCCGGCAAGTCCACCACCCTCGACCTGCTGCTCGGCCTCAAGCAGGCCGACGGCGGCAAGGTCACCGTCTTCGGCACCAGCCCGCGCGAGGCGATCGTCGCCGGGCGGGTCGGGGCCATGCTGCAGAGCGGCGGCCTGATGGACGAGGTCACCGTCGGCGAACTGGTCGGCCTCGCCTGCGCCCTGCACCCCAAGCCGTACAAGGCCTCCGACGTACTCGCCCGGGCCGGCATCGCCCAGATCGCCTCCCGTAAGGTCAACAAGCTCTCCGGCGGCCAGGCCCAGCGCGTCCGCTTCGCGCTCGCCACGGCCGGCGACAGCGATCTGATCGTCCTGGACGAGCCCACCACCGGCATGGACGTCACCACCCGCCAGGGCTTCTGGGCCACCATGCGCGAGCAGGCGGACCAGGGGCGGACCGTCCTGTTCGCCACGCACTACCTGGAAGAGGCCGACGCGATCGCCGACCGCGTCCTGGTCCTGCACCGGGGCCGGCTGCTCGCCGACGGCACCGCCGCCGAGATCAAGGCGAAGGCGGGCGCCCGCCGGGTCTCCTTCGACCTCGAGGGCGAGATCGACGAGACCGCGCTGCGCGCTCTGCCCTTCCTGACCACGTTCGACGTCTCCGGCCAGACGGTCCGCATCCAGTCCTCCGACGCCGACGCCACCGTCCACGCGCTCTACGGCCTCGGCGTCTACCCCCGCAACCTCGAAGTCGCCGGGCTCGGTCTGGAGCAGGCATTCGTCGCCATCACCGCCGCCGAGGAGGCGAAGACCAAGTGAACAGCCTGATCAAGCTGGAGCTCGCCCGCGCCCTGCGCAACCGCAAGTTCCTGTTCTTCTCGGTGATCTACCCGTCGGTGCTGTTCCTGCTGATCGCGGGCAGCGCCGACGCCACCACCAAGGTCGACGGCACGGGCCTGACCCTCCCGACGTACATGATGGTGTCGATGGCCTCCTTCGGCGCC
Source organism: Streptomyces sp. NPDC005820 (assembly GCF_040630255.1). Classification (NCBI taxonomy): domain Bacteria; kingdom Bacillati; phylum Actinomycetota; class Actinomycetes; order Kitasatosporales; family Streptomycetaceae; genus Streptomyces; species Streptomyces sp. NPDC005820. The sequence continues at coordinate 35,663 of NZ_JBEXXE010000068.1, forward strand.
CTCACGGCCGTCCTGATGGGCAACAGCGAGCGCATCGCCAAGGAGCGCGAGAGCGGCTGGGTGCGCCAGCTGCGGCTGACCACGCTGCCGGGCCGCGGATACGTCCTGGCGAAGACCGCGAGCGCGGCCGTCGTGAGCCTCCCCTCGATCGTCGTCGTCTTCGCCGTCGCCGCCGCCGTGAAGGGCGTACGGCTGGACGCCTGGCAGTGGCTCGCGCTCACGGGCTCGATCTGGGCCGGCAGCCTCGTCTTCGCCGCCCTCGGCGTCGCGATCGGCTACCTCGCGAGCGGGGACGCGGTCCGCCCGATCACGATGATCACCTACTTCGGGCTGTCCATCCTCGGCGGCCTGTGGATGCCGACGACGACCTTCCCGCAGTGGCTGCAGGACATGGCCAAGTGGGTGCCCACGCACGCGTACGCTGCCCTGGGGCAGGCGATCGAACAGAGCCAGGCCCCGCACGCCAAGGACATCGCCATCCTGGCCGTCTTCTTCGCCCTGTTCACGGGCGGCGCGGCCTGGCTGTACCGGAAGGACACGCTGAAGGCGTGAGCGCCATGACGGACGACCTGCTGTCGAAGGAAGCCCGGCAGGGCCCGCCGATCCTGCTGGGCCAGGCGGCCCGCACCCGCCGCGAGCTGTGGCGGCGCAAGGTGCTGTGGATCGGCGTCTGGCTGGTGTTCCTGAGCTCACCGGTGCACGACCTGCTCTCCGGCCGGCACACCACCGCCGGCACGGTCGCCGGCTGGACGGGCCTCGCGGTGTTCGTCACCGTCTATCTCTCGCTCCTCTTCCGCGACATGGGGGCGACGCCCTACCCGTCGAGGCTCGTCCAGGGCCTCATCGGCGCGATGGCCGTGCTCGCCGTCGTCCTGTCCCTCACCCTCGGCTCCGCCTGGCTGGGCCTGTTCTGCTACGTCTCCGTGGCCAGCGGCACCGCCCTGCCGCTGCGGACGGCGTTCTGGGCGATCCCCGGCACGGGCGCGTTGCTCATGCTCGTCGGCCTGCGCACCGACATCGGGGAGGCCGCCAACCTCCTGGTCCTGGTCCTCCTCATCGGCTTCGCGATGACGGGCGTGAGCCAACTGGTCCGTACGACGGTCGAGTTGCGCAAGGCGCGCGCCACCGTCGCCCAACTGGCCGCCAACGAGGAGCGGTTGCGCCTGGCCCGCGATCTGCACGATCTCCTCGGCCACTCCCTCTCCCTGATCACCCTCAAGAGCGAGCTGGCCGGCCGGATGCTCCCCGACCACCCCGAGAAGGCGGCCCAGCAGGTCGCCGACATCGAACAGGTCAGCCGCCAGGCCCTGGTCGACGTCCGGGAGGCCGTCACCGGCTACCGGCGCCCCCGCCTCGCCGCCGAACTCGCCGGCACCCAGGTCGCGCTGACGGCGGCCGGCATCACCGCCGTGACCCCCGCCGAACCCGACCTCGACGGCGTCCCCGAGGAGAGCGAGTCCGCCCTCGCCTGGGCCCTGCGCGAGGCCGTCACCAACGTCGTACGGCACAGCGGCGCCACCCGCTGCACGGTGGACGTCGTCCGCCGCCAGACCCTCGACGGCCCCCGCCTCGAACTCTCCGTCGAGGACGACGGCTCCGGCGGCTCCGGCAAGGGCCCCGGCAACGGCCTCACCGGCCTCACCGAGCGCCTGGAGAAGGCGGGCGGCACCCTGGAGGCGGGCCGGGTCAAGCACGGCTTCCGACTGACCGCCCGCGTCCCGGCGGGCACCGCCGCGGACGTAGGATCCCGCCCATGAGTGACGGCACGATCAAGGTCCTCCTGGCGGAGGACCAGTCGATGGTCCGCGAGGCACTGGCGGCCCTCCTCGGCCTGGAGGACGACATCGAGGTGGTCGCCCAGGTGGCCCGCGGCGACGAGGTCCTCGCGGCCGCCCGCGCCCACGACATCGACGTGGCCCTCCTCGACATCGAGATGCCGGGCTGCACCGGCATCGAGGCGGCGGCCCGGCTCCACCAGGAGTTCCCGCGCCTGAAGTTGGTCGTCCTCACGACCTTCGGCCGCCCCGGCTACCTCCGCAGCGCCATGGAGGCGGGCGCCGACGCCTTCCTGGTGAAGGACGCCCCGGCGGCCCAACTCGCCCAGGCGGTACGGAAGGTACTCGCGGGCGAGCGGGTCATCGACCCGACCCTGGCGGCAGCGGCCCTGGCGGAGGGCGCCAACCCCCTGACGGACCGCGAGAGGGAGATCCTCCGCGCGGCGGCCGACGGCTCGACGAACGCCGAACTGGCCGCGGAACTCCACCTGTCCCAGGGAACGGTCCGCAACTACCTCTCGACGGCGATCCAGAAACTGGCGGCGAGAAACAGGGCGGAGGCGGTACGGATAGCGAGGGAGAAGGGTTGGCTTTGAAAGAAGCGCAAGGGGAGCCCACCCAGGGGCGCGGGGAACTGCGCGACCAGCCACGACGCACCCGCACCCGCCACACAACCGTCAGTTCAACATGGAGCGCGCCGCATGCGCCTCCCTCCGCACCTTCGCAGCCGCAGGCTCATCCACCACCTCCACCAACGACGCGTACTCCTCCAACTCCACCGCACCCCCGATGAAGTCCCCCCGCTGCACGAGCAGATGACCCTTCTCGTACCGCAACCGAGCCGGATGCGACGGCACCAGCAACGACAACTCCACCGCCCACAACCCCACATCAGACCGCTCCGGCCGCGCCGCCGCCCAAGACCGGATGTTGTTCAGGATCCGCATCACCACCGACAACGGCTCCGCCGGCACCAGCATCGACGGCTCCAGCCGCGCCGCGCCCGCCCCGGCCACCAGCAGCTCCGCGTCGCCGCCCGACAGCACCCGCCCCCCGTCGAACGGATCGACCAGCACCTGCCGTTCGAGATCCTCCGGCGGCCCGAACCCCACCACGAAGTGCCCCGGCAGCGCGACCCCGTGCACCGGCGCCCCCGCCCGCCGCGCGACCTCCACCCACACCACCGACAGCAGGATCGGCAGCCCCCGCCGCCGCAGCAGCACCTGGTGCAGCAACGAGGACTCCAGGCGCTGATAGTCCGCTCCGGAGCCCCGGAACCCGTACCGCCCGCCCAGCAGCTCCGCCAGCGCCAGCGCCCACGCCCGCGGCCCGCCCGGCCGGTACGGCACCTCGCCGGCCAGCCGGTCGAGTTCCATCTGCGCGGCGTCCACCCCGGCCTCGCCCAGTTCCGGGTCCGCCGCCGCGCCCACCAGCAGACACAGCGCCGCCAGGTCGGGCCGCTCGGCCCGCGCCTCCTCGGCGAAGAGCCGCCGCACCTCCGCGGGGTCGTACGCGCTCACGACGGCTCCCGGTAGTGGTGGTAGGCGTGATGCGCCGAGAACCCCATCCCGGCGTACAGCGCCCGCGCCCCCGCGTTCTCCTCCTCCACCTGCAGCCAGGCGGCCGAGGCGCCCTCGTCCAGGGCCCGCCGGGCCAGCGCGGCCATCACGACTGTGGCGAGACCCCTGCGGCGCTGTGCGGGATCGACCTCGACGGCGCCGAACCCGGCCCACCGCCCGTCCACGACACACCGCCCGATCGCGGCGGGCGCACCGCCGACCGGACCGGGTATCGAGGCGAACCACACCGACGGTCCGCTCCCGAGCACACGGAGAGCCACCTCGCTCACCCCCTTGCGCTGATACCGGGCCAGCCACGCCTCGTCGGCCTCCCTGCCCAGCACCACACCCTCAGCGTCCGCCCGGTCGGCGACCGGCGCCAGCGCCCCGGTCCACAGCCCGGCGGTCACCTCGCGCACCCACCCGCGCCGCTCCAGTTCCGCGCAGAGCAGCTCCTGGGCCCCCTCGGCGCCCGTCGCCGTCTGTACATAGGCGGGCAGGCCGCGCTCGCCGTACCAGCGTCGTACGGCGTCCAGGGCCCCGTCGAGCGGCAGGCCGGGGTCGCCGAGCGGCAGCACGGAGTTCGCGCGGCGGGTGAAGCCGGAGGCGGCCCGCAGCTCCCAGGCGCCGAGCCGCTCGCTCTCCACCGGCCGCCAGGCCCGCGAGGCGACCCGGGCGAGCTCCTCGTACGTCGCGGCGGGACCCCGGCGGCGGGCCGGGGCGGCAGGCACGACCTTCCCGGCGACCAGCGAGGACTCGTCAATCCGGACGGCCTCCCCACTCTTCCGTGTGATCACGAGCACACCCTTGTCCCATGATGTGAGAACACCCACCGTGTCGGTGAATTTCCCCTCCGTGACTCCAGCGTCGCTCAACCGCCGTACGGAGACGCGTTTGCCCACGTCAGCAGCGGTGATACGGACCTCGAGGCGTCCGTAGGCCGAGATTTCCACTGGTCGGTTCACCCCTCCTGTTCGGATCATGCCCAAGAACGGAGATACTAGGGGCGGGCATCGACGACGCCGCGCTCCCGCGCGCCAGGCGGCAGGGCCTGAGGAGGCCCGCCAGCGCCCTATCGAGGAGGAACGACAGCGTGACCTACGTCATCGCGCAGCCTTGTGTCGACGTGAAGGACAAGGCGTGCATCGAGGAGTGCCCGGTCGACTGCATCTACGAGGGCTCCAGGTCCTTGTACATCCACCCGGACGAATGCGTCGACTGTGGTGCCTGTGAGCCGGTCTGCCCGGTCGAGGCGATCTTCTACGAGGACGACACTCCGGAGGAGTGGAAGGACTACTACAAGGCGAACGTCGAGTTCTTCGACGAGCTCGGCTCGCCCGGCGGCGCCAGCAAGCTGGGACTGATCGAGCGCGACCACCCCTTCATCGCCGCGCTGCCGCCGCAGGCCGAGTAACCGCATCAGCGGCCCGCACCACACGTGCCGCCTCGGTCCCGTACGGCCTGATGAGCTCTGCCGGCCATGCGGGACCGAGGCGTTTGCCGTCCGTACGACACCGTCCGTACGAGAAAGTGAGCCAGAAACCGTGTCCGCAGTCTCCGACCGCCTGCCCACGTTCCCCTGGGACAAGCTGGAGCCGTACAAGAAGACGGCCGCCTCGCATCCGGACGGCATCGTCGACCTCTCGGTCGGCACCCCGGTCGACCCGGTCCCCGACCTGATCCAGAAGGCCCTGATCGACGCGGCGGACTCCCCGGGCTACCCGACCGTCTGGGGCACCCCGGCGCTGCGCGACGCGATCACCGGCTGGCTGGAGCGCCGGCTGGGCGCCCGTGAGGTCACCCACCGGCACGTCCTGCCGATCGTCGGCTCCAAGGAACTCGTCGCCTGGCTCCCGACCCAGCTGGGCCTCGGCCCCGGCGACCGGGTCGCGTACCCGCGCCTGGCCTACCCGACGTACGAGGTCGGCGCCCGCCTCGCCCGCGCGGACCACGAGGTCTACGACGACCCGACCGGGCTCGACCCGGACGGTCTGAGGCTCCTCTGGCTGAACTCCCCGTCGAACCCCACCGGCAAGGTCCTCTCCAAGCAGGAGCTGACCCGGATCGTCGCCTGGGCCCGTGAGCACGGCGTCCTGCTCTTCTCCGACGAGTGCTACCTCGAGCTGGGCTGGGAGGCCGACCCCGTCTCGGTGCTGCACCCGGACGTGAACGGCGGGTCGTACGACGGCATCGTCGCGGTCCACTCCCTCTCCAAGCGCTCGAACCTCGCGGGCTACCGTGCCGCCTTCCTGGCCGGCGACCCCGCGGTCCTCGCCCCGCTGCTGGAGATCCGCAAGCACGGCGGCATGATGACCTCGGCCCCGACCCAGGCGGCGGTGGTGGCGGCCCTCGGCGACGACACCCACGTCCAGGAGCAGCGCGCCCGCTACGCGGCCCGCCGCACCCTCCTGCGCGAGGCCCTCCTCGCCCACGGCTTCCGCATCGAACACAGCGAGGCCAGCCTGTACCTCTGGGCGACCCGCGACGAGTCCTGCTGGACCACGGTCGCCCACCTGGCCGACCGGGGCATCCTGGTCGCCCCCGGCGACTTCTACGGCGAGGCAGGAGCCACCTTCGTACGAGTGGCCCTGACGGCAACGGACGAACGCATCGCAACGGCAGCGAAGAGGCTGGCCGGCTAGCTGCAAGACAACGGCGGGGTCCAGGGGGAGCGACCCGGCGCGCGGCCGCTGGCACGGCGACCTCGCCGAGGCCCTGGTCCGGGTGGGCGAACCGGGCGAGGCGCAGGACGTCATCGACGTCGC
>NZ_JBEXXE010000069.1:0-39249 GCF_040630255.1 Streptomyces sp. NPDC005820
CCCGACCGGCAACGAGCCGAGACTTCCGCGACAGCAGCGATCTCATGTCTGACCAGCGGAATCCACACACGAGGTTCGGAAAGAGAACGACCTCTGATCCTTTGGTGAATCATGCATGATCCGTTCCAATGCGAAGATCCCGCCCATGCGGACTTCGATGACCGGGGAGCCCAGTTGCCCGACCGCCTTGGAGTAGCGGTCCGTGACATGTCCCTCGCGGTTTAGGTACAACGTCCGGGCGGTGAAGACCAAACCAATCAGCGCTACCAGCCCGGCACCGATCGCCACCACTGCCGTGCGGAATCCGCTGACCAGTGCTGCAGTTGGCCCTGGTGGCAGGTCTGCCAGATGAGGCTGATCAAAGTGCCAAGGCCCCTTGACTAATAGCCAACCCCATCCCATTGCCGCAGCGATGATGACAGCGGATAGCGGCAGCCAAATGAGGAGTACACGGAGCAGCCGACGAAGCATCGGCCCCAGCGCAGGCACGAGCGACCGCAAGGAATCTGGCAACCGATTGCTCCAACCAGTCGATTAGCACACGTCACATTTCTACACAGACAAGACGCGGTGCGTGGTGCGACGCCCCGGTATCGCCCCATCCGATGAACACGTAGCGTCACAGGCTGGACTGCTTAATCGAGGAATACGGGACACATGAACATGCGGCCTTACCAGTCTCAACCCTCGACCACCTGCCCTCGCTCAGGCGGGACGTCCTGGACGGCACCTGGTGACGGGGACGTTCGTCGCGAAGGCCGACAACGTGATCCTGCTCGGGCCGCCCGGGATCGGGAAGACGCACCTGGCCATCGGACTCGGCGTCAAGGCCGCTCATGCCGGCCCACTCGGTCCTGTTCGACACCGAGAGCAACTGGATCGCCCGCCTCGCCGCGGCCCACGAGGCCGGAGTTCGACCAGGACCCCGTGAACCTGTTCTTCCAGCTCATCGCATCCCGCTACGAACAGGGCTCCGTGATGGTCACCTCGAATCTGCCCCTCGGGCGCTGGGGAGAGACCTTCTCCGACGTCGTGGCCGCCGCGGTGATCGACCGCCTGGTCCACCATGCCGAGGTTCTCACTCTCACCGGAGACTCCTACCGGACCCGCCAGCGACGCGAGTTGCTGGCCAAGGAGAACCGTGCCCACCACGGCTGAACTACCAGCCCACGTCCCGGGCGACTTCGCTCTGAGCCGCCGCGATGTCCTCGGCGGTCGCCCCGGTCACATCGGCGTCCGCGGCCCACTCCAGCCGTGACAACAGATCGGCCAGGGCCTGCTTCTGGGCAGGATGAGTGACCGGCACCGTGTCGAGATCCGTGGTCATCAGCCAGTCGAACAACACGACGGCATCCGCACGCCACAGGCGCACCGACACGGTCGGGAGATCATCTTCCATGCGCCCATGATGCCGGGCAAACCGAGCTGCTTGACCCGACCGCACGACTTCAGGGGTCAATTCTGCGGGACTGGTGGGTGTTCAGTTTTGCTAGAGCGTTGACAACTGGGCCCGGCGCGATCTTCCGCGGCCAGAAGGCTTCACCCCCGTCCCGCCACCGCGGTCGGTGCGGCAGGTCACCGGCTGGCTCACCCGTCACCCGGCCACTCTCACCGAAGAGGAGAAACTACACCGCAAGACCGTGCTCGGCTGGAAGGACAGTCTTCAGACTTCTCTCACCAATTCGAGCTTCGCGCGTGCTCCTGGAGGCGCGTATTCGACGTAGCCGCCGGCCGATCGTCACCCTGTGTCAGTGCTCTGAGGCATGATGACCGCCATGGACACCGAGATACTTGTAGACGTCTGGCAGCGGCTTCTCGCTGACCCTCGCAAGTCGTGGGTGCTGTTCGAGCATGGCACTTGTGTCGTGCTGACCGCTCCGGAAGGGGAGCTTGCTGAACAGGCCACCGAGATCCTGAAGAAGTTCGGCCCTGCGCATGCCGGATCTTCGGCAGGAGACTTTGGGGTGATCGACCCCAAGGACGTCGAGGGATGGGTTGTCACCGGGCATCACAACGACGTCCTTACCTATGTCGGCCCCGATGAGCCTCAGGATCAGTCGCAGATCAGTGTCGGCCTGTTCGGACGTTCCAAGCGTCACCGGGATGGCACCGAGCTCCACGTCGTCCACGTTGAGGACAAACGGGGCTCAGCGGACCCAGCCTGAGTACTGCGCTTCATCGCTGGTGGTCGCCGGGGGCGTATCGACTCCATGTTCCTCCGGCTTCGGCGACCAGACGGGTGGCGGTCTTGTCAGTCGCCGAGCGCCTTCGCGATGACGGGAACCGGGGCCCGCCAACCGCTGTGCCGATGTTCCCCAAGTCCGAAACATGTCTGCCCGGGCTCACCCAAGGTCGGCGAAGCAGTCGGAGCAGATGGCTTCCTCGTCCGTAGGTCTGTACAACCGTGCGCACCGCGCGCATTCCCACAGGTTGTCCTGCACCTCCGCGCAGTTGAAGCAAAGGGGAACGTACGAGCTATTGCTGGCGACCGTCTCAGCTTCCAGGACGAGCGTCGGCGTGTCGCAGTCCGGGCAGTCGACGAGGGTGTCCTCGTAGGGGTCTGGTCTCCAGGGGCCGGGGAGTAGCCGAAAGCGTTGTCGTACGCGCTGGCTAGCTCTAGCGGGTCCATCCAGTCCCGGGGGCAGAACAAACAGCTGTTCGTAACTCCATCAACGATCAAGGCCAACTGCTGGCAGTCGGGACAGCGAACCGTCCGATCCTCGTGTCCTTTGAGGTCGCTCCCCTTGAGCTGCTCGATGTGGCTGGTGACGTAGCTCTCTATGCGCACCAATCCGATCCGAATCTCTTCCAGATCGTCCGCAACGGCCTCCTCATCATCGGCGTCGAGGTGAGGCAGGAGGTACTGGTCCAAGAAGCGGATCCGGGCGGACGCCAGGGATCTCGAGCTTTACCGGGAGAAGTTTCGGCGCCGTCTGCCGCAGTCGCTGAAGGAGTTGCACGGCCCGACCCACGGTGTCGTGGAGTTGCCGTTGCATATCGCCTGGTCCGGGATGACCTCGTATGACCTGGACCAGCCGCGTCAGTGCATGGGCGTGTACCGCACGGTCCTGCACGAGGGCCTGCAGGATGATCTGCCCCGCTATCTGGATCAGGCCCTGCTCCTCGAGATGTGGCCGGTGCTTCGTACCCTGGTCGGCCGCACCGTGCGCGCTGTGTGGGACGACGCCTTTCCAGAGCTCGCCGCCCCCGCTCGGTCTGCCGCATGACGGACATGCCGGAGCTGCAAACCGATCGGTACTACGGCTGCGGGGTTCCGTCGGTCCGCGGATCCGGGCGGCGCTGTCAGGCGCTGCGGCGACAGCAGCTTGGGGGGCTACAGCATCCACGGGGTGGGCCCGGTGCGGCTCGCCCATGCGGCCAGGGCGTGCTGGTCGAACAGGTGGATGCCGGTGGCCCTGGCGTACTCGGCGGCCGGGCGGGTGAAGCGGGAGGTGGTGACGACGGCGGCTACGTGAGCGCCGTGGACTACGTGGCAGGTGCCGCCGAACCGCTGTAGGCCGGCGGAGCCGACGGTGGTGGTGGGCCCGCAGCGCTTGCACTGGATGACGATGCGGCGGCCGTCGGGGGCGATGGCGGTGACGTCGGCGCCGAGGTCGTCGGCGACGCCGGTGCGGCGGGTGTCGGTGTAGCCGTCGCGGTGGCAGAGGTAGGCGATCGCGTCCTCGAACTGCCGTGGGTTCATGCCGTGGTAGAGGGCTATCTCCCGTGACTGGGCCTCGAGGATCCGGGCTTGTTCGGCGTGACGGATCTGCCAGGCCTTGGTGCGCTGTACGACGAGAACGCCGCCGCCGACGAGGGTGAGGACGGACAGTGTTCGGCCGACGGGTGTGGTGAACGCCCAGTCGAGGAGGAGGACGAGTAAGAAGATGCCCGTGAGGATCGCGATGGCGATGGGGGCGCAGGCGTCGTCCTGGGTCTTTCGGGATCGCGGCATGGCGCGTTGGGTCCTTCTGGTTGGGCTGGGCACGGAACGGCTGCGCCCCTGCCGAGGGTTGGTGGCGGGGGCGCGGTGGCGGCGGCTCAGGGGGTGTCTTCGAGTGAGGCAACTTCGTGTCTGAAGGTGGTAGGGATCGAACACGTGCCTGTCGGCCGTGTGCTGGAACGTCTGCGCGTTCTTGGAGTTGGGCAGGGGGAACCTGATCGCGAAGGACAGCGCGCAACCCGGACAAGGCGCAGAAGCCGCAGGGCATCGTCGACGGCTGGTACGTCGACACCGGCGAGCACGGTCCCGAGGGCAAGTGGATCCTGGCCGCGGCCGGCAGTACCGACGTGGCCGCCTGGCCGGATGGCGAACATGCCTGCGAGGGTCTCGGTCCGCGCGTCCAGGGCAACCCGCTGAGGCTGGACGGCTGGCTCTGTGTGCCGTTCAACCTGGAGGTGCCGGTCTACGAGGCGGCGCCGCGCAGCTACGAGGGCCTGCGGGAGTTCCTCGCCGAGTTGGAGAGCCGCTACGCGCCGGGCAGCCTGGCGGAGGGGATCGTGTTCCACCACCCCGGCGGCCGCCGTGCCAAGATCAAGCGCAAGGACTTTCCCAAGGGGCCTGACGCCCGCCCGGCCGGTCGGGCCGGCTTCCTGAGAAGAACTGGCAGCGGCCGGAGCCCGGCTGGGCCCGACCCTCGACTGCCGAATCGACCGGCCGGCGATACCTTGTGCGACAGATCTGGGAGATGAGGGGCGTGTGGACGGAGATGTGACCACTCGTGGAGACAGCTGCCTGAATGTCGGCTGCGGACTCGCAGCCATCTTCGTCCTGGTCATGCTCGGGTGGATCGTTGTGCTCCTGATCCAGCGGATCTGACCGCCGCGGAACGGCTTGATGCGCGGTCAGGCCACTGCCAGCGGATCGCCGACGCGCTGGGGTCTACAAGCGGTTCCGGTGAAGGTGCCGGCGTCGGCTGAACCGTGATTCTGGATCACCTTTCCCCCTGACCCCGGCTTAGTCGCGCAGCACAGCACGAAACGGAAGCGCGGCCACAAGACCCGCAGGAAGACAAGGTGTCATGCACGACGACTCCACCATGTTCCGGGCCGACCGGTTCTCCGTTGGCTCTATCGGTGAGTCCCCCGACACCGGTTGTCGATCGACGGCGACACCGCCCGGTGTTGGCGGAAAGTAATATCGACGACTTCTGACACCACTCGGGTGCTTGCGGTGGGACGATCGGTGTGCTCTGCGTGGTAGGGGGCGCCGGTGCCACCGAAGTCCAAGATCGATCTGTACGCGGCGATACGTCGTGATGCCCGGGCGGGGATGTCGAACCGGGCCTTGCAGCGCAAGTAAGGGGTGGGCTTCCGTACGGTGAAGGCGGCGATGGAGTCCGTCTGGCCGGAGCCGCGCAAACCACTTCCACTTCGCAAGACGCGGCTGGACGCGTTCAAGCCCGCGATCGACGAGATGCTGCGAGTGGACTTGGACGCGCCCCGCAAACAGCGGCATACCGGCCAGCGGATCTTCGACCGGGCTGGTGGACGAGCACGGTGCGCTGGGGGTGACCTACCCGATGGTGCGGGCCCTACGTCGCTGCTCGCCGCCCGCAGATCCGGATCGAGGCGGGACGCGGGCCGATCAACGCGTTCATCCCACAGACCCACCTGCCGGGAGCGGAGGCCGAGGGGGACTTCGGGGATGTGACGATCCGTCTGGCCGGTGAGCAGGTCAAAGTCTTCCTTTTCGCGATGCGCCTGTCGTATTCCGGCAAGGCGGTGCACCGCATCTTCGCCTCGGCCGGTCAGAAGGCGTTCTTTGAAGGCCACGTCCACGCTCTCAGCGTGCTGGGCGGCGTCCCCTGCGGCAAGGTGCGCTATGACAACCTGCGGGCCGCGGTCGCCCGGGTGCTGGGCCTGTCGAGAGCGCGGGTGGAGAACGAGCGGTGGACCGCGTTCCGGTCGCACTACGGCATCGACAGTGTGTACTGCCGCCCCGGACTCGAAGGCGCCCACGAGAACGGCGGGGTGGAAGGCCAGATCGGCTGGTTCCGCCGCAACCACCTGGTCCCCGTCCCCGAAGTCGACTCCCTTGCCGAGTTGAACGCGATGGTCGAGCGATCGGACGCCGAAGACGACGGCCGCCGCATCCGGCAGCGGCCCAGGACGATCGGGGAGTACTTCACCGTCGAACAGCCGCTGCTGCAGCCGTTGTCGGACGAGCCGTTCGAGACCGGTCGGCTCTTCAGCCTGCGGGTGGACCGCTACGCGCAGATCAGCGTCCGCACGAACCGCTACTCGGTCCCGGTGGGACTGATCGGCCGCACTGTTCGGGTGAGCTGCACGCCTCCGAGGTCGTCGTCTACGACGGACGCAAGGAAGTCGCCCGGCACGAGCGGCTGATCGCCAAGGGCAAGGCCCGCCTGGAGCGGGACCATTACCCAAAGGCCCTGGTCCGCAAACCCGGAGCCTTCCCCGGCGCAACCGCGCTGGAACAAGCCCGCTCCGCAGGCAAGTTCACCCCTGTCCACGACGCCTGGTGGGCTGCAGCGTGCAAGGCCCACGGCGATCGGGACGGCACCCGTCGCTTTGATCGAGGTCCTGTTGCTGGGTCGGCATCTCCACCACGAGTACCTGGTGACCGGACTGGCGGCCGCCCTGCGGGCCGGCGCGCTGACCGCGGACGCCGTCGCCCTGGAGGCCCGTAAGGCCGCCGAGGCACCCGCCGCCGCGGATCCGGAGCCGGACCGCTCCAGGGTGACGTTCCTGACTGAACGGCGGCTGGCCCACCTGCCGCCCGACGACCGGCCGCTGCCGTCGGTCGCGGTCTATGACCAGTTGCTGCGGCCCAGGCAGCGGCCGCCCGCCGCCGAGGAAGGGGCTATACAGCCAAGGCGGCACAAAGGCAGCTCAGCTGCGCTGCCCGGTTCGTCGCTCGTAGTCGGCGAAGCCGTCCTCGACCGTCGGCAGCACCAGCTCCACCCGGAAGTAGGGCACGCTCCACAGGGGGCTGTCGCGAAGACCCTCGAACAGATCGGACCACGAGGTCAGGTCGTTCGTCGTCGCAACAAGAACGTCGGACGGAGCGGCGGCCCATGCTTCAGCGTCGAACCACCGGACCTGGACAGTATCGTGTTTGGCCAGCAGCGGCTGCACATGGTCGGCGATGATCTGCTGACGCTCAGAGCGCCTCAGCGCGAGCCACGCGGGCAAGGCCGTGAGGTGGACGAATATGGTGAACCGCGGCTGCGGTTGGACAGCACTCATACGCCCCATTGTGGATCAACCAACGTCGGCGAACGCCCCCATAGGAGTCGCCGTCAGGCCATCATCACGCCTTCGAGGGAGAACCACCCGGTCCGCAGTGGTGTCAGTTCTCATCGACTTTTCGCGGCTCTGTGATCGACAAGTGCTGCCCAGACTCGTCGACATGTGGTGTCGGTTCTCGGGCTCTGGTCCACTTCGTGTGGTCGCGTACGCAGCGTCACTGTCGATCTTTTCGTGATGGTAGCTGAGATAGCCCGAAAATCACCCGGCCGATGTGCAGTGTGGCCGACAGTGCTGCCCTGTGAACGAAGTACGGCCGCAACTCGAAGAGTTGCTGTTCCCGCTCCTCATTTCACGGCCTGGCCGTCCCAGCACTTGTCCCGGTCTGTGACTCCCCGGCATCTCCGGTCCGCAGTGAATGCAGCCGGGAGGCTCCTGAGGGGACGAACCAAAGGAACCCGTCCCACCCCAACCACACCAGCCCCGCCCGGCCCAGCTTCCTCGTGCGGCTCGTTGCCCACTGCCCACGCCCGCATTCGTCGCCGCAGGACAACAAAACGCGGAAATGACTGATTTCGTTGTCTCTCGCCCACGCGGACGGCCGTCACCCGAACGGCGCTCCGCCAGGTCCCAGGGAGCCACCGCTGACTGGATTGCCCTGGTGAAGCCACCGCCGGCACCGCCCACGGCTGAACGCCCACCGGCTGTCGAACCCGACCACAGAGCGAGCGCGGACACCACCACAGGCCCCGGAGCCGCGCACGCCATGGCCTGAACCCCCCTGAAAACAAGGGGGATTGGGCCCGATCGGCTGATCCACTGTCAGTGCCGGCCGCCAGCATGACGGGGACGCGAGACTCCCCGCCATCAGCTGGAGGACCACATGCCTTTTGTCCGCCCGTACCTGCGCTCCGACGGAACGCCCGTACGCGGACACTCCCGATGGGCGCCGGGCGCGCGCCGGGAGATGACCATCGTCGCCGCCGTCGGCCTGGCCGTGCTCGGCTTCGGCAACGTCCAGACCGCCACCGGAACCGACACCACGCAGCCCCATCCGTCGGTCACCTACCCCGTCCGCTTCGATCGCGTCCCCAGCGCGCCGAGGACGGCCGTGCCGCGCCCGAGCGTGTCCTACCCGGTCCGGTTCGACACCCCCACCGCCAAGCAGGCCAAGCCGGTGCCGAGTGTGTCGTACCCGATCGACCTCTCGGCCCTGGGTGGTGGGCGATGACGCGGCGTCCACCGGTCCGGCGACGCCGGACCCGGCGTCCCAGCCGACGCCGTCAACAGCAGCAGACCATGTCCGGCGGTCTGCTGCTGGCTGCCGGAGCGGTCATCTGGCTCGTGGTCACGGTGGTCCATTGGCTTCTCGTCCACTGGTGGGTGCTGCTGGCCGCGGCCGTCCTCGCGGTACTGGGGGGCATCGGCTGGTGGCAGCAGCGGGCCCGGCGTGTGCAGTGGGAGCGCGCCCAGGTACGTGCGCTGCGCTACGGCCTGGCGCAGCTGGATGTGCTGGCCCACCGGCAGTTCGAGTACGCGATCCGGGACCTGATGCGCCGGGACGGCTGCACCGACGCCGTCCAGGTGGGCGGGCAGGGCGACTTGGGGGCGGACGTGAAGGCGACCGATCCGCTGGGCCGGCGCTGGGTGATCCAGTGCAAGCACCGGCGGGCGGGGGAGCGGGGCTCAGCTGTGGGCACCCCGGACTTGCAGGTGCTCAACGGCACCGGCCGCCCGGTCCACAAGGCGGACGTGGTGGTCATGGTCACCAACGGCAGGATCACCCGGCCCGGCCGCGACTTCGCCCGCCAGCAGCGCCTGCACCTCGTGGACCGAGCAGTGCTCGGGGCGTGGGCGGCCGGAGCACGCCCGCTGTGGGAGCTCCTGCCTGCGCTGCCCCCGCCCCGCAGGCACTCCGCACAGTCCTGAACGCGTTCCGCCCGGCACAGCCGGCGCTCGCACCCTGGACCCCAGCCCGTGCGATGCCCTGCCGTCTCCTTCGCATCGTGGCGCGGGAAGGCTTCGCCTCATGCAGGGCCAGCCCAGTGGCATCGAAGCAGCAACGGCTCTCGGCCTTCAGCCCGTATACCGCTGCCGACGGCGCGCATCCGGCGTGCGGGCTTCCTGCCTGGCTGGCGACACGAAGCCAACTGGGTGCCCGCGCCGGTCTCGGCCCCCTTCCAGGGCTCAGGCTGGCGTCTACGCGCACCGCGCATGCCGGTGCGCGCACCCGGCTACACGGCTTCACACGTGAGGCTTGCCGGTCCTCTGACCCGGCAGGGAACCGCACCCGCGGGGAGCGGGGGCGCCAGGGGACCGGCGGTATGACGTGTCCTCTCCTTGAACCACAAGACACCCATGCGACAGTTGTGACTGCCGTGGCGGCGCGCGCCAGGCTGAGGGGAACCGACCGGGTACCGCCAGACGGGAGCATGCCGGCATGAGTGGTGCCGCGCCGCACACGAGTGCCTTGTCGGGCGGCCGAACGGCCGCAGAGGTAGTCCGCGTGGGTGACACGGTACGCAAGTCGCAGAACGCCTCGTCGGAGTTCATGGCCCGGCTGCTGGAGCTGCAGGGTTTCAGCGGCGCCCCGCGTTACCTCGGCCAGAGGAGCGGAATGGGTGTGCTCACGTTCGTCGAGGGCCAGGTACCCGACCGCTTCCAGCCCTGGTCGGACGACCAGGTGCGAGCCGCGGCCCGCCTGCTGCGCGCGATGCACGACGCCACCCACGCCAGCGCGCTGGCCGGCCGTTTCGACGTCGTGTGCCACCACGATCCGGGGCCGAACAACACGGTCTTCCGCGATGGCGTCCCTGTGGCGTTCATCGACTTCTCCGAGGCGGCCCCGGGAGACCGTCTGGAAGACGTCGGATACTTTGCCTGGACCTGGTCGGTCTCTTCCAAGGCGGTCCTGTCGCTGTGACGCCAGGCGGAACAGGTGCGGATCATCGCAGACGCCTACCGCCGGGGTTCGGCACGCGCTGCGTCCGCGCGACGAGCGGGCCTCCGCCGCGCTGCGCGCGCTGAGCGACGAGCGCGTGGCCGAGCGGCGACGTTCCTCTCTGCCTCACAGCTGAAGCGGGACAGATCCGTCCCACGGCGCGGTTGCTTGAGCTCCCGGTGACCTGTGGGCCGCCACCCCACGGTTTCAGCGTCAGGCTGCGAGAGCGTCCCGGAGTTCTTGTACAGCGCGCTCGTGGTGGTGCTGTGCCGGGATTGCCTCGTACAGGTCCAGGGCGCGGCGGCGGACCAGGCCGGTGCGGAAGTCGACGGGCAGCGCCGTCAGGGCGTCGACCGCACGGCGGCACGCCTGCTCGGTGTCGCCGTCGTGATGGGAGCAGGCGGCGGCGTCGAGGTTCAGCAGGGTGCGCGTCATGGTGCTGGTCGGCGCGGACAGTTCGAGGGCGCGCTGCTGGCTCTCCCGGGCGCGGAGGGTGTCCCCGAGGATGGTGAAGGCGTGGCTGAGGTGGACGTGGTGCTTCTGCTCGCCGTACGTCAGCCACGTGTCCGACCGCTCGCCCTCGGGGAGCCGTTCCATGAGGTCATCGGCGAGCGCCTGGCGGGCCTGCTCGCTCTGGTGGTTGAGGGCGTAGGCGCGGGCGGCGACCGCGGCCGCCAGCGTCGCCGCGGCGGTCGGCCGGGTGCCGGCGATGCGGCGGGCCTGTTCGGCGAGGCTGGCCGCTGCCCTCGGAGCACCGTAGTTGAGCGGCACCATCGCCTCGCGGGCGAGGACCCACGCGTGCAGCTGGGGGTCGCCGGATTCGGCGGCGGCCCGGGCGGCGGTGGCGAACCAGGCACGGGACTCGCGGCGGCTGCCCAGGTCGTGCAGGACGATCGCGGTCATTCCGGCCATCTGCCCGGCCGTCCGGCACAGGCGGGCCCGGACGGGTGCGGGCTACGGGACGGTGAGCAGCGGGCGCACGGTCGTGAAGTCGGTGACCAGGTCGGCCAGGACGCGGGTGGGTGCCTGGCCGTGGTACCCGTATCCGTAGCTCTCGGCTGCGGCCTCGAGGTCGGCCAGGTCCTGGGGAGTGCCGGGGGAGAGGGTCTGGTCGACGTCGGTCCGGGCGGCGGTGAGCGCGGCGATCGCTGGTGCGGTGAGGCCTGCGGCCAGCGAGCCACGCAGCAGGTTGCGGCGCTTCATCGGGTCTTCTCCATGGTCGGGCTCCGTGCTGTGAACGGCGGTGTCCTCCCAGGGTTGCGCAGCAAGCCCCAGTAGGGCACCGGGAATGCGCAGTCCGCCGGCGATTCGCTCGACCGTCGTGAGGGCCGTGACAGCTGTGGCCCCTCGGGCGATCTGGCTGACCCGCTCGGCTTCGAGCGCGCACGCTTCGGCGATCCGGTTGAAGGAGATCCCCGCGTCGTGGGCCATGGCGAACACCGTGGTGAAGTCCCGCTCGCACAGGGCCCGGACGAACGCCGGGTCGGCCAGCAGACGGCGCGGCACTTGGGCGGGTGGACGGCGGTAAGTCGTCCACAAGTCCCCCAGAACTTTCGTGGAATGACAGCGCGTCAGCCGAACGACCATACCCACCGTGGGGGCCCCATCACGGGGTTATCGCCCGCGTGGTCCGCGGCTGTACTGACGGTGTCGCGGCCGCGGCTGTCCAGGGCCCCGGCCGACCGAACAGGAGGAGGGTCTTCATGCAGAGTCCCGCCGAGTCCTTCAACGTCTCCTGCGATAGTCCCTCATCCGCGGGCGCTTCCGCCTTCAGGGCACGATCCGATGACCGTGAGAACCCGTCTTTGAACCTGGGGTCGAGGTGAATGTCATCCTCCTGCGTCAGGTATCCCAACGTCGCTTCGGACCTCGCCCAGGACTCCAGCGCTGCGTCGGTCTCGCCGACCGAACGGGGACATCAACGGCTGGGCCGGAGCCCACTGAAAGCGCCAGGAGAAAGCACCTACTGAGCCCATCGAGATGCCGGGTAGGGGGCCGGTAAGAACCGTGTCACCAGCCGCAATCGGCGGTCCTCCGGCTGCCGCGTACTCCGTTCGGGGCCGGGTGGGTAGCAGATCGTGTGTCAGGTCCGGGGAGTCAGCGGTCCGAGATACGACTCCATCTGCCGTTTGCCGCCGTGCTCGGCCCAGCCGAGCGGGGTGGCGTGATGTTCGGTGTCCTCGCTCGTGGGGTCGGCGCCGAGTTCGATCAGCACGCGAGCCGTCTCAACATCGTCGTTCCAGGCCGCCTCGTGCAGTGGGGTGGCCCGGCCGTGGTGGTTGACGTCGAAGCCAAGCCCGACGAGCAGCCGGACCGCCGCGGGATGTCGGTGCTCGGCCGCATGGTTGATCAGCTCGGGGTGTTCGGCCAGCGCCCGTGCCAGGGTCTCGGGGCCCAAGGCAGCCACCGCCTCGTGATCGGCGCTCATGCAGGCCGCGGCGAACGCGTCCATCCCGTCCAGGCTTGCCGTCGCGCCTGCCGCGGCGAGGATCTCGGCGACCTCGGTGTGCCCATGGAGAAGCGCCAGCTCGTACGGCGTGCGGCCGCCGAAGGCCGGATGCTCGCCACACTCGTCCGGCTTGGTGCCGTGTGCCAGGAGCAGCCGGGCACGGCGCGGGCCGCCATACAGAGCCGCGGTGGCCAGCTCTTCGCGCAGCAGTCGGCGCGGGGAGTGCAGGGCCGGGCCCAGCCGGGTCCGCCAGGGCCCGCCGTCGCCCTGTCCCAGGCCGTACTCCAGCAGCAGTTCGAGGTGGGCGGTGCCGGCCTCGTCGTCGGCGAACGAGCCACCGAGTCCCAGGTTGTACAGGGTCTGGCCGTCGTTGGGATCGGCGCCGGCCTCGAGCAGCAGTCGGGCCAGCTCCATGCCGCGGGGGTGACGCGCCTGGTGGCCTTCGCCGCCCCCGAACGCACCGGTGAGTGCGGTGAACGGCGAGGGGAGCCGGTCCCACAGAAAGCCGGCGTTCGGATCGGCGCCGTGGCGCAGCAGCAGGCGGGCGGACGCCACGCTGTCACCGGAGTCCGCCAGGCGCGCATAGGTCAGATAGAGCAGCGGCTCCCAGCCAAAAGGTCCGCCCTGGGACCGGGCGAGGCCGGGGCTGGCCGCCAGCGCCGCGGCGAGCGGTTCGGCCGAGCCAGCGGCGGCCATCGTGAATACGTCGGCGGTGGCAAGCTCGGGATGGCGCGTCAGCAGCTGGTCGGCCTCGCCGGTGCGGCCCGGGTAGTCGTCGCCGTAGGTGAGGCAGGCGAGCCGCAAGAATTCCCGGGGAAGGTCTTCACCGGGCGGGACTTGGTGAGGCGAGCGAGAGAAGCGCTCCACGATGTCGAGGTGCTGCTTCAGCCGGGGCCAGCTGGCGAAGCCGTACATGCGCGCGGTGACCAGTTGCGCGTCGGACAGCTTCAGCGACGCAGGCGGCCGCGGATGGAATTCCGCGACCAGCGTGAGGGCGCTCGGAATCCTCGCCCGCACATTTTGCAGCAGAACCTTGGCCTGCTTGCGCAGACGCTCCAGGCTGGGCTGGTCGGGCAGTCGGTGAACGGGCACGAGGGCCTCCCTTCCGTATCTGCCTGGTGTCCGCTTGATCAGGCCGGAAAAGAGGATGGCTGCGCAGAGCTACGAGCGTCAGGTGGGCTTCGCCCTTTCCGCGGACCGGTCGCGCCCTGAGCGCGCGCTGGTCAGCATACGCCGTCAGGCTTCGCGCATCACCGCGAATCAAAGGCCTGGGTCTCGGTAATAACAACGGCCTCTCCAGCGAGATCCACAACTGCTGCGGTGTGCCATCGTCCAGCAGATCGCTGACATCTCCGGTGTGCCCCGCTCCACGGTGCACGGTCACCTCGACAAGCCCAGACCATGCCCCACCGGCCCGAGGAGAGCACGGCCACGAAGCCCTGACCGCTCGTATGCGGCCGGTGACACGGTTCTCACCGGCACCCCAAGTACCTCGACCTCAGGTTCAAAGACGGGTTCTTAAGAGCTGATTGCGTGATCTATAGGATCATTTGGGGCCTGAATGCGGAAATGTTTCGCGGCGCGCCTGCGGACGGGGGACTCCCTAGGGGGCGCTGGACCGAAGACGGCCGGCGCGTACAGAAAAGGGAACCCTCATGATCTCAGTCGCACACATGTCCAGACTCGGCGTCGCGGCCGGCGCCGCGGCCGTACTGGCCACCGGGCTGACCACCAGCGCACAGGCAGCCACGGGCAATATCCAGTGGTTCAACAGCACCGGGGAGCACCTGATCGTCAACCCGCCGGACGGCGTATGCATCGCCTTCGGGGGCCACGCACAGCTGGTTGCCAACAACACGGACAAGACGGTCAACGTCTACTTCACCGCGACCTGCACCACCCTCGTGAGACCCCTGGCCCCCGGCCAGGCGGTTGCCAACGGCGGTCCCCAGTCGGTGCTTGTGGTCCCGTGATCCGTCGGCACCGCCCCTGACAACCGGTGAGGAGGGCCAGGGCGCCCCGGCCCTCCTCACCGCTCCCCGTGGTCGGGCTGGCCGTGAGACGCCGGCAGGGGACGAAGCCGGGCCACGGCAGCCTCTGCACGGGATCACTCGAAGGCGACGTCCGAGACGGACACGAAGAACTCGCCGGTCATCTGCTGCTCCTGGTCGACGTGGTCGCAGCACCTCTCCGGGTTGCCGGTGGTGCAGATGCCGCCGTGCCCGCCCCAGATGTTCACGATCGCGTGGCGGCCGGTCTTGCGTCCGGCCAGCGCCGACGTGGTCCATGCCTGTTCGGGGTCGCGGCCGTGGACGACCACCATGAACGGGGTCGGCTCCAGGTCGGCCCAGGACAGCGGGGCGGAGGCGTTCCAGCCGTCCCTGGTGACGAAGAACTGGTACGTCCACGTCGGCCCGGTGTGGTTGGCATCGTGGACGTAGGAGAAGGTGAGGTCCTGGGCGGCCGCGTCGAGGGCGGTGGTGGGCCAGTCACCCACGAGGTCCAGGCCGGCGAAGCGGGGGTTGCCCGCGGAGGCCACCTTGCCGTCGCCGCCGGTGCTGAACTTCCGGTACTCCAGGTAGTGGCCGTGCCGGTTCCACGGGTAGTCCGCGCACATCTGCTCCTTGCCGGGGACGACTTCCGCCCACCACGCGTCCGGAGCGCAGGCCGCACGCACCTGGTCGCAGAAGGCGCTCGTGCAGGCGTGCCTCCCGCCGCCCTCCCCGGACTTCAGGGTGAGCACGGAGCGGCCCGGCGGGTCGGCCATGTTGCCGTGCCTGGACTGCGCGAGGTCCCCGCTGCGGTCGTCGGGCACCGCGACCGGGATCGGCTGGTACGGGTCGTCGGCCCGGCCCGGCACGGTGCACTCCTCGGAGAACGGGCTCCAGCTGCCGTCGTCACGGCGCGCCCGGATCCTGACCTTGTAGGTGTCGCCCGGCTCGGTTCCCAGAGTGACCCAGTGGTTGGCGGCGAGCTTCCAGCCGCCCCACCAGGCGGGCCAGTCCAGATAGAGGGTCTGGGCGGGCCGGCCGTTGAGCCACACCTCGTACACGTGCGGGTACGGAGCCCGGCCTTCGTCCCAGTCCGGCGGGGTGGTGTCGCCGCCGGAGTTGCCTCCGGTGGTCCATCGCAGGGAGATGCCGTGGAGGACCTCGGAGCCGTCGCTCCGGTAGGTCGGGGCGGCCGTGAGGTCCTTCGGGTCGTAGTAGTCGCCGTTGACGGGAGCGCTGGAGTGGGGGGTCACCCGCAATCACCTCGGTCTTTCGGGGCAGCGAAGAGCTGGCAGAGGACGGAAGGGTGCTCTTCAGTCCCTCACTTCCGGCTCCCTGAAGCCATCCGGATTAGCCCCAACGGGTGACGCCCCAGGCGGGCAGCAGAAGGCCCATCGCACACGCCTCGGGCCTGCCCGGGCACGGCACCGCACCGGGGCGGCGCCGCAGAGCGACGAGGGCCCCGAAGGACAATGGCCCCTTCCCAACGTGATCAGCGTTCAAGGAGGTTGCCGTGTCCGGTACACCAGATGAGCCCGACTTCTCCGGCCTGGGCGGGGGCGAGGATCAGCAGGCGGACGACATCGTGCGGGAGGTGGTGGGCTGGTACAACGCCGAGATCGTCGCGGCACGCCGTGCCACGGTGCCCGACGATGAACGTCTCGAGACGTTGAAGGCCGGCCGTGAGGCGGCGCTCGCTGACCAGGCGCAGCTGGCGACCGCCGACCCGGAGGAGGCGGCCCAGATTGCCGCCGTCTATGCGGCCCGGCTGAAGGAGCTCAAGGAGTCGTAGCCGGAGGTCTGCCGCCCTACGGGCAGGGGCCACACGGGCGGGTGCGGCCGGTCGATGCGCGCCGGCTGCGTGTGGGGCGGCATCAGGGGCCGGGCGAGCGCGGCGATGTCGTTCAGTTCGCCGCGGTGGCGGGGCAGCGCCCGGCGCAGCGCGTGGTAGAGCTGGAGGAACGCCAGGGCCTCCTGCTCGGTGTACGGGCGTAGCCGTTCCGCGGCGAGCGCCCACGATGCCCGGCCGGGGCCGCCGGCCTCGTGACGCAGCAGGGCCTGCCCGTCGCGGCGGATCACGGTGACGGCCGCGATCTGCGGGTGCCGCTCGGCGACAGCGACGATGTCGGCAAGCGCCTGGAAGCAGGTGCCGTGCCCGGAGTGCGTCGTGAACCGGCCGGTGCCGCCGATCTGCAGTGCCCGGGCATACCGCAGTGCGGTGGCGAGCCGGCTGTCGGCTGCGCGTACGGCCAGGACGACGAGCTCCACCGGATAGCCGTCGGCCGCGAAGGGCAGTGCGCTGTTGAGGAACTCCTCCACGCTGCCGGGGGCGGCCTCGATAAGGACGTCGCCGCGGCGACGGCGTACATACTCGTCGGCCCGGGAGAACCAGGCACGGTAATCGGTGCGGATCGCCGCCCCGGCGCTGCGGGGATCGTCGCGCAGCAGCTGGAAGTAGTCGGGGTGCGAGGCCTGGAAGTCGTCGCCGACCAGCCGGGTCGTGCCGGTCCGCATCGCACGCCGGACCATCCTGGCGGCCGCCAGCTTGCCCGCCCCGGGCTGCCCCAGGACGTACACGGCTCGCGGGGCGGCTCGAAGCCGCCACGGGTGTCACCCGCATCGGAATCCACGGGCGCCGACCCCCGAGCCCGCCAGGTTTTAAGCTAGGAGCGCGGTCCCCAGTAACGCGCTAATCCTGGCCTCAGGTTGAGCGGGGACGATGAGCGGCAAGAGCATCGACTGGAGGGGGGCGGGCCGGCGTGCGGATCATGATCGCGGATGATGAGGCGGCCATCCGTGAGTCGCTGGAGCGGGTGCTCCAGGTCGAGGGGTACGACACCAGCACCGTCGCCAACGGTCTCGCCGTGCTCGACGGGGTCGGTGGGGCCGGCGGTGACACGCTGGATCTGCTGATCCTCGACGTGATGATGCCCCGCCTCGGCGGGTTGGAGACCTGCCGGCGGCTGCGGGCCGCGGGTCGGGATCTGCCGGTGCTGATGCTGACCGCCCGTGACCAGGTCTCCGACCGGGTCACGGGGCTGGACGCGGGCGCCGACGACTACCTGCCCAAGCCGTTCGCCACCGAGGAGTTGCTGGCCCGGGTGCGGGCCCTGCTGCGCCGGCGCATGCCGACCGACGGGGAGTCGCAGATCCTGTCGTTCGCCGATGTCCGGCTCGATCCCGACAGGTTCGAGGCGTGGCGGGGCGGGCGGCCGCTGCGTCTGACCCGGACCGAGTTCTCCCTCCTGCAGGTCCTCATGCGCAACGCGACCCGGGTCCTGACCCGCGACGCGCTGTTCGAGGCGATCTGGGGCTTCGACATGAGCGCCACCGCCAACAACCTCCAGGTGTACGTGAGTTACCTGCGCCGCAAGATGGAGGCCGAGGGTGAGCCGCGATTGGTCTACACGCTGCGCGGCCTGGGATACACGTTGCGGGAGACTCCTCCGTGAGCAGGCCCGCCGGCCGGGAACCGCGCCGGCTGACCCGATGGTGGCGCCGGCGGTCCCTGCGGGCCAGGCTGACGGTGATCGCGGCGGCGGCCATCGCGGTCAGCGTGTTCGTGGCCTTCCAGGTGGCCAGCGAGCTACTGGGCTGGGAGCTGCGGGACACCGCCGAGAATCAGCTGCGCGCCGACTCCCGCGTCCTGGCGACGAACGCGCAGCGCGCCGGTCTGGCGCAGGTCCAGCTACCGCCGTATCCCGGATCCGGTCGGCTGGTGCGGGTCATCCTGCCCGACGGCTCGACCCGGACGCCGGCCGGGCAACCCGCGCTGCCCCCCGTCAGCGAGCACGCCGGGCGCGTGGCGCAGGGCGCGTCGGCCGACCTGATGGAGTCGAACGACAGCGACGACGACGGCTACCTCATCTACACGCTGCGGGCGGGCGACGGCGCGGTCCAGGTGGCCCGCGTCGCCGACGACAGCCCGGTCAACCGGTTCGGGTTCGGCATGCTGCTGATCGGGCTGTTCTGCGTGGTCGGCGGCGCCCTTGTCGGGCGGACCGTGGCGCGGACCGGGCTGGCACCGATCGACCGGCTGACCGCCGCCGCGGTACGTGTCGCGCACACCCGGGATCTCGACGCCGACATCCCGGATGAGGGCGGTGGGGAGATCCGGCGGCTGATCCGGTCGATCAACGACATGCTCGCCGCGCTCCGGGACTCCCGGCGGGCCCAGCGGCTGCTCGCCGAGGACGCCGCCCACGAGCTCAAGACCCCGCTCACCAGCCTGCGCCTCAACGTCGAGCTGCTGATCCGGCTCGATCGGCGCGGCACCCTGGACAGCGCACTGCCGGCGGAGAGCCGGACCCGGCTGCTCAACGATCTCGGCGCCCAGGTGGCCGAGTTGAGCACCCTTGCCGCCGAGCTGACCGACCTGGCGCGCGGTGACGTCAGCGACGAGAACACCGAGCTGCTCGACCTCGCCGACGTGGTGGTGGCCGCCGCGGCCCGGGCGCGTTCCCGCGTGCCCGACATCGAGGTCGCGCTCGACGTGACCTCCGTGTGGGTGAGCGGGCGTCCCGCTGCGCTCCAGCGGGCGGTGCTCAACCTCATCGACAACGCCGGCAAGTGGTCCCCCGCAAACCAGCCGGTCCAGGTCCGGCTTGGTGCCGAGGGCGCGTCGGCGGTGCTCGAGGTCGACGACGCCGGGCCGGGCATCGACGCCGCCGACGTACCGCGCGTGTTCGACCGGTTCTACCGTGCCGACAGCGCCCGGGCGTTGCCGGGATCCGGTCTGGGGCTGTCGATCGTGCAGCGGGTCGTCGACGCCCACGGCGGCCGGGCCACCGTCGCCCGCTCCGCACGCGGTGGCGCGCTGCTTCGGGTCGACCTTCCGGCCGCGGCCCCGCCCGCCCCGATCGCGCGGCTCACCGCCGGGGAGGACACCGAGGTGCGCTGACCCGCCCCGGCGGCGCGGCGCAGGACAAGGGACGGCGGCCCTCGGGCACGGCCCCGCGCGGCTCACCGTCGGGGCAGGACACCGCGATGCGCCGACCCCGGCTGTCGGCGTACTGAGAAAAGTGCTCAGGCGTGTACAGACGAACGTGCTCGGTCGTGAGACCGGGACGACAACCTTGCGGCCGTGGAAGTGCCCGCGAGCGTCCGTGACTTCATGGCTTGCCGGCTGTCTGAACTGGGAGCAGGCGGGCGTAGGCTCTCGGGGATGCGGATAGGCGAGTTGTCCAAGCGCACGGGCGTGAGTCCACGCTCACTGCGGTACTACGAAGAGCAGGGCCTGCTGACCAGCTCACGCTCCGAAGCGGGGCAGCGTCACTATTCCGATGCCGCGGTCCAGCGCGTGTCGCTCATCCGACAGCTGTTCGACGCGGGTATGTCCAGCCGGGTGATCGCGACTGTGCTGCCGTGTGTGGACGTCCCGGGTGACCTGGGCGTCGCCGAGGACACGTTCACGGCGATGATGCGCGAGCGCGACCGGATCGACGCCGACATCGCGCACCTGATCGAGACCCGGGATGCACTCGACGTGCTGATCAGGGCCAACAGTCGGCACCGGGCGGAGCTGTCCACGGCCCCGGAACCGGTGGCGCAGTCGGCCTGATGCTGTGATCTGCGTCTCAGTCGGTTGCCCCTTACATCAATGTCAGAGGTGAGGATGGCGACAACGCCCGGAATCACCGGGTCGGTTGTACGAGAGGCGGCGGAAGATGGGGCAGGCGTGGGGTTTCGGCAGGTATGGCGGGTCTGAGGTGCAGGAGTTCTTCGATCGTCCCGATCCCGTCCCCGGTCGCGGCGAGGTGCTGATCCGGGTCGACGTCGCCGGCGTGAATCCCCTCGACCACCTTCTGCGCTCGGGTCTGGTCGACGGGCTCGACGGCGGGCGTCCGTTTCCCCGCGTGCTGGGCATGGAGGCAGCCGGAACGGTTCTCGCCCGGGGCGAGGACGTCGAGGGGCTCGAGGTGGGTGACGCGGTCTTCGGCTTCGCGCTCACGGGTGGCGGCACCTATGCCGAGACGACGGTGCTGTCCGCGCCGAACACCGCGCGCATCCCGGAGGGCCTGTCCGCGGCCGTGGCGGCAACGCTGCCAGTGGCCGGGACGACCGCGGTGGACGTGCTCGACCAGCTCGGCCTCCCGGCCGGTGCCACGGTCCTGGTCAACGGGGTCGGGGGCGGGGTCGGCCTCGCCGTCGCACGGCTGGCCATCGGGCGCGAGCTGCGTGTGATCGGTACCGGAAGTACCGCCAAACGCGAGCACGCCGAGGCCATCGGAGTGCGGTTCATCGATTACACGGCCGAGGACGTCGCCGCCGCGGCACGCGAACTGGTTCCGGACGGCTTCGACGGGATCGTCGACCTGGTCGGAGGCACCTCGCTGCGGACGGTCGCTCCGCTGGCCCAGGCTCCCCGCAACGTCATCGCAGTGGGTGATATGTCTGTGCCCGATCTCGGTGGGCGTTTCATCGAGCGTCGCCTCGACCGCGAGAACCTGGAGCGGTCGGCCCGGCTGGCCCTCGACGGACTCCTCGCACCCGTCATCACCGCGGTCCATCCGCTCTCCGACGCCCCGGCCGCCCTCGCCACCGTCGAGAACGGTCACACCTCGGGCAAGGTTGTCATCAAGGTGGCATGAGGAGTGCCCGGCCGTCTGACGCTGTCGACCGTCCAGTGCGGACCGACGGGAACCCGTGGTCGGCGCATCATCAACTGAGCACGTTCACCTGTACGGGGTTGAGCACGTTCAGGCGTACGCCGACACCAGCCCCGGCGCGTGGCGCAGGACCAAAGGGCGGCGACCGTCGGGCCCATGAAAAGATCCGGGACGGGCCTGGGTCCCCGTCCCGGATCTCGTCCGTGCCGCCGCGCTCACTGTTGCAGCGCGGGCTCCTCGTCGTCGGCGAGCGACTGTTGACCGTCCGGCAGCTCCGCCGCCGGCCGGGACAGCCGGCTCGGCCACCACATCCGCCGGCCGATCAGCAGGGTGAGGGCAGGCACCAGGACCGACCGCACCAGCAGGGCGTCGAGCAGCACGCCGAAGGCGACCAGGAACCCGACCTCGATCAGCATCACCAGCGGAAGTGTGGCGAGGACCGCGAACGTGGCCGCCAGGACCAGGCCTGCCGAGGTGATGACGCCACCGGTGGCCGAGAGGGCTTTGAGCATGCCCTCTCCGGTGCCGAGACGCACGGTCTCCTCCCGGGCCCGGCTGGCCAGGAAGATGTTGTAGTCGACGCCGAGCGCCACCAGGAACAGGAATGCCAGCAGCGGCACCGAATAGTCGACGCCCTTGAACCCGAGGATCGTGTCGAAGACGAACACGCTGCCGCCGAAGGCCGCGGCGAATGAGACGATCACCGTGGCCATCAGGACCAGCGGGGCCACGATCGCGCGCAGCAGCAGCCCGAGGACGATCAGGACGACGGCGAGCACCAGCGGGATCACCAGCTTCTCGTCGCGCTTGGTGGTCACCTCGGTGTCGAGGTTCTCCGCACTCGGCCCGCCGACGATCGCCTCCGCCCCGCTCACCGCGTGCACGGCGGCGCGCACCCGCTTGATCGTGTCGTACTCTGCGACGGTGTCCGGCGCGTCCTTCGGGAACACGGAGATGTCGGCCCAGCCACCGCTGGTCTGCTCCGGGATGGCCAGGGCCACACCGCGAGTGTCCTCGACGATGTCGAGCACCCGCTCCTGGTGCGCCGGCCGCGTGAAGACCGTCATCGGCTGGCCGCCGAGCTCCGGGAAGTGCTGGCGGACAACGGTGAAGCCGGTGACCGACTCCGGCGCGGACAGGAACTGGTCCTGCTCCCGCAGGGCGCCGGTGTTGCCCGCCAGCCCGATGGCGAGCACGCCGAGGACTCCGAGCGAGCCGAGCGTCGCCACCCACCGGCGGCGGCTGATGGCGGCGCCGAGCCGTCCCCACAGCCCCGGCTTCTCCTCCACGGCCGTGCTGAACCGCGGGATGGCCGGCCAGAAGATGCGCCTGCCGAGCACCACGAGCACCGCCGGGAACAGCGTCAGCATGGCCACCAGCGCGCACAGGATGCCGGCCGCACCGATCGGGCCCAGCCCGCTGGTGCTGTTCAGGTCCGCGACGAGCAGGCAGAGCAGGCCGGCGACCACGGTGGCCGCGGACGCGACGACGGCCGGCGCCGCGGAGCGCAGCGCGTGGACCATCGCGACCCGGACGTTCTCGTGGTGGTGCAGTGCCTCCCGATATCGAGCGATGAGCAACAGCGCGTAGTCCGTGCCGACGCCGAATACCAGGATCGTCAGCAGCGCCGAGTTCTGGTCGTTGACCACGATGCCGAAGCCCTTGACGAGCAGGTAGACGGTCCCCATCGAGGTCAGTGCGGCCGCGCCAACGGCCACCAGCGGGATGATCCACAACACCGGGCTGCGGTAGGTGAGGATGAGCAGGAGCGTGACGACGACGATGGTGGTGAGGAGGACCTGCACGTCGATGCCGTCGAAGACGGCATCCATGTCGCCGTCGATCGCGCCCGGGCCGGTCACGTCGAGTTCCAGGCCGGAGGGGCGGTCCTTCGCGGCGTCACGCAACGGGCCGACGATGTCCTCCGGTGCGCCGTAGGTCGTGCTCACATCGAGGGTGAACATCATCGCCTTGCCGTCGGTGGAGGGGCTCGTCGGTGGGCCCTCGTCGCCGCCGGCCGGGGCCGCCACCTTCGGCGGGTACCGCTCGGCAAGGGTGTTGTAGTGGCGCTCGACCGTCGCGCGGTCGGCGTCGGTCATGCCGCCGGCGCGGTGGTACACGAAGACGAATGTGTTGTCGTCACCGTCGGGGAGACTGTCCTCCAGTACCGCGACCTTGGTGGACTCGGCGCCGGCCGGCAGGGTGTCCGCGGCGCTGTCGGTGGTGACCGAACTCAACTTTCCGCTCAGCGGCACCATGAACACCGCCAGCGCCAGCCATAAGCCCATCACCAGCCACGGCACCCACCGGCCTGCCAACCGACCGGCCGGCGCTTCCCCGGACGGCGCTGCGTTGACTGCCATCACTAGCCTCCTACATACGGGTTGCATCGCTTCTCTGATGCCTACTTCCTAAAGAGCGAACCTGAGACAACCGTTAGAGCCTGTGAAGTGACCGGCGTCCGTTGTGGATGGTGATGTTGATCATCGATGTCCTGTGGGTGGGTGTGTCGCGGTGAATCGTCCGCGCCGCTATCCGTCGGACAGCTCGGACACCTCGGATACCGAGTGGGAGATCACCGCGCCGTACATCCCGGTCAGAGGCACTCGGGCAGGTGCACTGCGCCGCCGGAGTGCCACGGCCTGCGTCAAGTGCGGAGCGGACGCCGCTCTTGACCCTCTGGTGTAGGTCCGGCCGCCGGGAGGCGGCTGACATGCGAGCCGGCGGACCAGGCGTGACGTGTCGTAGCCCGCGGTTGAGTAGCCGCGACGATCAGGGGCGGAGCTGTAGTGAGGGAGGGGCGGCACGGCTCCGTGCAGATGCTGATCCTGGTGGTCGTGCTCGTACGGTCCCGTGAAGGGCGGGGCGCCCTCCAGGAGTTCGTACGCCAGAACGCCCAGCGCGTGGATGTCGCTGGCGCTGGTGGCCCGCTGGTTGTTCCAGTGAGGTTCCCCCGCTGTGCGGGAGGTGCTGTTCAGCTGGTGAAGGCCGCGAAGCCTGGCGCGGAGACGCCTGCTGCGGCCCCGTGCCCACCACCAGCACCGACGCCGCCGCGGAGACCGACGCCTGCGGCTGCAAGCCCGGCTGCACCTGCTGCAACTGACCGCCGTCCCGGCGGCTGAGCAAGCGGTCAACGGTCAGTCTCAAACCGTGACCACAACCGGATCGGCGAGGGGTACTACCTCGCCCCGGACGGGCAGGTCGCGGCCAAGCCGTACAAGCTCAACCCCGGGGAAATGCGCCGGATGCAAGCCGACTTCCGGGTGTAGCCCTACTGGCTGGGCAACTGTCGGGGGCGCATGCTAACGCCGAACTCCCCTTCCGAGCTGGCCGGTTGCCGAGATTCGTGCATGTGATGCATGATTCACGCGGCAGCTGAACGGAGGGGCAGTGGTCGGCGATGGCGGTGACCGCAGTCGTGCTCGCATGCTGCTGCTCGACGGCGTTGCCCTGCTCCATCCCGAGGACGCTGTGTTCGAGGCGATGCTGGAGGGCTGGGGTCGCCGCTTGGCCACGGAGACGATCCTGGGACGGCAGCGGATCGTGCGCCGGTTCATGGAAGGCATCAACGAGTACTCATGGACCTGGACATCTGGCCACGTGGATGAATGGATGACGTATCTCGTCGCCGAGGAGAAGCGGGCGAGATCGACGATCCGTAGCTATCAGGACGCGCTGAAGCTGTTCTGCGACTACATCACCTCGCCGTACTACCAGTGGCCCGAGGTGTGCGAAGCCCGCTTCGGCACTCATCCGGTGCAGGTGTGCCATGAGTGGAACACGGTCGCCCATCTGACGGACTACGAGGGACGGCCGGGCCGGCGGCCGATGACCCGGGAGGAAGTTCAACTCTTCCTGGATCACGCCGATGACCAGGTTGATCGCGCGGTCAGGCTGGGCCGCAAGGGTGCACTGGCGGCGTACCGGGATGCGACCGTGTTCAAGGTCATCTACGGGTGGGGGCTGCGCTGCAACGAGACCTCTCGGCTCGATACGACTGACTTCTACCGGAATCCCAAGGCGCCGGAGCTGGGGCGGTTCGGTTCGCTCCAGGTCCGCTACGGCAAGGCGAGCAGGGGTTCTGGGCCTCGCCGTCGGATGGTGCTCAGCGTCATGCCCTGGGCGGTGGAGGCGGTCCAGGACCACCTGGGCAATATCCGCCCGCGGTACCGGAGCAGCGACGGGTCCGCGGTATGGCTGACGGAGCGGGGTGGCCGGCTCAAGCCGCGTGAGATGGAGGAACGCTTCGCGGAGTACCAGGACGAGCTGGGGCTGGATACGGACCTCACCCCGCACTGCCTTCGGCACTCCTACGTCACGCACCTGATAGAGGACGGTGCCGACCCTGCGTTCGTACAGGAGCAGGTCGGGCACCGGTTCGCGTCGACCACGGCCATCTACACCGGAGTCAGCGGGGACTTCATGAACACGATAATGCGCAAGGCCCTCGACCGTGCTTATGCGGCAGACCAGGAGACCCGATGACTGCCAAGCTCGACTACCAGTGGCACCTGCGCACCATGATGGCAAGCCGCGGGCTGTTCTCGACCACCGATCTGCGGCCTCTGCTCGCCGAGCGCGGCATCGACCTCTCGCCGAGCCAGGTCTACCGCCTGGTGGTGGACAAGCCTGAGCGGCTCAGCCTGAAGACGCTGATCGCGGTGATGGACATCCTGGGCTGCCGGATGGAGGAGCTCATCGAACCCGTGGCCGCCTCCTCCGCAGGCCGCCGACGTGCAGTCGCTGGCGGTGCGGGCGAGGGCGGAGTTGGCGCCTTCAGGCCCAAGCGGGCCCGCATCACCAGGGACAGTGACGGGTGACGGCTGCCAAGGAGTCGCCGCGGTACGCCGCAGACCCGGACGGTGTGATCCGTGAAGCGGTGCTGTGCGCCGAGCCGCGCCTGGAGCTGGAGATCGTGGCGGCAGTGGTGGGCGAGGTGGCGCCGGATCGCACGCGCCGCCGCCGACTGGCCCGGAGCCTTCAGGAAGCTCCTGACTTGCTGACCTCCGGTCGGCCGGAAGGCCCGCGGCTGGTGGGTGACCTCATCCACGCACTCCTCCGGGCCGGCGCCAACCGCGTGGTGCCGCCCCGGTGTGGACGCTGCGGCAGGCAGAAGCCGCTGACCTATGTCGAGGGAACGGTACGGATCTGCGGGACCTGCGGTCACCAGCGGTTTGCCCGCCGGGAGGAATGCAGCGTCTGTGGAAACGTGCGTGCAGTGGCCCGCCGGGATCGGCACGGGCGCAGCCAGTGCGCCGACTGTGCCCGGGGGGACGATGATCCAGCCCGGTACCAGGCCGCGGTGCACGCCCACCTGATCCGGCTGGACACGGGCCTGGACGAGGAGGTGTTGGACGAGGCCCTGCGGGTCGCGGCCCCCAAGCCGTTCCAGGTCCGCAAGCTCGCCTATGAACTCCAGGCGGACCCGTCCCTCCTGACCGGCAACGGCGCCCATGGTTCGCCCCGGCTCATCAGGCTTCTCGAATACCTCCAGGACCGGCAGGCACGGAACATCGTCATGCCGCCCTGCCCTTGGTGCGGACGCCACGTGCGGCTGACAACCACTCATGACGGCATGCGCTCCTGCCACGCTTGCCCCTCACGGCTGCGGGTCCAACCCTGCTCCCGTTGCGGAGAGGTCCGTAGAGGCGGGCTGGGCCCCGACGGGAGCTGGCTATGCCGCGCTTGCCGAAGCCGTGAACCGGCCAACCACGAACCATGCGTTCGTTGCGGCCGTACCACCGAGGTCCGGCAGGCCGGCTCCCTGGCGGGTGTCTGCTTCATCTGCACCCGCTTTCCCACCGCCGTCTGCTCGACCTGCGGCAAGACCACACCCTGCTACCGCGCGACGACCACCTCTCCCCAGTGCCCCGAGTGTTGCCGGCAGCGAGACGAATGCAGCGCCTGCGGCAAGCTCCGGCGCGTCACCACCCGAACGGACTCCGGCGAGCCTTTGTGCGGCTCCTGCCGCATCATCGTCAAGCCGTGCGACCGGTGCGGGAGACACAAGCGGGTCAGTACCCGCCGGACCACTGGCGAGGCGCTGTGCTACTCCTGTTACAGCAAGGACCCCACTCGCCGACAACCGTGCGCCCAGTGCGGCACCATCACGATCCCCCGCCGCGGCCTGTGCGAAGCCTGCGCCGTACCCGCTCGCCTGCGCGAACTGCTCGGTGACGACAACGGCGTCGTGCTCCCCGGCCTGGAACCGGTCTTCCACGCCCTGGCCTCCGGCAAGCCCTCCTCCGTGATGGACTGGCTGAACCGGCCGGCGAGGGCCTCACTCCTGGCCCGCGTCCGCGACACCGGCGGCCCCCTCACCCACCAGAAGCTGGACGACCTCATCCCGGCAGACGGCGTCCATCTACTGCGCATGGTCCTGGTAGCCGGACAGGCGCTGCCCGCGCGCGACGAGCAACTGGCCGCGCTGGAGCGCTGGGTGCCCAGCCTGCTGGAGAGCATCCCCGACGCCCACGAACGGCAGCTCGTTCATGCTTTCGCCCATTGGCATCACCTGGGCCGACTGCGCTCTCGGCACTCGCACGACCATCCCCTGTCGCCACACACCGCAGCCAACGTTCGCTACTGCCTCACACAGACCGTTCACTTCCTGCAATGGCTGCGACACGCCGACACGTCCCTTACCGTCTGCACGCAGGAGGACATCGACGCCTACCTCACCGACGGAACCGTGATGCGATACAAGGCCCGCGGCTTCGTCCGCTGGGCCGCCCAACGCAGCCACATCCGCCACCCCGTCGACTTCCCGCCCATGCCCAGCGACAAGCCGCGCCACTCCCTGGCAGACGACGAACGGTGGCGTCTGGCCCACCGTTTCCTTCACGACGACACCATCGACACCGTCGACCGCGTCGTCGGCCTGCTCGTTCTCCTCTACGGCCAGCCCCTCACCAAGATCTCGCGCCTCACCACCCGCCACGTCATCCAGACCGGGCAGCGCGTCAGGCTGGCCCTCGGCACCCACCCTGTCGACGTCCCCCCACCGCTGGACCGGCTCCTGCTCGCCCTGGCCGAAGACCGCGAAGGCCCTCCCGGCCTTGGCCGGGCCGACCAGCCCTGGCTCCTTCCTGGTTTCTTCCCCGGACGCCCGCGCGGCACGGCCCACCTCCGCTCCCGCCTGACCGCCTACGGCCTGCCCTCCCGACGCGGCCGCAACAGCGCCCTGATGGACCTCGCCGCCCAGATGCCCCCTGCCGTCC
Organism: Streptomyces sp. NPDC005820; assembly: GCF_040630255.1. Lineage (NCBI taxonomy): Bacteria > Bacillati > Actinomycetota > Actinomycetes > Kitasatosporales > Streptomycetaceae > Streptomyces > Streptomyces sp. NPDC005820. The sequence continues at coordinate 28,422 of NZ_JBEXXE010000069.1, forward strand.
TCAGCCAAGTCCTCGGCGTCGGCATAAAAGCCGCCACCCAATGGGCGGACGCCGTTGGCAGAGCACGATCGGAGTACGCCGCCGACATCAGCAGAGTCCGTAGCAGCGACAGCGAGCCGAACAAACCTTGGGGTATCGACGAAATGGGCCGCCCCTGGTGACGAAACGCGTTCGGGTTCCGTCGAGGCCCATCGGCTCTGATTGCGTTCGTGGCGACGCCGACGCCGGAATGTGGGCGCACCTGCGCGGGATTCCAACTCGGCGGGAGCCACGTTCGGGCTGGTCAAAGAATTCGGTCGTAGCCCTCACTCCGACAGCGTGATCTCCGTCGGCGGCAGCTGTGCGCGGTGTCGTCGGAGGCCGAGGCGAGGGTGCCGGAACTCGGTGGGGAACAGCGCCTGCGCGGTGCCGCCGCGGCCCGGTGGGAGCCCGACCAGGGCCGCCAGCTGATGATCGCCGATCAGCGGATGGCGGCGTGTCGACCGGAAGTCCCAGCGCAGTCGGGACTGCAGGGCGAATGCCTAGCGCTTGATCTCGGCGAGCTGCCGCTTCATTTCGGCCGGATCGAAGTAGTCGCGCCAGACGGTGATCATGCCGTCTTCGACAGTGATCGTTCCCATGACCGGCAGCGAGACCACCCTGCCACTGGAGTGGTGGAAGTCATCGACTCGCTCGTTGAGTACGACGTTGCCGACGGCCGCGATGTTCACGATCTTCCAGTCGGCTCGGAAGTCCGCCCCCATCCCGAAATCGAGATGGAACTTGCGGACGTTGTGGCGGCCTGTGATGTTCGGGTACGGCACATTGTCGTACAGCACGTCGTCGGAGAGCATGGCCAGGGCCTCCTCGACGCGATTGGCGTTCCAGTGCGCGATGAATGTCTCAGCGATCTCGGTCGGGGTGGCGGACATGGCTTGTCTCCTGTGGTGTGGGATAGAGGGAGCTTCGATCTGTTTCTTGCGGTGTTCCGTCGACCTGCGATCCGTCCGTATGTGGGCGAGGGCAGATCGCGGTCATGGCCCCGACGTCGGCGAGCGTCGCCAGGTGTGGTCCGAGGCGATCTCTATCGTCACGCCGGCTGGGTGGGGGGCGCTGATCTGTGGCTTTCGCTGTGCCGTTCATGCTCCGGACACGACTCCAAGTGAAACGCGCGGGCGAGGGCGTGTTCCCGTGCCCGTTGCCTCGCTGCCGGGCTCAGAACCCGGGGAAAGTCCTGCGCAGGTCGTCGAGGGTGACGGTGTCGCCGGTGAGGGTCACGGAGGACGGGGTGTGGGCGGGGGCGTGCCGACCGGCGACGAGTCGCAGCCACCACTCGGCGGGGGCCGTCAGCACGGCGTCGGCGTTCTCGGGTTCGCCGGTGAGCGCGACCGTCTGGCCGACCGAGAGACCGAAGGCGCGCTCGGGTGCGGTGGTGTGCACCGCGACGGCGACGGGGCGGTTCTCCAGGGCGTCCGCCTTGCCGATGAAGCCCAGCATCATGCCGGCCTGGTCGAGGAGCGGCCCGGTCGCGGCGGACGTCAGCATCGTCGACGGGTCGAAGGCCACCTCGACGTCCCACGAGTGGTGGGCGAGCTCACTGAGCCGGAGCCCCGCCGCGGTCGCGACGTCCACCGGCGCGGGCAGGAAGCCGAGGTCGATCCGGAGGTCGCTGCGGGCCCCCGCGTCGAGGCCCTCGTAACGTTCGACCAGCGCCTGGTCGGCGGTGACGAGGCCTTCGGCGCGCTCGGCCCGGGTCATTGCGTCCCAGCGGGCCCACACCGACTTGTTGAAGTCGCCGTCGGGGGCACCCGTACCGCCCGTCGCGCCCTCCAGCGCGGCCAGGCCTATTTCGGCGCCGCTGCCCAGATGGCTGAGCACCTGGGCGACGTCCCACTCCGACGCGCCGGACGGGCGGGTGAGATCGGCCGCGGTGAGTCTGTGCACCACAGCGGCGAGGTGGTCGTGCCCGCTGCGCAGGGCATCGATGATCCGGTCTGCGGTTTCGGTCATGTTCTTTTCCCCAATGAAGGCGATCTGATTTGGTGTTGTCGTCACACGGCTGTCGGTGTCACACGGCGGTCTGGAACGAGCGCTTGGAGAAGCCGACCGTGTACCCCTCGACGGTGGTCCGCACCGACCGGTCGGGGTGCGCGGCGGCGCCCAGGGTGATGAACAGTGGGATGTAGTGTTCGACGGTCGGATGGGCGTACGGCATACCGGGCGCCCTCGTCCGGAACGCGGCGAGTTCGTCCACAGCGCCGCGCGAGGGTGTCGGCGGCCCAGGCGTCGAAGTCGGCGGACCAGCCCGGGACTTGGCCTTTGAGTATCGAACGGGTGATGAACGGCTGACGCGGGCCGGAGAGGTCACACGAGCCTGACCGGCCCGGCGTCGATCGGCAGGCGGACCAGGAGATAGGGCTTGCGGCGCAGGTCCTCGCCCTCGTGGAAGAGCGACATCCGGTTGAGCTGGTTGGCGGTGGCGTACAGGTGCCGGTCCGAGGCGACGGACAGGGTGTCGACCCAGATGAGGTCGGTGCCCTGGGCGAGGGTGCGGTAGGTGCCGTCCGGGTTCCGGCGCCAGATGGAGTTGTGTTCCAGGTCGCCGCCGTAGAGCCGTCCCTTGTCGTCGCTCTCCAGACCGTCGGACATCGGCTTGAACCCGTGGTCCTCGACCGTCGCCGCCACCTCGGCGTCCGTGGCGTCCGGGTCGGCGAGGGTGTCGGCGGCCACGCACAGTTTGTGGAGCTCATCTCATGACCACCGCACCTCAACTCCGCGCTCGTCCTGCGGCCCCGGTCCCGGACGACGCGTACGTCGTGCCCAAGCACCTCACCACCTTCGCGACCGGCCGGGGGCCGCGCGTCGGCGACATGGTCTGGGACCTGCGCCCCTTCGTTCCCCGGACCGCCCGCAAGAACGCCGTCTGCCACTTCTCGGGATTCGCGGACGACATTGCCATCCGCACCGCGAAGGAGTACCTCTACTCGCGGTTCCGACGGGGCGTCCCCGCCAGCTACTTGAGCGTCTCCACAGTGAAGCCGATGAAGATCACTTGGGCCGCGCAGGAACTGGCCCGGGTACGTAACGCCATGCACGACCTGCGCGATCTCGGCATATCGCGGCTCTCCGCGGTCACCCGGGAAGACCTGGCGGCGTTGCTGGACCAGTGGAAGAAAGGGCCCCTCTCCACCGCCGCGTCGCTCGTCACCACGATGAAGCAGCTCGCCGCCCACCGTTCCTTCCTCCACAGCGACAAACTGGACGTCCACCCGTGGCCTGGCCGGACAGCAGCCGCGGTCGTAGGCAAGGAGCCGAGACCGGACGAGAACAGCACAGACCGCATCCCCGAAGAGATCATGGGCCCGCTGCTGCGCGCGGCAGTCTTCTACGTCACCATCGCCAGCCGCGACATCCGCGCCGCCCGCGCCGAAATACAGGCCCTCCAAGAGGCTGCACGTCGGCGGCCCTACCGCAGGGGAGCGAAGGAAGCCGCGTTCTCCTCCTTTGTCGCGCAACGCCGGGCGGCCGGGCGCGGCCTACCAGCCTTGCCGCTGGAGGCGGTTTCCCGGCGACCCGGCGCTGCCGTGGTCGACGGAGTCGTCCAGTCGCCGAACGTCACCCTGATCGAGCTGATGATCGGCGGCTGCACCCGCATCGACCACCTCGTTGCACAGGCGGCGGCCGAGCTGGGGTTTGAGGAAGGCGGCCTCGACATACCGATGTCGCCCTGGCCGGAGTCCGACCGGCCGTGGCGGCCGCGGCTGGATCCCACGAGTGTGAACCGGGAGACCGAGCACCTGCGCACGGCCTGCTGGATAGTGATCGCGTACCTCTCAGGACTTCGCGACGACGAGGTTCGCCTCCTGGGCCGCGAGTGTGCGTTCACCGAGACCGGCGATGACGGCCGGATTCGCTACAAGCTGCGCGGTCGGGTCTACAAGAACCGCAAGATCAGCGGCGACGAGGCCGAGTGGGTTGTCTTGGACATCGTTCACCAGGCCGTCGACGTCCTCCTCGACCTCCATGACGATCCGGACCATCTCTTCGGCTACTGGGGCACGGACATCACGGGCTATCAGCTCTTCAGCTCCGTTCCCTACCGGCTGGGGCGATTCCGCGACCATGCCAACGAACTGTTCAGCACGGAAGCGGGACTGTTCATCCCCAACGACACAAGCGGCGTCGAGGACTATGACACCCCAGACACTCCCGGCTCCGAAAGCAGTCCCGGAGACGAGGTTCAGAACGGACCCCACGGGCTTGCCGAGGGCGAACCTGATCCGGCAGGGGTTCCCTGGAGTTTCGACACCCGGCAGTTCCGGCGATCGTTGGCCTGGCACATCGCTCATCAGCCCTTCGGTGTTGTCGCCGGCGCGCGACAGTACCAACATGCCCGAATAGTCATGTTCGAGGGGTATGCGGGTACGTCGGAGTCCGGCTTCGCCGAGGAAGTGGCGGCCAACGACGCGGTCGCGCGACTGGACTACCTTGAGGATATCTACCGGGACTGGAACGACGGCGGCGCCTCCTCCGGCGGGGCCGCCGAGCGGATCTCGGCGGAGTTCGAGCGGATCCGCCGTGAACTCGGGGACCTGCCCGGTGTCGTCTCGTCCCCCGCCCGGCTGCGGACGATGTTGCAGCACCTGACCAAGACGCTGCACCCCGGGGTGCTGAACGACTGCTTCTACCAGGCCGCCACCGCCATCTGCCGCAAGCGTGCCAAGGCCCTCGGCCGCCCGGTGCCGCTGCACAACATGTGTCTCCACTGCCCCAACGCCCGCCGGTCGGCCGTGCACTTGCCTCGGTTGACGACCGCGCGGAACCAGGCCCTGTCGGTCCTGGACCTGCCCAGGAAGGAACGCGACGCACTGCCCCGGCTGCAGGCGATCGCCCTGACCGACTACGCCACCGAACTCGACGAACTGATCCAAAGCATCCAGACCGACGACAGTACAGAAGGCACGAGACCGGCGTGAACGACGAGACACGACTACGGATCCGGCGCACCTTCGACCGTCTCTCGTCGAGCGGCCGAGTACTCACCGACATCGACCGCTCGCTGATGGAGGCGTTCGAGCGTCTGATGCACGGACTGCCCGAGCTCACCGATGGCAAGATCACGATCGTCAATCTGTGTACCGAGGCCGGAGTCTCCCGCGCCTCCTACTATCGCTCGCCGGTGGCGCCCGCGGTGAAGGAGATCCTGGAGGTGCCGCAGACCCGCCGCCCGGAACCGGAGGAACTGCGGGCGGAGGTGTCCCGGCTGAAGAAAGCAGAGCGTGAGCTTCGCAGCGAGCATGCTGCCGAGGTCCGCGAACTGAAGGGCTCCCTTGGCACGTATGCCAACCAGATCCAGGTCCTGACCTTGCGCAACGTCGAGCTAGAGGCGGAAATCGCCGGTCTCCTCGAACGGCTACGGCATTCCGGGGAGAACGTCACGGCACTGCCGGTCCAGGGCCGTCCCTCGCCCTGACCGGACGCCGCTGCTCCCATGCCCTGGGACAGAGCTGGAGTAGCGCATGGGTGGCGCAATCAGGAGCCGTGTGCCAGGCCCAAAAGCTCAGTCTGCCGATGGACACCGAGCTGCTCGGCGGCTGGTTCCCTGACGGTGGAAACGCCATCGTCATCGATGAGGACCTGTGGGCCCTGATCCGTGAGTGGAAGATCGAGGAGCACTTTGCACCGCCCTGCCAACAGTGTGACATCCGCCTGCCGTCAGAAGGCGTACCGCCGCCGCAAGGCAGTACGCGAGGAAGTAGTACGCCGTGAATCGCACATGAGCGTGAGTGCCACACTCCCCGAGAGGTGGATCGCGCCCTACGGGCGGGCCGGGAGGTCGTGATGTGCGAGATCTGCCGACCGGGTTATCCCATAAGCCCGGATCGCTACCACTGGACAGACGCGGAGTGATCTCTTGAACCGTGGCGCCGGGGGTCGAGGAACATCGATGTCAAAACGTGCGCCAAGCCCTCCGGGGCCCGATGCCGCAGATAATGGGGCCGCTTCGGGCGTCCGAAGTGGCCCTGAATCGCAGCTCACGGTAACCGCATCACGGATAATGGGCCATTTTCTGCGGCAGATCGTCACGGAGAGTGCAAGCGCCGGTTCTCGCTCTGAAGTTCCTCAACCCCCTAGAGGCCTAGCCGCCGGTCTCCTCAGCGCGGTCGAACGCCAGTCCAGAGGCTCCCTCGCCGAAGCCGACGCGGCGGTGCCGCGACACCCAGACGTGCGTCTGCCCGCCGAGCCACCGCGTACGGCGCACGGCTCGCAGGAGCCGTGTGCCGGAGCGCTCGACCTCCTCCTCGCGGACCCGGTAGACGGAGGGATCCGCAAGGCCATCGGGCGTCAGTACGCGGCCGACGGGCGGGACACTCTCCAGCGCGCCGTCCGTGAAACGCTGCATCGCCGCGCGCTGGAGGGCGACCGAGCGCAGGGCCGCGTCGGTTCGCACGGGAAGGAACGGAATCCAGTTGACCGGCACCGTGGTCTGCAGGCGGTAGCGCAGCGGAGCCTCGGTCGGCGGGTCGGGCGGCGGCCGCTCCGTCACCGTCAGGGCGCGCTCACACCCATCCCACGGGCGGCCGACGCCGTTCTCCGTCGTGGCCTCCACGGCCCAGACCATGTTTGCCTGCTCGTCGCGGAGGAACCGCACCTCTTCGATCACCGGGCCGTCCACGGTGGCCCGCAGGGCGGAGGGCGGCAGCACGAAGTAGTCGGCCGTGCCCCCCAAGGCGTCGGTCGTGGAGAACATCGTCCAGCCGTCCTCGTCGGCGTCGGCCCGGCCCACCAGCGTCCATTCGTCGAACACGTCCCGTACGAGGAGCTGGTCGATACGCAGCAGCGAGCCGACGGGCTGGCCGAACGGGACGACGAACCAGTCGTCGCCCTGCGCCAGCATGAAGTCCAGGACGAGTGTCTTGGCCAGTTCGCGCCGGTCGGCGTCGAGATCGGCCCAGTTGAAGCGCGCGTCCTCGAACTGCCACCAGCGGCTGTGCGGCATGCCCGCGAAGCTCACCCGGGTCGGGAACAGGCTGCTGTGCACGGTGGTCACGGCGGGCGGCGGCGCCGCCGCATCGGCGCCGGCCACGTCGAAGCCGTACCAGTCGTACTCGCCGTTCGGGCCGGTGTGGGCGGTCAGCCGGTCCCGCCCGCCAGCGGGTGTGGCGGCAAGGACCTCCACGTCGTAGTCGAGCCGGTCCGGCCGCCAGGCGGGAGCGTCGGCCCGGCCGAGCGCGCCGTACGCCCGGTCCGCCCAGGCCAGGAACGCTCCGCACGCATCGGCGATGGGCCCCGGATCCTGGCCCAGAGGAAGCACCAGCTCGGCCGGCACCCCGGGCGCGGCGGCCGCCGCCGCCGCGCGCGCCGCGATCCCGTCGACGGCCCGCCCGCCGCACACCCGCAGGAAGCGTGTGAGGGCGACGTCCGCCCGGTCGTCCTCGCCCAGCTCCTCGGGGCGCGGCACGGGGAACGTGGTGCGTACGGCCGCGGCCACGGCCGGGTCCGCGCCGTGTCCGGCCAGTTCGCGGACGAGGGCGTGGCCGAGCTCGACCGCCGTGCGCCAGTCCGGTGTGGCCTGTTCGGTCTGCACCAGCGCCTCCAGCGGCGCGCTGCCGTCCAGCGGCGCGAACGCCCCCGGGCCGCTGCGCCAGCCCTCGAACCCCGCCGTGCTCGTGGCGAGGGTGACATACGCGGGCGAGGCCGCGTCCTCCCCCCGGAATTCGCCCAGCTGCCACTGGCGGGCCAGGAACCACAGCGGGTCGCGCACCGGTGCTTCGAGGCCCCGGACGAGGCTGTCGGAGCGCGGGGTCGGCTCGACCCGGTTCCAGTAGGTCACGCTCGGCATCAGTCCTCCCGCAGGATGGTGGGCCGGCCGGTCAGCAGACCGCCGAACGAGGTGGCGATCGTGGCGTTCTTGACGTTCGAGGCGAGATACGCGGCCGGGAAGAGCTGGCCGTGGCGGCCGAGATCCGATAGATCGACCGCCCGCGCGCGGGCCAGCTCCAGCGTTTCGAGAAGGGTCACCTCCAGGTCGCCGTAGCTCCAGTGGTCGGCCTCCGTCGGCGGGACGGCGAGCAGTACGCAGTGGGGGGCCTGGGCGCCCGGCGCGTCGTGGTGGAACACCACCCCTGCCTCCTCCTCTCGGTTCGGCAGGATCTCAGGCCAGGTGTCCAGCAGCAGCCCGCTCCACGGCTCGTCCGCCGCGGGTACGTCGCCGAACAGCGCGAGCGAGGTCAGCCCGGAGCGGTGCGGCACCCCGGCCGGGTGGTCGAGCGCCGCCCACGGCGCGCCATCCTGTGGCGGGAACTGGACGATGCGCGGGCGGTCCATGCCCGCGCCGGTCGCCCGGGTGTAGGCGACGACCTGCCGCCAGGCGTCCAGCGGCTCACGGACCCGCAGCACGCCCGCGAGCCAGCCCTCCACCGCCCCGCCCGGGTCGGCGCCCAGACCGGGCTCGGCGGTCAGCGCGACGGCGAGAGCCCCCGGCGTGGCAGGCCGGAACCGGGGCAGGACCGGCAGCGCGCGTCCGAACACCGCCCGCAGCCGCTGCGCCGCGTCCGCCGCGCCGGAGCGGGCGGCGATCCGCCGGCCGAGCTCGGCCACGGCCGCCTCGCCGAGCGCCGACAGCGCCTCACGCTCGGCCGGTCCCTCGTCGTGACGGGAGGGCGGGAAGGCGTCCGGGACACCGAACGCGGTCGCGCCGACCAGCGCCGCGCGCAGCGCGGACAGGTCGGGATCGGTGCCCTCCGGTGCGGCGCGTACGACCGCGAGGGCGGCGTCGAGCGCCTGGGCGGCCGCGTCGAGCGCAGTCTCCGCCGCGTCGGCGCGCCCGTCGAGCTCACCGGCCATCACATCGGCCGTGCCCAGGGCCGCCTCCTGCTCGGGGGCGACGAGGTCGGCCGGTGCCAGCGGCCGCGCGAAGCCCAGCGTCCGCGCCACCTCCGACAGCAGCTCAAGGCCTTCGGCGAGGGTGAGGTCCGCTCCGCCCGGGTCCGTGTAGTCGATGGTGACGGCGGTGTCCGGCCCGGCCGCCCCGGTCACCTCCCAGGCGATCCGGCGGTCCAGTTCGGCCGTCGCGGCACCCGCCTGGAGCGCGGCGGCGTGGAGCAGCAGATCGACCGGCGCGAGCACGAGGTCCGCCGCCGTGACCGTGCGCGGCGCCCCGCCCTCGGCCGTCGCAACGCACCCCAGCCGCGCCGGAGGACCGAGGAGCCGGCCGAGCCATGCATTGAGCTCGGGCGCGGCCCGCGCACGGGGCGTCGCACCGAGCGCCGCCCACTCCGGCGGCAGCGTCGCCCCGGAGACGACCAGCGCGAGGCGCTGGTGCAGCACCCCGCCGCCGCGCGGCAGCGTGGCCACCTCCGGCTCGGGCGGCCGGTGGCCCTTGGCGAGACTGTCGAGCGTCGCGCCCGCCGCGGCCGGACTGCCTCGCAGCACCTGATGGACCGACTCGGCGAGCAGCAGATCGGCGACCGCATCCACGGCGTCGTCGAGGCGCCTCAACTCCGCTTCGATCGCGGCGCGTTGCGGCGCAGTCGGGGTGAGCCCCGCGCTGCCCCACGGGATGGTCCCGGCGCGCCAGGCGGCGCGCAGCCGCAGGCCGTCGACGACATTGCGGGCGGCCACCGACTCCGCGGGCTCCCCGCTGTCCTGCGTCTTGTTCGCGACCAGGGGATAGAGCGCCCGCAGATCGTCGATGAACCGGTCGAGCTCCACCCCGGGATGGCCCTCGTGGAGCCCGCGCTCGAAGCGGTACCCGAGCCCGGCACCCAGCGGCTGGTCCGCACGCACCCCGTCGATCAGCGCGAGCGCCTCCCGCACCCGCCGGGACGAGAGATCCACTGCGTACGCCTCCTCACCGCCTCGGGTGAGCCGGGCGCTGCGCAGCACCGCCGCGGTGGCGCCGTGCAGCATCGACGGCGCGTACACATGGCCGCCGAGGTCCGGGCGCGCCCGGTCGGGCTCGCCCGCCGCGCCGACCCTGACCGGCACCAGCTCCGGCACGGGATCGGGCCGCAGGTTCTCCACCCAGCCATAGGCTCCGACATGGACGCCCAGCGGCTGTGTCTGCCGCATCCGCTCCAGTCGCTGGGTGCACAGCGACGTGATCCACGGATCGAGCCGGTGCGAGCAGTGGTCCAGGGCCTCGGTGAAGAGCCGTTCGAGTTCGGCGCTGGGCAGTTGCTCCAGGATCCGCAGATCCGCCCGCAGCCGGGCCAGCGGAGCCAGTGCCCGGCGCACCTCGGGCGCGCCCGCCGACCGGGCGGCGCGTGGGTCGGCCAGAAAGACGCCGAGGGTACGGTCCCCGGTCACACCGGGCACGCGCTGCTCGAACCGTGTCCAGGCCGTCCGGTCCGGGATCCTGCCGGGCGGGACCACGTCGACCAGCTCCGCCTCGAACCTGTCGTGGGCGACGGCGAGACCGCGCCAGGTGAGCAGATCGAGCGCCGCGGTGTCGTACGCGCGCAACAGGGCGTGACGGAGCATCAGATAGAGCAGTGCGTCGAGCGGCCGCCCGACCGGCGGCGCGCTCTGGTCACGCAGCGCCGCCGGAGAGGCGGTACGCAGCCAGGCCAGATAGTTGAAGACCAGCGGCTCCGTCTCCGACAGCGGCTCGCGCTGGATCAGCGGGCCGCTGAAGTCGTGGGCGAGGTCCCCGAACGTCAGCCGCAGCGCGCGTGCCCGCCGGGGCCCGTCACCGAGATCGTCGAGGAGGGACTGCGTCACACCCCGCTCAAGGCCTCGCCAGGGCGCTAAGGGCCTGCCGGGAAACAAGTCGTGGCTTCCAGCTGTGGGGCTCGTTGTTCTGGTATGGGGAGACCGGAGGGGATCGAGGACGTCCTGGCTGCGA